>JBOHVN010000115.1:0-18371 GCA_050735675.1 Binatia bacterium | reverse complement strand
GGGAGCAAGTTTGGGATCGGCGACGATATACTTCTTGCCGCCTTCAGTGATACCCGCCGAATAACTGTATTCCCCACCGGACAATGTCGTTGGTATCGCGATATGCGGCAGCTTCGGCCCGGGCATGGCCGGAACTTCTTTCTTATTCGGCGGCGTGAAGCGAACGCCGAAGCGCGGTAACGAGCCGCCTTCGGCGAGCAAAGCCGCGACGCCCTTGGCGGTATCGATGGCGCTCCCGCCGCCCGCGCTCAGCAGCACGTCGATGCGCGCGTCGCGCGCGCTCTCGACCGCTTTCGCGATCGAGTCCGTTGGCGAATGCGGTTTGACCTGGTCAAAGATCGCCACGCACTTCGCGCCGAGGCTCGACTTGATCCGATCGAGCAAGAACGTCTTGGCGACCGACGGCGAAATCACAACCAATGCGCGTGTTCCGCCAACCCTCCCCATCTCTTCGGCCAATTTTCCAGTCGACCCTCGGCCGGAAACGATGCGCTCGACCCTGGGATTGTTAAAAACAAATGTTGATCCAGCCATCTTGCTTCCTACTTTAAAATTTCCTTAAGTCGCGTGACCAGAGCGGCATCGAGACGGAGAAGCTCTTTGACGTTTCGCTCCAACTCTTCGCCCGATCCGGGATTGATTTCCAGATTGGCCTTGGCGGCTTCATTGAGCAGTTCCGGATCCTTGACGGCCTCCATAAACGCCTTGCGCAGGATCTGCACCCGGTCCTTGGGCGTGCCGGGAGGTAAAACATAGGGACGCACCGCGGCGCCGTGAGCTTGGGCCACTGCCTGAATGAGTTTTCGCGCCTCGTCTGTCTTAGCCAGATTCATGGCCAAAGGCACCTTGGGAAGGTCTGGGTGCGGCTTCGAGCTGATCTGAACCACAATCATCACTTCGCCGGTTTCAAGTTCCTTCCTCCAGGTTGACCGAAACGATTGCCACGAGTTACTCAGGCCGCCGACCTCGCCGCTGTTGAATGCGAGGCGAATTGGGGCAGTCCCTTTATATCCCGATACAATCTGAATCGGCAGACCGAGAGCAGCCTCGACGACTTTGGGAACATCATAGGTCCCATCACCGGCTGCTATGGCGCCAAATTTAACCGCTGTCTTGGATGCCAACCATTGCTCTATGCTTGTGATGCCCGTCGTCTTGCCCACCCCAAAGACAAAATTGTCTTGAGCGGGCACCCCGATGTATTCAAACTTGAGCGCGTCGAATTCAATGCCTGGCTTAGCGAGGAGCTGCTGCAGGAATTGTCCGCCAACGAAATGGCCGATGGTAAGACCGTCGGGCTTGACTACTTTGAAGAGATGGTTCGCCGAAATCAATCCTCCCGCGCCCGGCATGTTGTCGACGATGATGGTTGGGTTGCCGGGAATATACTTGCTGAAGTGGCGGGCGATAAGGCGAGTGTACGTATCGTACCCACCTCCTGGCGAGGTCCCAACAATGATTCGGATTGTTTTCCCTTCGTAGAAAGGCGCAGCGCTATGGGCGAGCTGCCCACGCGCCCCTAAGACAACCGACAGAAGAACTAAAGCTGTCGTCAAAAGCGGCAACCTTAGGAAAGATTCTTTAAGAACTCTGTTTGGCATTTTTTGTTGCTCCTTTCACAATGTTTTCTTTGAACAAAGAATGCACGTCCTGCGGCTGCAATCCGTCTGTTTTTGTGGTCGAGCCGGAGTATGTTGTACGTCAGATTAATAGGCGAGAAAAGGGGCATCTCTAAACCGCACGGTGCTATTCATCGAAAACGCTGATTATGGTTTTAAGGCTATCGATATCTGCCGGCAAAGAGCCTAACACGAGGTTAGTCCCGTCAGACAATCTATTTGCCTCTGCTGATTGCTCTCCGATTTTTGTACGCTATTATCTCGAATCACAAGCGATGACACGACCGCGCTTGAGCTGTCGGTAACTTAAGAGATCCGGGCTGATCGACAGAGGATCGTTTCTTTGACTTGAATGCAATCGGGGTGATAGCTTACGCTCAAAGAAGTCTATCAGTTGGCGACAAAACGAAACCGAAAAAGAAGGAGGTTGTCGTGAAAAACGTCTTATGCGCAATGCTGGTTGCGATTTGCACAATCGCTTTATTAGCGGGCTTTCCGTCCAACTCTAGAGCGCAGAGCAAAAAAGTCTCCGTTCAGCTCGCCTGGGTCGTCGGCGGGCTCCATGCCGGCTTTTTCGTCGCCAAGGAAAAGAAGTTCTATGCTTCTAAGGGCCTGGACGTGACCATCAACCGTGGCTTCGGTAGCGGCGATACCGCGAAAGTGGTCGCAACCGGAGCGGCCCAGTTCGGTGAAGTGAATGTGCCGACGGCGATCATCTCGCGCGGTAAGAACATTCCACTAACAATCATCGGGGTGATCATCGGCAAAGCTCCTGAGAGTATCCTGTCATTTGCAGAGAAAGGAATCCGCAAACCCAAAGATGTCGAGGGAAAAACTTTCGCAGAGGCCTCCGGGGCGGCCATTATGGTTACCTGGCCCGCCTTCGCTAAGCTGGCGGCAATCGACATCAACAAAGCGACCCATATCCCGGTGGAGGCCGCCGCCAAGCCTGCGGTGTTTTTCAGCGGTCAAGTCGACTGGGTCCCGGGTTTTCGGCCCGGCTTTGACGAACCGATAATACTCCGCGCCCGAAAGGAAGGGAAAAAGCTCCATTTCATTCGTTGGGAAGACTATGGCTGGCAGGTCTACGGCAACGGTCTCGTTACCCACAACGATCTGCTTAAGCGGGAACCGAAAACGGTTGCTAATTTTGTTAGCGCCACTATGGATGGCTACGCTTATGCCATCGCGCATCCCGATGAGGCCCTCGATATCACGCTCAAGGCCAATCCTGAACTGGATCGGGAATCTGCCCGCCTGTCGCTGCTGTTCGCTATTGACGCCATCATGACCAAAACATCAAAGGAGAAAGGCTTGGGCTACATGGAAGAAGATCGGATGGCCTTTCAGATCAAGCTCATGTCCGATCTGATGAAGTTCAATCAGCCCAAGGATGTGTACACTAACCAGTTCACACACAACAAACCATTCACAGTGCCTCCCGCGCTTGCGGCGGAACTGACCAAATTACCCTAGAATGCCGGAGTCGATCCGCGTTGACCGGCTTTCCAAGGTTTACCGGTCGAGAGATGGGATGGAAGTCGAGGCGCTTCGCGAGGTCTCCTTCACGGTAGGCCGAGGAGAATTTGTCTCAATCGTCGGCCAAAGTGGCTGCGGCAAATCCAGCTTGCTCAAAATTCTCGCGGGGCTTCTTTCTAAGTCAGCCGGAACAATCTCTATCGAAGGTCGGGAATTGAGCGGGCCGCGCAACGACATCGGCATCATGTTCCAAAAGCCGCTGCTTTTGGAGTGGCGCCGGGTGCTGGACAACGTGTTGCTGCCAGCCGAGATTTACCGTCTCGATCGCAAAGAATATGAAGCGAAAGCGCGCAGGCTGCTCGGCACCGCCGGTCTGGCGGATTTCATCGGAAAGTATCCGTTTGAGCTTTCCGGCGGCATGCAGCAACGGGTCGCGCTCTGCCGTGCGCTGGTGGCGGAGCCGTCGCTCCTCTTAATGGACGAGCCTTTCGGCGCCCTCGACACGCTGACGCGGCAAAAGATGGGCTTTGAACTACTCCGGCTCTGGGAAGAGTGGAAAAGCACGGTCTTGTTTGTGACTCACGACGTCGACGAAGCCGTGATGCTTTCCGACAAGGTGTTGGTGATGTCTTCGCGTCCCGGAACAGTTCTGGCCGCGTTTGCGATCGATCTTCCACGACCGCGCCAGATCTTTACTAAAGACACCGCCGAGTTCATACTTTTTAGCAGCCGGATCCGCCGCTGCCTGTGGGAGGAAGACGCCGATGGCTGAAGCGCTTCAAACCAGAAGAGTCCTGCGCATAACGCTCTTCTATATCGCCGCGATCCTGCTCTGGGAAACTCTGATCAGGCTGCTCCATGTGCCGGACTGGCTTGTTCCCGCGCCCTCGCAAATCCTCGACGTCATCACCGACAAAAATTCAGTGATGCTCTCTCACACCTTGGTGACGCTCAAGGAAACTCTACTGGGCTTTGTTTTGGCTCTCGGTCTCGGCGTTGCTTGCGCAATCGGGATCGTCCACTTCCCGCTTCTGCGTGACACCCTCTATCCCAGCTTGATCATGTTTAACTCTTTTCCAAAGGTCGCTATCGCCCCCCTGTTTGTGGTGTGGATCGGCGTCGGTATCGAATCGAAAATTGCCAATGCCTTTCTCACCGCAGTATTTCCGATCGTGCTTAACACAATCATGGGGCTCACCAACATGGACCCGGAATTGCTCGAACTGGTTCGATCCATGTCCAAAAGCCGCTGGGTCCTGTTCCGGAAAATTCGCTTCCCGTATTCTCTCCCTTACGTCTTTGCCGGATGCAAGATCGCAATCTCCTTGGCCGTGATTGGAGCCATCGTTGGAGAGTTCATCTCCGGAAGGTCGGGGCTGGGTTACCTGGTGCTCTCGGCCAACAACTATTTCAACACCCCTATGGCCTTTGCCGCGCTCCTCTACCTGGTTGTGATGTCGCTGGCGCTTTACGGCATGGTGATTTTGGCTGAGAAACTCATCCTCCCCTGGTACCGTCGGGAAGCGGCAGGGTGAACCGGGCCGCCCAGGAGCTATTGGCTCTGGCAGATATTACGGCTTCGCGCTTCGGCCGCAGGCGCGCAGGACAAATGAACTACCCCGCAGCAAGCTTCGTGGTATCGAACCTTGTTGATATTATGTGTTCCGAGAGATTGTTCCTCCTCGCGCAGTCCTCTCCTAGAGACGCAGACGGCTTCTGATGGACTCAACAATCTCGCCAGGGCTCAAAGAAATGTCAACTTGCATGTCTGCCTTGGGTTCCTCAAGCGTGGCGAACTGGCTAGCGAGCAAGTTTGGGTTCATGAAATGGTCGCGACGCTTGCTAAGCCGCTGTTGAATAAGTTCAAAGTCACCCTTGAGGTAAATCAAAAGGACCCTTTCATCGACCAGCAGAAACTTGCGGTAGCTCTCCTTCAGAGCGGAACAGGCGACAACGGCCGAGTCGCCCCGCTCAAGACAGCCGCGGATCAACTCGCGAAGCGTATCCAGCCACGGCCTTCTGTCTGCATCATCCAATGCGATTCCGTTTTTCATTTTTTCAACGTTGGCCTGCGGATGGAAGCCGTCCCCTTCGAAATACTTCCAACCGAGTTCTTCGGAAAGTAGCCTTCCGACTGTGGTTTTGCCGGAACCGCTTACCCCCATCAGGATGATGACCATACTCTCTCTTTTCACAAGGCGTGCGCCCGACAGCTTCTTGACTTCATGTTCGCTTCTTTACGCGATATACCGTTATCCTGTCTGGGCGACTCTGCGCGATGCTCATGGCGACGACTCCCTCATCTCAACCATCGGTGCGGTCGATCTGGATCCCCGACCGCGATGCGGAGAAAATATCCCAGGCGGCCATGAACATCGCCGCGATCACTGGCCCGATCACAAAACCGTTGACACCGAAGATCGCTATGCCGCCGAGCGTAGCGACCAGCACAACGTAGTCGGGAATCTTGGTTTCCTTGCCGACCAGGATCGGACGCAAGACGTTGTCGACCAACCCGATCACAAGCACGCCAAACGCAATCAGGACAATCCCCTGCCAGATAGCGCCCGTTACCAGGAAATAGATCGCAACCGGCAGCCAGACCAAGGCGCTCCCGACCGCGGGCAGCAGGGACAAAACGGCCATCAACGCCGCCCATAATACCGCGGCGTGGACGCCCAAAACCCAGAAGATAAGTCCACCGAGCGCTCCTTGCATGATAGCCACGACGACGGTCCCTTTGATCGTCGCGCGGATGACCGCGGTGAACTTGTTGAAGAGATCGCGCTGTTGCTCCGGATACAAGGGAATCGCTTCCCTGATGCGCCTGGTGAGTCCGTCACCGTCGCGCAGCAGAAAAAACAGCAGGTACAGCACGATGAACAAGTTGACGATCAAGTCGAACGTGTTCTGGCCAATGCTTAAAGCCTGGGTGGCAAGGAACTGGCTCGTTTTCATCAGGCCGCTAGACAGTCTCTCTTGCATCAAGCCGAGGTTTGTCAGCTCAAAGCGGTCCAGCAGGTCCGTGACCCATGACGGTAGCGTGTCAAAGATCTGCTTGAAGTACTGGCCGATATTCAGCTCGCCCGACTGGATTCTTTCGTAGAGACTGAACCCTTCCTGCAGCAACAAGGCGGTGATCAGCGTTAACGGCAGAATAACGATCATCAGGATGACCATCACTGTAGCGAGCGCAGCAAGTGTTCGCTTCTGCCGCATCGATCTTGACAGCCGCCGATACAGCGGCGCAAACACGATCGCCAGGACGGTTGCCCATAAAACCGCTCCCGAGTACGGCCAGAGGATCCATGCGAATGCCAGCGATACCCCGATAACCAGCAACAAAAAGGTTTTGTCTTCGAGGCCAGGCAAGTTAACTGAGTTTGGAGATTTCATAATTGTTTAGAAATGTGTGCGCTATTCCGGGCGCGTTCGCGGCCGAGCCGTAGATCCCATCGCCCCAGGCTCTCACGCCACATACGCCCATCCGACACGACCAGCGAAAGGACAGCGTGCCATCCACGTAATCCTTGATGTAATTGAGAGCATCGAGCACCACCCAATCTTCCCGATAGGGGATTTCGTAATCCTGAAACGTGGGCCTCGAATCCCGACCGGGCCAGTAACGGGCAACTTTTAACGTAATGATTGGTTCACTCATCCGTTTTCCTCCGTCAACGCCCTGCCGGAATGAGGTCTAAATTCAACATCAAGCTCTTCCTGCCCGGCTCTTAACGGCTCTGGAATTCTGAATTTCATGGCTTTACTTCCTCGTAACATTACTATTTGTCTCATCAAGTAACACCACATTAACTTTTGCATGGTTTTGTCCTGAACTCTATTCCCCTCTAAAATTGATACCCTCTCTTTGCACCGTACGCTTGATAAACTTAACGATTTGATTTGGAACAAACAGAGAATGGCTAAAAAGTATGTACTTGTGGGACCCCACATTGGGTTATATCCGCTCCCGTGGAGCCGATTCGTAGAAGCCGAAGCTGGCGACGAATTGCAGCAGCATCGTCATCCTGAATACGTTGAGGGACGGCATCTTCCTTTCGCATTGATGCGAAATTCGATTGATTTTTCCTCAACGATAAGAAAGCAAAGTCGCTGCAATCTATGAATTCCCACATATTACGGATGCAGCATGGCGGCACATTTCTTGCGCCTGGCTCAAACTGAACAAAGTAAGATTGGACGACGAGAGGTCTCCATGCGCAATCTTGCTTACATCGCGATGTCGCGTAACTAAACGCGTCATCGCCCTCTTAGTTAAAACTTCAACGGGCAAAATATGGACGAGAACAGGGCAATCGAAATCTTAAAGGAGGACAATAAACTCAAACTGGAGATCTAAATGTATCAGCGCTGCTAGGAGAAAATTTAGCACGCCCCATCGAAAGATACTTACTATGTCCGGAAAACTTTATCGTTACCTTGCCGGCGATCATCAGCGCCTCGATGACTTGCTCGAGCGCGCCATGTCTGGCGAAACGATCGACGACGCCGCTTATCATCAATTCCGCGCGGGTTTGCTCAAGCACATCGGCCTGGAGGAAAAGATCCTGCTGCCCGCCGCACAGCGGCTGCGCGGCGGCGAGCCGCTTGCCGTCGCGGCCAAACTGCACCTGGATCACGGCGCCTTGGCCGCGCTGCTCGTGCCGACTCCCACGCCGCGGGTTATCGCGGCCATCCGCGCCATTCTTAAGCTCCACAACCCGATCGAAGAAGACCCCGGAGGCATGTACGAGCAGTGCGAAGAACTGGCCGGAGCCGAGATCGATGAGATTTTGCGCCAGTTGCAGAATTATTCCGAAGTGAAAGTCTTGCCGCACGTCGATAGCCCTTTTGTAATGGAAGCCACGCGCCGGGCGTTGGCGAGGGCAGGCTACCACTTGGAAGTGTAATCTTATGCGCGCACCTCAAATGGTCCCGCCGCTTTCAACCGGATCCGGTCCCGAGGTGCTGTGCGACAAAAAAGTGGGGATCGTTAGTGCGATGCGGCCTCTGGCTCCCGAGAATATCGTGCGCGGTCAGTTTTGCGGTTACCGTGAGGAAGAGAGCGTGGCCCCGACTCGCAGGTCGAAACGTTCGCCGCGCTGCGGCTGCATATCGACACTTGGCGCTGGGCGGGCGTGCCATTTTATATTCGCGCCGGCAACAACTGCCCGTCACGGTTACTGAGGTGTTGGTTGCCTACATCCACAAAGAGCAGATGCTGGATGATGTCGACTACCTTCTCACCAAGCCATGATTCGCCGGGGATTTTGGCGCGCGCACCGAGCGAGATCAAAACCTGAGGACCGAGCCGAAAGCGGAAATAGTTCGGTGAGGTCGAGCGCGTAAATAGGAGGAACGATGAAGACGACGCAACAATTGCACGATCTGGGTCAGAGCCTTTGGCTCGACAATATCACGCGCGAGCTTCTGACGAGCGGCACACTCGGCCGTTACATCAGCGATTTTGCGGTGACGGGGCTGACCTCCAATCCGACAATCTTCGATAAGGCCATCAAAGAGGCTGGCTTATACGACGATGCGATCCGTGAAAAGACAGTTGAAGGTAAATCGGGCGAGGAGTTGTTCTACGAACTTGCTTTGGCGGATTTGATCCAGGCCGCCGACCTCTTCCGTCCGGTCCACGATGCCACCGGCGGGGTTGACGGCTGGGTGTCCTTGGAGGTGTCTCCCTTGCTGGCCGATGATACGGCCGGCAGCATAAAATCGGCCCTAGAACTTCATGCGCGCGCGAAGCGCCCGAATCTTTTCATCAAGATTCCTGGTACCCGCAAAGGCATTCCCGCGATTGAAGAGACGATCTTCGCAGGCGTGCCAGTGAATGTCACACTGCTGTTCTCACGCGAGCAATATATAGCGGCAGCCGAAGCGTATATGCGCGGGATCGAGCGACGCATCGCCGCCGGCCTCGACCCGAGGATCGCTTCAGTAGCATCGATCTTTGTCAGCCGCTGGGACGTGGCTGTCAAAGACAAGGTTTCAGACGGGCTGCGCAACCGTCTCGGCATTGCCATCGCCAAGCGCGCGTACAAGGCCTATCGCGACCTGCTGGCCTCGCCGCGTTGGCAGAAACTTGCCCGCTCCGGCGCCCGGCCGCAACGTTTGCTCTGGGCCAGCACCGGCACGAAAGACCCGGACGCCTCAGAGACCTTGTACATCGAAGCGCTCGTAGCTCCGGATACGATCAACACGATGCCAGAAAAGACATTGCACGCCTTCACCGAGCACGGTCACGTGAGAGGTGTGTTGCCGATCGATGGCGGCGATGCCGAAGACGTGCTCGCAGAATTTACGCGAGAAGGCGTCAATGATGAAACGCTTGCCGCCGATCTCCAGAGCGAGGGAGCCCAATCATTCGACAAGGCCTGGAACGATTTATTGGCTTGCATCGCGTCAAAAAGTGGCGTCGTGAAGAAGAGGTCTGATCAGGCAGGAACGTGACCTGAGCAGATATCTAAGGCCCAACATTTTAGGAGGATCAAATGAGCGAAGTAAAGACGGAACTGAGTGGACCTGATCTCGTGAAGGGAATCGCACTTTCGACAATCGCAGACGGCGCCATGCTGCTCGGGCACGCGCACGGCGAACCGGCGCTCCTCGCACGGCGCGGCGACGAACTATTCGCGATCGGTAACGCGTGCACGCACTATGGTGCGCCTTTGAACGAAGGGCTGCTTGTGGACGATACGGTTCGTTGTCCGTGGCATCACGCCTGTTTCAGCCTGCGCACCGGTGAGGCCCTGCGCGCGCCGGCGTTAAATTCGGTATCCTGTTGGCGCGTTGAGCAGCGGGACGGCACCGTATATGTGCGAGAAAAAATCGAGCGTACAGGCCAGCGAGCGCCTTCGCTAGCGGCCGCCGGCATACCGGGATCGGTTGTTATCGTCGGTGGTGGCGCGGCGGGCAACACCGCCGCGGAAATGCTCCGTCGGGAGGGCTACGTCGGCAGCATCACCTTGCTGAGCGCCGACGAGTCGGTACCCTATGACCGCCCCAACCTTTCGAAGGGCTACCTCGCGGGCACTGCGCCCGCGGAGTCAAATCCGCTCCGATCCGCGGACTTCTACACCGAGCACGATATCGACTTGAAGCTGGGCGCGCGCGTCGCCACCATCGACCCAGCGCGCCGCCACGTCGAGCTCGTGGATGGCAGCCGGTACGCCTATGATGCGCTCCTGCTCGCCACCGGCGCCGAGCCGGTGCGCCTCGACTTGCCCGGCGGGGATCTCCCGCACGTCCATTATTTGCGCACGCTTGCCGACAGCCGCGCTCTTGTCGCCAAGGCCCTGGGTTCGCGGCGGGCAGTGGTGATTGGCGCGAGTTTCATCGGACTCGAGGTGGCGGCATCCCTTCGAGCACGGAATATCGAAGTGAATGTGGTCGGCCGGGAAACCTGCCCCATGGAGAAGATCCTGGGAGCCGATGTCGGTAATTTCATCCGCAAACTCCATGAAGAACACGGCGTGACGTTCCATCTCGGCACCACCGCCACGTCGATCGACGCGCGCCGCGTCCTATTGCAGAGCGGAGCAAGCCTGCCGGCCGATCTCGTGGTCATCGGCGTCGGTGTGCGACCGGCGATTTCACTGGCGGAACAGACAGGGCTCGTCATCGACCGTGGCGTCACGGTGGACGAGTACTTGGAAACGAGCGTCCCGGGCGTCTTTGCAGCCGGCGACATCGCGCGCTGGCCGGACCGGCTCACAGGCGAGCGCATCCGCGTCGAACACTGGGTTGTTGCGCAACGCCAGGGGCAGACCGCCGCGCGCAACATGCTGGGTCTACGGGAACGTTTCGACGCCGTACCGTTCTTCTGGACCGAGCAATACGATTTCGGCCTCGCTTATGTCGGTCACGCCGAGCGGTGGGATAGAGCCGAAATCGATGGGCAGCTTGACGCACGAGACTGCACGATCACGTATCGAAACGGCGGCAGGAAGTTGGCCGTCGCGGTGATTCGGCGGGATCTCGAAGGGCTTCGCGCGGAAGTCGAGTTCGAGAGAACCATCGCCGCCATGAGAGCGGCCAATCCTGCGAGCAGAAGCGTTCAGGAACACCACGGTCGACCTTGACCGACAACTCGTGGCGTTGCCTAAACGCTGCGTCTTGGAGAGGAATCGAAGCGGAGGCAAACCAGCATGACGAGGAAATTTAGCGTCGGTGATCACGTGACATGGAACTCGGAGGCCGGGCACGTCAGCGGCACGATCATTAAGGTGCACACAAAAAATGTCGATTACAAAGGGTATACACGCCACGCGAGCAAGGAAGAGCCCCAATATGAAATCAAGAGCGACAAGACCGACCACATCGCGATACACAAAGGCTCGGCGCTGAAGAAAGCGAACGACTGAGAGACCGTCGACTTGAGAAGAGCCAATGAAGAAGCGACCGGTTCGCATCGACAAGGCTACGCCGGAGGCTACGTGATAAAAAGCAAACCGAACACAAGGCGAACAAACACAAGGAGCCGTGTCATGGATAAGCCTCTGTCGCGCGAACACTTGCGCAACATCGACGCGTATTGGCCTGAGGCAAACTATTTATCCGTGGGACAAATCTATCTCTAGGACAATCCATTGCTAAAGAAACCGCTCAAGCTACAGCACATCAAGCCGCGCCTGCTCGGTCACCTGGGGCACGACGCCGGGACTGAACTTCATCTACGTCCATCTCAACCGGATCATCAAGCAGTATGATTTGAATGTGATCAATGTCACCGGCCCCGGTCACGGGCGGACCGGGCCTGGTGGCCAATGCTTATCTGGATGGCACCTACAGCGAACTGTACCCCAACGTGTCGCAGGATGAACTGGGCCTGAAACGGTTGTTCACCCAATTCTCTTTTCCCGGCGGAATTCCCAGTCATGTGGCTCCGGAAACGCCGGGTTCCATCAACGAAGGCGGCGAACTCGGCTATTCCCTTGCGCACGCGTACGGCGCCGCGTTCGACAATCCCGAATCACGACGGCGCCGTGCTGCCCATTGTGCACTTGAACGGCTACAAGATTGCCGGCCCAACGATGCTGGCCCGTATTTCCAATGATGAGCTTGAAGCGCTGTTTCGTGGCTACGGTTACACACCGTATTTTGTCGAAGGCGAAGACCCGATGCAGATGCATCAGCTGATGGCTGCTGCACTCGACGCTGTTGTGGCCGATATTCAGCGCATCCAACGCGACGCCCGGAAAAATGGGTTCAAGCAACGATCGCGTTGGCCCCTGATTATCCTGCGTACTCCGAAGGGCTAGACCGGCCCGAAGGTAGTCGTTGGCAAACCGGTCGAAGGGACATTGCGCGCGCACCAACTGCCAGTTAAAGAGTTCGCGGGCACAGCCTGCGCACCTGAAATTCTCGAAAGCTGGATGAAGAGCTACAAGCCAAACGAGCTGTTCCACAAGACCGGCAGATTCATTGCGAAACTAACTGAACTAGCGCCAAAGGGTGAGCAGCGCATGGGAGCGAACCCTCATGCCAACGGAGGAATACTTCTTCGCGACCTGAGAATGCCGGATTTCCGCGATTACGCGGTTAAAGTGCCGAAACCCGGAGTCATCCGAGAAGAAGCCACACGGGTCCAGGGGGCAGTTCATACGCGACGTGCTCTGACGCAACGCCGATGCCCGGAACTTCCGCGTCTTCAGCCCGGACGAAACCACAACCCGATCGAAGAAGACCCCGGAGGCATGTACGAGCAGTGCGAGGAACTGGCGGGAGCCGAGATCGATCGGATTTTGCGCCAGTTACAGAATTATTCTGAAGTGAAAGTCTTGCCGCACGTCGATAGCCCTTTTGTGATGGAAGCCACGCGCCGGGCGTTGGCGAGAGCAGGCTACCACTTGGAAGTGTAATTTAATCCGCTCGGGCGCGTTCAGCCGCGCGGCTTTTTTGCCGGATGTTCTGGCTGCCTCAGAATCGGTCTGCAATAATTTTGTCGCGGTAATCAGATTGTTCGATATTCGATTATTTCCCTCCCTCCGAAACGGTGGTGTAGAGCATGCGCGGCAGCTCGGCTTCCGCTTCAATGCGGCGCGGGTTCGGATAGCGCAACGCCTGCCAGCAGAGCCAGAGCAAAGGTAAAGCTCCGCCTATTATGAATAGAGCGTCCCCCGGCAGGCGCGCCCATTCGAGAACATTGACCCAAGACAAATTGATAAAGTCCAGACTGCGCGCGTACCAGTAACCCGTATCGACGGCATAATAGAGCTGGACAATGCCGAGCGGGAAAAGGTTAACAACCGCCATCCACGCCAGGCTTCGCCACTTTTGTCGCAACATTCTCCGATATTCACCAACGGATCAATTTCCAACAACGCCGGTAGCAACCCTTCGGGTTTTCGTCCGCGCAATAACCTTGCCCAACTCGCGCAGCCAGAGCACCGAGCTCCCCACCGCCGCACAACGCAACCAATCGCCTGCGCTCAGGCTCACGGTCGAAAATGCTTCCTGCAGAAACGGGATGTAAATCACCGCCGCTTGCAAGAAGAGCGACAACAGAACCGCTCCCCAGAGCCATTTATTAGAGAGCACCCCGGCGAACGCGCTCCGCTCATCGGAACGCGCGTTGAACACGGTGAAGAGCGAGAAGAACACCAGAGAGGTAAAAGCCATCGTCTGCGCGTAACGCATATTGCCAGAGCCTTCGATCAGGCCGCCGGGCAAGCTCGCATCCAGCACGAGCAAGGTCCCCGCCGCCATGATCGCGCCGACGTACAAGATGCCCGCCCACATGCCGCGGGTAATTACTCCTTCACCTCGCGGCCGCGGCGGGTCGTCCATCACCCCCGCGTCCGCCGGATCGACGCCGAGCGCGAGCGCGGGCGCTCCGTCCGTCACCAGGTTGATCCACAGGATTTGTGTCGCCAGCAGCGGCAGCGCGACGCCGCCACCCCCTGCCGCCGTCAGGCCGATCATATCCGCCAGCAGCACGCCGAAGAACATCGTCATAACTTCGCCGATGTTTGAAGAAAGCAGGTAGCGCAGGAACTTTCGGATATTCGAGAAGATCGCGCGCCCCTCTTCCACCGCCGCGACGATGGTCGCAAAGTTGTCATCCGCCAGCACGATGTCGGCGGCTTCTTTGGAGACGTCCGTTCCGGTAATGCCCATCGCCACGCCGATGTCGGCGGTCTTCAAAGCGGGCGCGTCGTTGACGCCGTCGCCGGTCATCGCCACGATTGCTCCTTCACGCTGCAACGCCTTTACGATCCGTAGCTTGTGTTCGGGGTTGACGCGCGCATAGACCGACACCTCTCGGACCGTCCGGTCGAGGGTCTCCTCCGGCATCTTCTCGAGCTCCGCGCCGGTGACGGCCCGCCCGTTTTTAACTATGCCAAGCTCGGCGGCAATGACCGCGGCGGTTTTAGGATGATCGCCGGTAATCATCATCGGGCGTATCCCTGCCGCCTTCGCGCGGGCGACGGCCTGCTTCGCCTCCTCGCGGGGAGGATCGATCATGCCGATCAATCCCGCGAATACGAGGTCTTGCTCGACGCGCTCATCGACTTCATCGCCTTCGAATGCGCCCGCCGGCAGAGACCGGAAGGCAACGCCGAGCGTGCGCAGCGCCTCGCCGGCCAGTGCTTCATTGCTCTGCAAAATTTCGCCGCGACGCTCCGCCGTCAGGGAGCGGCTCTCTTCTCCGACCAGCTCCTGCGAGCAACGCGCGAGCAATATGTCCGGCGCGCCTTTGGTGAAAACGAGCAAGCACTCCCGCCTTTGCGCATCCGTATGAATCGTCGTCATCAACTTGCGCTCGGAGGAGAAGGGAACTTCGCCAACCCGCTCGAAGCGCGCATCAAGCGCTTCATCCTCCAGGCCGGCTTTGCGTGCCGCGACGACGAGGGCGCCTTCGGTAGGGTCGCCCTGCACCGTCCAGCGGCCGTCGCGCTCGTGCAACTCGGCATTGTTAGCGCGGTCGCCGACGGCGAGCGCGCGCTCCAACTCGATTCGCAGAGCGCCTTCGATCATTCCCTGCTCGTCATCGGCAATCGCTCCCGCCCGGTCCCGATGCACTTCGCCTTCGGGAGCGTAACCCGTGCCGCTCAAACCCACCCGCCCGCTCGCCGTGGCTACCACGCGCACCGTCATCTCGTTCTTGGTCAAGGTGCCGGTTTTGTCGGAGGCGATGACGTTGGCCGAGCCGAGGGTTTCCACCGCCGCGAGATGGCGCACGATGGCGTTCCGCTTCGCCATGCGCTGCACGCCGAGGGCGAGCACCGCTGTCACCACCGCCGGCAAGCCTTCCGGCACCGCGGCGACCGCGAGCGCCACGCCTAAAATAAGCACGTCGAAAAGCGCAGCGAACCCGCGCACGTCTTCGACAAGGATGATCGTTGCGATCATCACGACGGCGATGACGATGACGATGATCCCCAGCAGTTTGCCGACGCGGTCGAGCTCCTGTTGCAGCGGTGTGGTCTCTTCCGGAGCTTCTTTCAGCATCCCGGCGATGCGCCCCATCTCGGTCTGCATCCCGGTCGCCACAACCACTGCTTTGCCGTGCCCGTATGTTGCCGCCGTGCCGCTGAAGATCATGTTGTGACGGTCGCCGAGGCCGGCCTCTTCGATAACCGTATCGATGTCCTTGGACACCGGCAGGCTCTCGCCGGTGAGCGCCGCCTCCGCAGTCTGCAACGCCGTTGACTGAACCAGCCGCGCGTCGGCGGGAACCGTGTCGCCTTCTTCGATGAGGATGATGTCGCCGGGCACGACCTCAGTCGCCAGGATGCTCTGCCGCGCGCCGTCTCGAATGACGTTGGCGTGTGCCGCCGACATCTGGCGCAACGCCGCCACCGCTTGCTCCGCGCGTGACTGCTGCATGTAGCCCATGATCGCATTGAGCAGCACGACGGCGAAGATCGCCATCGCTTCATAGGGGAGTGCCGATTCGCGTTCGTACAGCCACAGACCTGCCGAAATTGATGTTGCGATCAGCAGCAGAATGACGAGCACATCGTGAAACTGGGCGAGGAATTTCCTCCACGCCGGCACGGGCTTCTCTGCGGTCAACTCGTTCTTGCCATAGCTTTCGAGCCGCGCCCGCGCCTCCCCTGTGCTCAAGCCGCGCCGCGCATCCGTGTCGAGCGTGATCAATACTTCGTCAACCGGCTGTTGATAAGCCGTTCTCTGATCTTGCTGAAAAGTCGTAGTGCTCATCTCCTTGTATCCTTTGCTTCTGCGATGACTTGCACTTCGCACATTTTCCGCTTCTCGTCCTTACCACCCGATTCAATCTCGCTTCGGCTCAACCTGTTCTTCTGTAGCTCGACGCGACGTAGCTTGCTCCCTAAGCGCGCCGCTTTCTCGCTTACCTTCACGATGCAATGTGTAGCTTCTGTATAGCAGCACAACGCCGAGCCAAACGAAAATAATTAACAGCGGGTACACAAGCACGCGCGGGAACAGGGCAAAGAGGGCAGCTAAAATGAGCAGCAACGCGCCGGCACTTGTCATCAAGCGCGCTTCAACCGGCTCTAGTATGCGACGGTTGGTGAAAGCCGCGCCGACAGCGTTGCCGATGCGAACCACTCCGGCTGCGGCGCGTCCGACGCTTCCACCGCCGCTTGTCATGACAGGATGCGGGTGGGGCGGCTCGCCGGGTGCGCGCACTTTCTGTTTCGCATCCAAGACGACTTCCGTCGAGTTCTTTAAATCCTGAAGATACATTTCTTCCATCTCTCGCGCGAATAATTCGTCTTCGACCACCGCGTCCAGCTCGCCGTTGCCGAGCCAACTCGCAATGTTAAGATTCGTCGAGCCGACGCGCGCCCAGCGTCCGTCGGCAACGGCAGTTTTCGCGTGCAGCATCGTGCCGTTCCACTCGAAGACGCGCACACCTGCTTCCAAGAGCGGACGATACCCTGCCCTCGATAGAGGTCTCAAGAGAGGAATGTCTGTCCCGTTCGGCACCAGCAGCCGCACGTCAACGCCGTCCTTCGCCGCCGCTCTCAAAGCCTGCAGGTAGGCGGTCGTCCCGGCGTAGTATGCGTCCGTCAACCATAAGCGCTTCCTCGCCAGCGCGGCGATGAGTTGATCTAAACGGAACAACCCTGCCGTCGCTGGGACGCTCGCCACGACGCGCAAGCTCACGTCGCCAGCCTGATGAAGCGCGTCTCTGCTGATGAGTTCATGTTCGGGAATCGGCTCACCAATCATCGCCCAAACTTGCGCGAACGCCTGTTCGATGTCCGCGACGGCACGCCCGCGCACTTCAACTCCGGTGTCACGCCACGGCTCGATCTTCTCTCCAGGCACACCTACCCACATCCGCCCGACGCACAAGCCCGTGACAAAACCGACTTGACCATCTACCGAGAGCATCTTGCGGTGATCACGGCTGAGCCATCCTAAGGGTGAGTCCAAGCGTGGCGGGTTATAGCAACGCACTTCGACGCCGCCCGCGCGCAAATGATTCCAGAAAGCGCGCGAGGTTTTGCCGAAGCCTCCCATCCAATCGTAAATAAGTCGCACGCGCACGCCTTCCCGTGCCTTGGCGACCAAGGCGTCGGCGAACATCTGTCCCGCCTCGTCTTCATGAATGATGTAGCTCTCAAAGTGGATGTGGTGTTCCGCCCCGCCGATGGCATCGAGCCACGCCGAGTAATTCTCTCTCGCGTCTTTCAGCAAACGAACGCTGTTGCCTTCGATCAGCGGCGCGCCGGCTGCGCGCGAGAAAGCTTGGTCGGCGAGTGCTCGCACGGGCGGCATGGTGTGACGCTCATGGTTGTAGAGTCGTACGGCGGCACTCATTGTCTCGTCCTCCCTTCGGTGAGGATGTGCGAAAGGCGGATGTTCGGGGGCATTGTCAACTTAACGGGTGAGTGATGAAATCCTTACCCGCTCGAGAAACCCCTCCACGCGAGCGCGCAGCTCGACCGTGTGCAGGGCTTGGGTGCGGGCGACGAACTCGTCGTAGATCGGCACGGTGCGCGGCGTGATTTCGGCGACGACGACGGTTGGGGGCGGCGTACCCGGCGACTGTGCGGCGCCCAGAGGGGCGTCCGCTCCCCACAGCCCGATGGCGCACAGCGCCCACATCACCCCGTGCCGGCAGGTCGCGCGTGATCGCCGCGTCTGGCCATGCCGCCTGTGACTCAGGGGCATCCTGTCCTCCTGCCCATTGAGGGCCGTGTGAGCCTGGCAGAGCAAGTGCCATGCCCCCCCTGGCACCCGCCCGGGCGGTGCCTCGTGAGCGACGTGGCCCCGGTGGAGGCGCAAGAGCGCCGGCCCGGCGGGCGCACGGGCCGGCGG
>JBOHVN010000114.1:0-9857 GCA_050735675.1 Binatia bacterium | reverse complement strand
AAAGACAGTTCAACTCTCAAAAAATTAGAATTTGATCGAATGAGCCTCGCCTGAGGCATCTGCATCGGCATCACGCGTGACGTGATGAAAATGATGGATCAAGGGAAGCATCTCAAGGAGATGCGAGCATACATTGAGAAAACCTACAGCAAGTACGGACCGCCCACGCCGACCCCTCCTGTCCCTTGAGTAACTCACTTAATTGCCGGTGTCAGCCCGGCGCAGACAAAAACGCTCACGCCAAAGAGCAAGATGGCCCGAGAAAATTGCACTGTTATTTCCTCTCCTAACTAACGAACAATTTTCTGGCAATAGGCGTAGAGCGCATCATAGACGGACAACTCTCGTTCGAGCAGCTCATGATCATCGCTATAGACAAGCCGGAAACCTTCGGCAATCGCCTCGAGGCCGGCTGATTCCGGGGCTATCTCGTTTGCGGCTGTATCGGCGCCTCTCACAATCACTGCAAGCCGCTGAAGCGCGCGATCGGCAAGATGATATTTTTTGATTACGGCGTCGAAACTGCATTCAAGACCGTCATGGCCTAATTCGACGTTCGGCACGTCGAATGGAATCGCGTCTTCCCGCCGCGCGATTTCCAACACTTGATCGGGCAGCACATACAAAAACTCTGCTTCTGGATCAACGAACCGCTTAATCAGCCACGGACAAGCCACACGGTCCACTTTTGGTCGAGCTCGCGTTACCCATTTCATAGCGATAACCTCCAAAGGCTAATCGGATTCGCCACTACCAATTACATAGATCGTAGTAACGGCCAAAGTATCAAGCCAACGGCTCCTGAGATCGTGACCAGCACCGGTTCCGAGATCTTATATCGCCATAAAATACCAAAGCTGACGAGCCCAATGATCGCCGTAGGCAGATCTGTGATCGCACGCGCGCCTAATACGAGGACCGCGCCGGTGATGGCGCCGGTCGCTGCCGCCGTGGCGCCGTCAACGAAGGCCTTGAGCTGAGGGTTATCTCGGTGACGCTTGAACCACGGCGCCGGGAGAATGGTAAACAAATACACTGGCAGGAAGATCCCAATCGACGCCATGATCGCCCCGGCGAAGCCGGCGACGAGAAAACCGATAAAAGCAACCGTGATCACCACGGGACCAGGGGTGATCATCGCCACCGCTACGGCGTCCAAAAACTGGTGCTCGTTCAGCCAGCCGAATTGTTGGACTACCCCTTGTTGTAAAAACGGGATGATTGCCAGCCCGCTGCCAAATACGAAAGCCCCTGCTTTCGTAAAAAACACAAGAATCTGAACCAGCACATCCTGGGAATCGGCTGCCGTCGCCGTTTGCCGGACCCAGGCTTCCAACGACCAGATAAGTGAACCCAAGGTTGCGGCGCCCAGGCCCACTATCAGACCCTGTTTCCAACCGGGCCAGGCGTGAGCTAAAAGAACGATCAATCCCGCAAGAATGAAAAACTCCGCGAGCTCGGCTTGAGCCCACACGGTTACGGCCGTAAGCGCTATAAAGATTCCCCACAGCAGCGGGTCGCGTTTGTTTGTGCTGCGGGCGAGTTTGTATGCGGCGATGGCGATGATGGCAATGACCGTTGCGCCGATCGCGTAGAAAAGCGCCTGCATCCACCACAGACCGCCGTAAGCGACGTACGCCAAAGAAATGGCAACGACCATTAGGAACGAAGGCAGCACAAACGCGAGACCGGCGAGGGTTGCCCCGAGCACGCCGGCTTCAAAATAACCGATGGCAATCGCCGTCTGGGCGGCCAGCGGTCCCGGCATGATTTGCGCGAGCGCCAACGATAATTTGTAAGTGTCCTCCGTCACCCAACGTCGTTGCTCAACCAGATCCCGGTGCATGAAACCAACTAAAGCGACCGGCCCGCCAAATCCGACGGTGCCGAGCTTGAGAAAATACATAGTGAGCGGCCATAGGCGACTGGAACTTTGTTCCGACTGTTCGCGCGGTTTTTCGCCCGCATAAGTTGACATGGATGACACCTCTTGCGAAGACTGGTTCCTCTTCGTGCCTGCCAGGCGCCGGTATTTGAGCGGGTGTTACTATTGATTCAGATATATAACAGCTGTATCCTTGTCAAGGTAGATCCTCATGCCGGACGAAACTGACGTACGCTGGTTTCTTCTCATTCATCAGATCCCGCCCAAACCAAATTACCTGCGAGTGAAGATCTGGCGGCGCCTGCAACGGTTGGGTGCAGTTGCGATCAAAAATTCCGTGTATGCCCTGCCCAAAAGCGAGCAATCTCACGAAGATTTTCAATGGCTGAGCCGCGAAATCACCGAAGGTGGGGGGGATGCCACGCTGTGCGAAGCTCGTTTCGTTGATGGATTATCCGATGATCAAGTTGAGGGTTTGTTTCAAGCGGCTCGTGACGTGGATTACGAGCAGGTCGCGGAGGCCGCCCGCCTTTTGTCGAAAAGTCTTCCGCGCAAAGCCGTTTTTGACGAAGAGCAGCGTTCGCGCTGTGGGGCCGAGACCGCCAGGCTCAGGAGGCGTTTGGGAGAGATAGTGAGCATCGATTATTTCGGCGCTCCCGCGCGCGTAACTGCAGAAGGATTGGTTTCCGGTCTCGAAGCGAGAATCGAAGGCCACAAAGCCGGCCGGAAAGCCTTGGAGAACAAACCTCTGAGCTCTCAAATGTTGAAAGGGAAAACCTGGGTCACTCGCAAAGGAATTCACATAGATCGCATGGCGACCGCCTGGGTTGTGCGCCGTTTCATCGATCCTGATGCGAAGATCAAGTTTGTGCCTGCCAAAGGGTACACGCCGTTAGCAGATGAAGTACGCTTCGATATGTTTGAGGCGGAATTTACTCATCGGGGTGACTGCTGCTCCATGGAAGTTTTACTTGGCCGAGTCGGGATTGATGATTCTGGAGTTGTTCCCATAGCTGAAATCGTCCATGACATCGATCTCAAGGATGGCAAATTTCAACGGCAGGAAACCTCAGGAATAGCCAGATTAATCGACGGCATTGCGATGTCACACAAAGACGATGACGTGCGGCTCACCCGTGCTGCCGCAATATTCGATGACTTATATGAGTACTTTCGAAGAAAGCTTCGCAGTTGAGCGCGCTTACTCATAGCACTCTCGGCTACGCGAGCGCATGTTGAAAGACTTACAGCAAATACGGACCGCCCACGCCGACGCTTCCGGTCTCGTCATACGGCGTTATTCGATGCCTGAGTAGCGAGCTTTCCTAGTGTGTCTGGCTCCAGGCTCTTCGAGGTTTATGGATACACATTCCAGGCACGTAAACCCGGATAGTATATTTCGAGATCTTCCGGCTGACTGACTATAGGGGCGACTGCGGGCTAACGAGCAGCGGAGTCATGAGCGATGATGACCCGAGCGATGTCGACATGCTGGTGGAACGCAAGGCAGTGCCGGGCAGCATGCGAGTGGTTTTACTCGTCGAACTGAACTTTCCGGAAAGTAAATGTGCTGAGAGCAAGCCCGCGGCGCGGAAGCGTAAAAAGTTTGCCATTCCGATCGTTTCCACGAAGCGGGATCAGCGCCCCAATTGGCGCAGGCCGCCATAACGCGAGCGCTTTCTCAACATTGGTATGAAACTCATGAGCGTCCGTCCCACAAACGACACAGCGCCGGTCGATCGATTTCTCAGTATCGCACTCTGCACCAGGGTTTGTTATCAAGCAGTCGCCCGCTGGCGTTTTTCCTCGACAGCTTCAAGGTTTTGTCACCTCCGCGACAGACCGAGGCCAGTCATCCCGGACGCCGTTTTTGGACTCCTTGGACAATGTCGCGACGCTGGGACATATGACGTTCTGGCAAACCATTGAGCGAGTGTATTTCAAAGAACGATACGCGTACAGAGGTATGGCATAGGAGTTGCGCCGTAAAATTCAATTCGATCGGAAAGATTCAGCCATATTCCAAATTGGGAGGAAGTTATTATGGCGAAAGCAATCGGAATAGACCTCGGGACGACCAACTCCGTGGTCGCAGTCATGGAGGGCGGAAAGCCCAACGTTATTATTAACGGCGAGGGCAGCCGCTTGACGCCATCGGTTGTTGCCTTTACCAAAACGGGCGAGCGGCTGACCGGCCAGATTGCCAAGCGCCAGGCGGTGCTCAATGCGGAAAATACCATCTACTCGGCCAAACGGTTTATCGGGCGGCGCTACTCCGAAGTTCAATCGGAGATCAAAAACGTGCCCTACAAAGTCGTCGCCGGGCCGAACGATGCGGTGCGTTTCGAGATGATGGGCAAACAATACGCGCCGGAGGAAATCTCCGCGTTGATCCTGCGCAAGCTCGCCGAGGACGCGGTAAAATACTTGGGTGAGAAAACTAATGACGCCGTCATCACCGTGCCGGCCTATTTCAACGACGCGCAGCGCCAGGCGACCAAGGACGCCGGCAAGATCGCCGGACTCAATGTCCTGCGCATCATCAACGAGCCGACGGCGGCGGCGCTCGCCTACGGTCTCGACAAGAAGAAGAACGAGACCATCCTGGTGTTCGATCTTGGCGGCGGCACCTTCGACGTCTCGATCCTCGATGTCGGCGACGGCGTATTCGAAGTTCAAGCGACCGCCGGCGATACTCACCTTGGTGGCGACGATTTCGATAAACGGGTGGTCGATTGGTTGGCGGAAGAATTTCAGCGCGATCGAGGCATCGATCTGCGCAAAGACCGCCAGGCGCTGCAGCGTTTAACCGAAGCCGCGGAGAAGGCCAAGATCGAGCTTTCCAGCGCGGTGGAGACGACCATCAGCTTGCCGTTCGTCACCGCCGACGCCTCCGGCCCCAAGCATCTCGAGATGAAGCTCACGCGGGCTAAGTTCGAACAGCTTACGGCCGATCTGATCGAGCGCTGCGTCGGCCCGGTCAAGCAGGCGCTCGCCGATGCCAAAATCGCCGAACGCGACATCGACGAGGTCATTCTCGTCGGCGGCTCGACGCGCATCCCGGCGGTGCAGGCGATGGTTCGCCGTTTGACCGGCGGCAAGGAACCCAACCAAACCGTTAACCCGGACGAGGTCGTCGCCATCGGCGCGGCGATCCAGGCGGGCGTGCTGGCCGGCGAAGTGGAAAATGTCGTGCTGCTCGACGTGACGCCGCTCTCGCTCGGCGTTGAGACGCTCGGCGGCGTGATGACCAAGCTGATCGAGCGCAATACAACGATTCCGGTGCGCAAGTCGGAAACTTTTTCCACCGCTGAGGACAACCAGTCCGCCGTCGACATTCACGTCTTACAAGGCGAGCGCGAGCTGGCGCGCGACAATCGCACGCTGGGGAATTTCCGCCTCGAGGGCATCCGGCCCGGCCCGCGCGGCACGGCGCAGATCGAGGTCAGCTTCGACACCGATGCTAACGGTATTTTGACCGTGACGGCGAAGGACAAGGAGAGCGGCAAAGAGCAAAAGATCACGATCTCCGGATCGACTCAGCTCGCCAAAGAAGAGATTGAACACATGGTCGCCGACGCGCAGAGTCATTCCGAAGAAGACCGCAAGCGGCGCGACGAAATCGATGCGCGCAACACCGCCGACTCGATGGCCTACCAGGTCGAGCGCCAGCTGGGCGAACTGGGCGACCGCGTGCCGATGAACGAGAAGACGCGCGCCGAACAGTTGATCACCGATATTCGCGAGCTGGTAAAAAACAATTCCACAGATATGGCGCGGTTGCGCCAGTTGACCAGCGATCTGCAACAGGTCGGCTACGCCTTGGCGTCGGCGCAGACGGGCTCGACCGGCACGCCTGGCGACGGACCCAGCGGCCGGCAGCGACCGGGCGGCGATGATGATGATGTGATCGACGCGGAGTTCAAGCAAACGTAAGGAAGAGTGGAGTAATGGAGTCTTGGAGTACGGGAGTATTGCGTTTTTCGAACATCACTCCAATACTCCACTACTCCAGTACTCCCATTCTCTGAGGAGAGCACATGGAAGCAGCCGACAAAAATAGAAACCGGACAAGCGACGGCGTGCGGGCGGATGTCGAAGCCGCCGAGGAAGTCGAACGGCTCAAGGCAGAATTGCGGCGCGAGCATGACACGCTGCTGCGCGCGCTCGCCGATTTCGACAACTACCGGCGCCGCGTTGAACGCGAGCGCTCAGGCGCGGCGCGCAGCGGCAAGCGCGACATCATACTCCGGTTGCTCGACGTGCTCGACGGCTTTGACCGCGCGCTCGGCCATATCGACGGCGCGCCGGCGTCAGCGATCGCAGCCGGCGTGCAGGCGCTCCACCGCCAATTGCTCGGCGTTCTCGAGGCCGAAGGTGTGACGCCGATGGAAAGCCTGGGCGAGAGTTTCGACCCGCGCTTTCACGATGCCATCGGCATGGTAAAGAGCGATGAGTTCGAATCGGGCGCAGTCGCCGAAGAGTTGCAACGCGGCTACCGCTGGGGTGACGACATGCTCAGGCCGGCGCGTGTGCGCGTAGCTGAACGCCGGCCGCCACTCGGCGAAACTTAGCCAATAAATAATAGACGTTCCAAGCGCTTCGCGGAGTTCCAATAGTTCCAAACGTTTGGAACCGCGAAGCGTGGAACCCTTGGCACGATTGGAACAGGAGCATGGCGACTAATATCACAGCGTGGCAATGACAAGAGGCGATCGATCAATTTAAATGGCAGTTCAATTCAGAGACTACTATGAGGTTCTCGGTCTCAACAAAAACGCGACCGAGAGCGAGATCAAGTCAGCTTATCGCAAGCTGGCGCGCAAATATCATCCCGACGTCAACCCAAAAGACAAAACCGCCGAGGAGAAGTTCAAAGAGGTCAACGAGGCCTACGAAGTTTTGTCGGACGCCGATAAGCGCAAGCGCTACGACCAGTTGGGCCAGAACTGGAAGGCCGGCGACGAATTCAGGCCCCCGCCGGGGTGGTCGGAAACAAACGTCGAATTTGGCGGCATCGGCGACATTTTCGGCGGTGGCGTGGGCGCGAGCGGCTTCAGTGATTTTTTCGAAAGTTTATTCGGCGGCCGTCGCGGTAGTGGACCGCGCAGCACGCGTGGCGGCGCCGGCTTTGCCATGCGCGGGCGCGACATCGAAGCCGAGATCGAGCTGACCCTCGAAGAGGCTCATCGCGGCAGCACGCGCGGCATAACCCTGCAGGCCACTGAAGTCTGTCCTGAATGCCACGGCACCGGCTCTAAAGACAATAAAACGGTATGCCCGACGTGCCGCGGCACTGGCGCGATTCGCCGGCCGAAGACGCTCGAAGTAACGATTCCGTCCGGCGTGCGCGATGGCTCGGTGATTCGGCTGGCCGGGCAAGGTGAGCCGGGCGCAAACGGCGCTCAGCCGGGCGACTTGTTCCTGCGCGTGCGCATCCGGCCGCATCGGCTATTTGATGTCACGGACGACAACGACGTCCAAGTCGAGCTGCCGGTAGCGCCCTGGGAAGCGGCGCTCGGCGCTAAAGTCATGGTGCCGACGCTGGAAGGCCCCATCGAGATGACGATCCCGGCTGGCACCCAGGCAGGCCAGCGGCTGAGACTGCGCGGGCAGGGTTTGAACCGGCGCGGCGGAGGCCGCGGCGACCAATACGCCAAGCTAAAGATCGTCAACCCGCCGACACTAACACCGGCGGAGAGAGAATTTTTCGAGAAGCTCAGAAGCGCATCGCCATTTAATGCGCGGGAGTTGATGCCGAACCGATGACGATATTACGTCGATACGAAATTGTTTTTCGCCGCCCGGAAAGCAGGCTCTTAACGCTCGAATTGCTGGCCGCCCATGCGGACATGCACCCAGCGCTGGTCGAGCGTTTTGTCGAGTGCGGGCTGATCGAGCCGAGCGCGCGCGAAGGCGCCAAGATGTTTTTCGATGCCGCGGCCGTGCCGAGACTGCGCACGATTAGACGACTGCGGGAAAATCTCGGCATTAACCTTGCGGGGATTGCGGTCATCCTCGATCTGCTCGACAAGCTCGGCGCGCTGCAACGCGAGAACGCAGTGCAACGGAACAGACCCTGACGAATTTTCGATTTTGGATTGGAGGCCGGGCTCGATAACGGAGGAGTGCGATGGATATTGATACACCGCAATCGAAAGTCGAGAATATCTCGCGCAAAGCATGCCCTGAGCAACGTTGTCGAAGGGACGCAAAGGCCGCCAAGCTGGTAAAATTCCAAGCACGAAATCCGAAGCTCGAAACAATATCAAAACGTGCCGATCCAACTTGAAAATTCGTACTTCGGATTCGGGGATTGTTTCGGATTTCGATACTGGGATTTCGAAATTAGCAATCAAGCACGACCTCGATGATCCGGTGGGTCGCCGATGGTCGCGGGTTTTAATGCGTCAATTGGTCGATCACGATATCCACATTCTTCGCGCCGACTTCCACCGCATTTTTCTTATAATCGCCGGTTAGGTCGCCAGCGCCGCGGGTGACGGGGTTAGCGTCTTTGTCGAGGCGCACGCTGATGGTGATTTTGCCGCTGAACCGCGTGCCCTGCATCATCACATTGTCCTGGCTCAAGGTGTAATCGAGCGGGAACGTCGGGCGGTCGAATTTCTTGACGGCGAGAGGCGGTCCGGCCGTAGTGCCGGCGGGGCGGGCGATGATGAATAACGCGGCGTTGGGATCCACCTTGACTTTTAGTTTGGGATCGATGGTGATCTTGCCGCTGATTTGCGCTGCCGAGGATGGCGCGGCGGCGGCCTTTCGGGGCTCAGAGCCTGAACTCTTCTCACCGCCGCTGGTGGGGATTTCAGCCAGCACTTTGGCGATTTCGTTTCTTTCTTCTCCCGGCGGAACCAAACTCAAGAGCTTTTCAAAGATTCCCCGGGCCGCGGCGAAATCTTTTTTATCTTGATAGAGAACCATGCCTTTGCCCCAAAGCGCCATGGGGAGATTCGGCGCTCGGGATAAAGCTTTATCGAAGGCCATCAATGCGCCGTCGCCGTGGCCGGCCTGCAACAAAATATATCCCATATAACTATGCGCTTCAGAATTGTCGGGATCGGCCGACAGGACTTTTTTGAAGGCTTCTATCGCCTTGGGGAATTCCTGGTGGGCGAAGGCCGTCTTGCCTTCGGCGAGCGCGGCATTCACCGTGCTATTCGTCGAGCTGGTACCCGTGAGAAAGTCGCCGGTCATGGTATCGTTTTGCGAGAGGCGCGGCCGAACCGACTGTGTCAGCATGACACCGAGCGCCAAGCCAAAGATCACGAGAAACACGGCGCCCGTGACGAGTTGCCAGCGGCGTAAACGGGCGCGATCGCTGCCGCCCGTTGGCTTGATCTTGCGTGTGTCTCGCGGCGCCGGCTTGGTGGCTGGCGCCGCGGGCGGCAGGGCGCGAAGCTGCTGAATGACGACGGCGGCTTTTGTTTCGATGTCCCGCTTGAGCGCGGTGAGGTCGGCGTCGGAGAGCTTGCCGGACTGAAAATCGAATTCCAACTCGTTTAATTCATCTTGCAGCCTGGCGCGTTGGCGAAGCAACGCGGCTCTTGGACTTGAGTCTTCCAAGTCCGGGAGGTCGAAATCTTCTTTGAGGAGTTCGCTGCGCGTTTCTTCGCTCGCGTCAGCGGCGGGGGGCTGGGATTTTTTCGCCGTGGCCCAGCGCCGGATAAACCACAGCGCTGTCATCACGCCCAGAACCAGTACGACGTAGGGCAAGATCCACAACAGCGCGCTGAAACCGGTGGTCTTGGGTTTAAGCAAAACCCACTCACCATATTTTGACACGAAGAACTCTTTGACCTGCTCAGGGGTTTGGCCGGCCTGGAGCTGCTCGCGCACGACGGCGCGCATCTGCTGAGCCATTTCCGAAGGCGAGTCGGCAACCGACAGGTTCTGGCAAACGACGCAACGCAGTTCAGTGGCGATTGCGCGAGTCTGTTCTTCGAGGTCGGGGGGG
>JBOHVN010000113.1:0-26212 GCA_050735675.1 Binatia bacterium | reverse complement strand
TTGCGCCATGGCGGAACCGTTACCTATACCAGCGAACCGGGAACCGGAACGACATTTCGCCTGACGTTACCCGTTTGTTGAATACTCGCCCGCTGTTTCTTACGGATACGAACTGCTTTCTTCCGGCGCAGAAATCGCTCCCGCCGCGCCGCTAATCGCCTCCCCGGGATCGTTACTCGTCAAGCCTGCGTTAGTTAGAGGCAACGAATTCAGTATTAGACATTCCCTTCAGCGCCGATTTGCAGAAAACTTATCGCGTGGAGTAACTGCGCGAGGGCTTTTTTTGGTTCGAATGGCAGGATTCTCAAGCGTCCGTTCCGCTCGCAATTTCTTCCACGGGGACCGGTGCGCCGGTCTCAGGGATTTAGAAGCCGAAATCAGGAAAAACCTGATTGGATTGGCTGCAAAAATAGTTTACGAGGTTGCGCATCATGGTCCTAAGCCTACACGACGGGAGGAAAAAATTTGTGCAAACATCCAGGGATCTCGTTTTGGGCGCGATGAGACTCGGAAGACGGCAGCTGCTCGCGATTGCAACGGCGTCGGTGTTCCTGAGCGGATGTACTGGCGTGATGACGAAGAACCAAGCGGCGCTCGTGGGCGCCGCGACATGCGGGGCGCTCGGCGCCATGGGCGGTGCCGTAGCCGCGCATCAGGGAATTGAGGGAAGGCACCGCAATGAAGCGGTCGGCGCCGGTATCGGCGCAGTTGCGGGCGCGTTGATTTGCGGCGGACTGGCTTACCTGATGACGCAAGACCCGAAACCGAAACCCGCGCCTCCACCACCGCCGCCACCACCAAAGCCCAAACCCAAACCGGCTCCGCCACCACCACCGCCGCCGAAACCAAAACCGAAACCGGCGCCGAAGGTCGAGCGGACGATCATTTTGGATGATGTCCTCTTCGACTTTGACCGGAGCAACGTCAAACCGGAAGCCGCGGCGATTCTGGATCGGCTGATTGCGTTTATGAACGAGAACAAGGACAAGAGGGTAAGTCTCGCCGGCCACACCGACAACGTTGGGAGCGAGGCCTACAATCAAAGATTGTCCGAGCGGCGCGTTGGCTCGGTCAGAGACTCTATCGTCAAGAAGGGCATTGCCGACAACCGCATCTCCGGACAAGGCTTCGGCGAAAGCAAACCGATTGCGGATAATAAGACCCGCGAAGGACGGGCGAAGAACCGCCGGGTTGAAATCAACGTGCAGTGATTCGGCGGACCGCGGGTCTGAAAACCCACCGTTCACCCTGCGAGAGCCGCAGAGTGAACGGTGTGGAACTGAAATGACTGGGTTCTTTCGTTCGGCGCTGGTCCAAGCGGACTTTTCGCAGCAGGGCCTGCCAGTCTGCTATCCCTGAAGTTTGTTGACTGAATCAGTTCGTCATTCCGGGCAAGCTGGCGTAGCTAGCTAGCGCGACCCGGAATCCAGGAAGTTCCGAGAAATCTGAAATTCCGGCTTTCGCGGGAATGACATCTATGCGCTCTGAATTATTAATCCACCGTCTGGGACAGGATGGTGGATGGCTCGGTTCCCGGGGAAGCGGAAACCCTGCTGGATTGCGCTATTCGAGGTTAGTGCTTGACCCTTTCAAAACGGTGATCACCATGAAGGTCCTTGCCGCTCTGCGGCGCAATTCGCGCAGCTCCTCCCTTTTCCCGAGCGGGTCATCTGAAGAAGGTGTCTCAAGCTCGCTAGCCGATTGCCAGGGTTGGATTTGTGCTCGAACGGGACGGTTCGCAATCGGCGTTAGGTCATTCTTCAACGCTGGCACTTGCGCGTGCGCAGTCGTGCCGACCACCCTCGCCGGTGTGCCCCTGCCAGCCATGCCGTTATTGATCGTCCACAGAGACAATCCTGTGACCAATAAGCCAACAGTAGGGCAGCCGATCCGCTACTGATCGCGAGGGCCATATCTCTCCTCCGCAGTGCTGACTAGTGCCGTGTATGACGCAAAAAAGATGCCGCCAACGATGTGTAGGTGTTCGCTCCGAATATCCGCCACGTGGGGACCGACAACACGTCGAGCGAGCAATCTCCATTCGTCGGCGTATGCGGCAACTTCGGCTTCCGCCGAATCCATGAACTCTCGCGAGCGAACGACAACAGAGTCGATCAACCTGTGTTTGCGTAACGCACTCCTGCCGGCCGGTGCTGTTTGGCCGGCCTAATCGATCGCGCCGGTGCACTCGGCCCGCCGTTTGCGGGTAAGCTGCTGCAATTGCGGTACATCTATATTGGTGCTCTGAACAGGAAATGGGACACGGACGAATTGCTATACCAGACCGTGACTCTCAGGAATTTCGAAATGAGAATCAGGAGCTACCCGAATTGCGAATCTAACCCTCATCAAATAATAGTCTGCAGAAAGCAAACCGGTTGACTAGGGCGAATAGAACGATCGTTGGTGGGCGCGAGACATACCTGTTCCGGCGCGTCGCCGCGCGTGTAGCATTCTTCTGTTCTACCGGGCCTGCTGAGCGGCCCCGGAAGTCCTAAAGAAGCGCTTCGACGTTACGGCATCGACCTGAGTGTTTCGTTTGCCCAGTTCGGCCACGGTTTCGTGTCCGGCGATGGGGACCACCGCTGGGAATACGGCGGCAAACTGATGGGGAAGCTCACTTTCGACGGCGCGAAGCTCGGTCTGTGGGAAGGTTTTTCCATCAGCACCGTCGGTGAGTTCAACTATGGCGATAACCTCAACGGCGATGGCGGCACACTGTTGGCTGTCAACACTGCCCTGAACTTTCCGCAGAATGGAGGCTCCGGCGGCGACGTGTCGCTCACGTTGACGCAGCGGTTCGGCGAGCGTGTGTCGCTCACCGTGGGCAAATTCAACATGATCGATGCAGCCTCGCGTACGCCGTTGCTCGGTGGCGGTGGCATCGATTCCTTCTGGAACACAGGCCTGGCCGCGCCGTTTACGGGTTTAGTGCCGCCGTACCTGACTGGAGCGGCTTTGAACATCAGCACCCAGCCCGCACAGATCTCGCTGATGATTTATGACCCGCAGAATGCGCAGCAGCGTACGGGACTCGATCACTGGGGCGACGATAATGTAACCGGGCGTCTGTCGCTCACCTTCCAGGCGAAGATCGCCGGCCGCACCGGGTACCACACTCTCCAAGCGATTGGTTCTGGTAAGACGGGCACCGATTTGGCGGATATTCGCGCCCTCATCTTGCCGCCAGGCTCTGATAGAACGCTCGGCACTAACCAAGGTATTTTGAACTTGCAAATCAGGAATCCCTGGTAGTAAAGGCAGGAGGACATAAGCATAAAAAATAAAAAGGAAAAAGTAAAAGGAGGTCATATGGCGAGGCAAGAAGAAAAAAAGCCGAACATCTTGGTCATCTGGGGGGATGATATCGGCCAATCGAATCTGAGTTGCTTTACGAAAGGGATGATGGGCTATCGCACGCCCAACATTGACCGAATCGCCAACGAGGGGATGATTTTCACTGATTACTACGCCGAGCAGAGCTGCACAGCCGGTCGAGCGGCTTTTATCATGGGACAGAGTGTGTTCCGCAGCGGGTTGTCCAAAGTTGGCCTGCCCGGCGCCGCGCAGGGCATGAGAGCCGAGGATCCAACGATTGCGGAACTGCTGAAACCGTTCGGCTACGCCAGCGGCCAATTCGGCAAAAACCACCTCGGTGACCGGGACGAGCATCTGCCGACGATGCACGGCTTCGACGAGTTCTTCGGCAACCTCTATCACCTGAATGCCGAAGAGGAGCCCGAGTTGCGCGACTATCCACCGGCCAAGGACTTCCCCAACTTCCGCAAGAACTATGGTCCGCGCGGCGTGCTGCACTGCTGGGCCGACGGCAAGGGCGGACAGAAAATCGAGAATACGGGGCCGTTAACCAAGAAGCGCATGGAAACCGCAGATGAAGAGTTTCTTGCTGCCGCTAAAGAATTCATCAAGAAACAAAACCAAAGCGGAACTCCGTTTTTCATGTGGTTCAATACCACTCATATGCACTTTCGCACGCACGCCAAACCGGACAGTCTTGGCCAGTCGGGGCGCTGGCAGTCCGAGTACCACGACGTCATGATCGACCACGATAAGCACGTGGGCGAACTGCTCAATCTGCTCGACGAGCTGGGCATAGCAGACAATACCTTCGTGATGTACAGCACCGACAACGGGCCGCACATGAATTCCTGGCCCGACGCAGGCATGACGCCCTTTCGCAACGAGAAAAATTCCAACTGGGAAGGCGCCTTTCGGGTTCCCTGCATGGTGCGCTGGCCGGGTAAAATCAAGCCCGGGACGATTTCCAATGACATCGTCAGCCATCTGGACTGGCTGCCGACCTTCGTTGCTATGGCAGGTGATCCGGACGTTAAGGAAAAACTACTGAAAGGCCACCAGACCGGCGGCAAGACATTCAAGGTACATCTCGACGGCTACAATCTGGTGCCGTATCTCACCGGCGCGGCCCAGGAAAGCCCGCGCAAGGAGTTCTTTTACTTTTCCGACGACGGCGATCTGGTCGGGCTGCGGTATGACAACTGGAAGGCCGTGTTTGCGCAGCAGCGCGCGCAGGGGACCATGCTCGTCTGGGGCGAGCAATTCGTGCATACGAGGATTCCGTGGATTTTTAATCTGCGCACCGATCCCTACGAGCGTTCGACGATCACTTCCAACACCTACTGGGATTGGTATTTCGACCATGTCTATCTACTCGTTCCCATGCAGGGGTTTGTCGGCCAGTTTCTCGGAACGTTCAAGGAATTTCCGCCGCGGCAGAAGGCGGCGAGTTTCACCATCGATCAGATCATGGAGCAGCTGCAACAGCCGATGTCAGGAGCGGGATAAGCTCTCGTTTAGCAGCATCTCGCGGCCGCCTGTCCCGGTAAAAGTCGCGTCAAGCAACGCAGCAGGCTGTCCGGACCGCGCGTCCGTCGGTGACAAGCCGGCCGATCGCCAAGCAAAAGGTTCGGTAGAGATCGCGGCGTCAAATTTTGCCTGCTTTGACCAAACGTATTGTTAGTTGACGGCGTCGCGGAACGAGATTCACGATCGACAACGTTGGCCCCGGGCGCAAAGAGGAAATTCATCCAAGTTCAGGACCCCCATGGGAGATGCACCGCTTTACGTCAAACTCCTCATGTATGTTTTTGTCGCGGTCTACATGGTTTCGGTCATGCTGGAGACCACGAGCGGCGAGCTCACGACCATGCTCCAGGACCGGCGCAAGATGGGGCGAGGTCTGTTGGCAAACCTGGTCATTGTTCCCATCCTGGGATTTATTCTTGTCCGGCTGCTAAACCTGGCGCCCGACATCAGAATCGGCATCATGATGCTGGCGGTCTCCCCAGGCGGGCTGTTCGCGCTGCAATTCGCCCGCATCTCCAAGGGCGATCGCGTTTTTGCGGTCGCGCTGGTGATCGTTCTCACGATCTTGGCGATCTTGATCACCCCGTTGCTGGCGGATTGGCTTTTTCCCAGGACGGATGCGGAAGGCCGGCCTTTCATCCGGATCGTTCTGTTATTTTTGTTGCTGGTGGCGGCGCCGCTTTTAGCCGGGCGGGCGCTGCAGAGACTATTTCCGGGAGTCGCGCCGAAACTGGGCCGCTGGTTGGGCCTGTTGTCGATCTTGATTTTCATCGCGGCGGCGCTGCTGAGCGGTCGGTTCAAGACGCCCGCGATCAAAGCCTTGGATGTCCACGGTATCGCCGCGATCGTAGCGCTGACGGTCCTCTGCTGGGCCGTTGGCTGGATGCTGGGAGGCCCGGAGATCAGAAACCGGAAAGTCCTCGCCATCAGTACGGCGATGCGCAACTTCGGGATCTGTGTTCCGGTCGCTCTTTATTATTTCCCCGGCACTGAAGTGATCGCGCCGATCATGGCCTTTAGTGGCATCTCGATCCCGATGAATATGGTTTTCGCGCTGGTCACCGGCAAAATGCTGCGCGATCCGCCGGGCAGCGCCGGCTCAAGTTAGGCAAGCACGGACGGCTCGAGAATCTCAGGGATTTCGAAGCAGGAAATCAGGCGAACTCGGATGGAGAACTTACCGCGTCTTAAACTACGTTCTGTTCAGCAAAAAACCTTCTCCGATCTTCGAGTGAAAAAATCCTATAACAGCGCCGGTCCAATCGCGCCTAGGGGTGACCGGCAAGGTTAGAGCGAGGCAATGGAACAAGCTGTTATCGAAAGACAAGTTAGCGTTCTCACCCAATGGGTGGAATACGCCGCGGTGGCCATCGAGCTGCTCGCCGTCGCGATCATCGCAGCGGTGATTCTCGTAGCTACGGTTCTGTACTTAGTGCGTATAGTGACCGCCCGGGCGGGCGGGGACACTTACAAGCAATATCGGCATGGCGTGGCGCGCGCGCTTTTGCTCGGGCTGGAAATACTGGTGGCTGCCGATGTGATCCGCACGGTGGCTCTCGCGCCGTCGCTGCAGAATGTGCTCGTGCTCGGGCTTTTGGTTTTGATTCGCACGTTCCTGGGCTGGTCGCTTGTCGTCGAGATCGAAGAGCGTTGGCCCTGGCAGTCCGGGCGTCGCGGCGGGCCCGGCGGCGTTAGTTGAATCATGCGAGCGGACAGAATATCCGCGAGCATTCGACGTTTGTGGGCGCCGTTTTCGGGATTGGCTGGGAAGGAACTATGGAATTGAAGTCGGTACTCGCTGGATTGACGTCGAAGATCGATACGTTTTTTACCGTCAGCGGCCGGCGTGAGGAGCCCGGTGTCGCGAAGCTTGACTTCAATACGCGGCTGTCCGTCGAACGGACCCTCCTCGCGTATGAACGGACGCTGATGGCATGGATCAGGACATCGGCTTCATTGATCTCCTTCGGGTTTACGATCCACAAGTTTTTTCAACTGGAAGCGACCGGCCGCGTGGCCACTTCGCAAGTCATCGGACCCCGTTCCTTCGCTTCCATCATGATTCTTATGGGGTTGTTCGCGCTGCTGATCGCGACCATACAGCATCGCGTGAACGTGCGGCGCCAAAGAAGCTATGGCGTGCCGCAGCGAACGCTGGTCGGATGGGTGGCTGCCCTGATCTCTGTGCTGGGGATACTGGCGATGGTCAGTGTGATCCTGGAACTGTGAGCGAATGCGCGACCTCATGAGCGTTGGATATGCGCAAAACACGGCTCAGCGGCCGCCATGCATTTTGACGGAGCAATCGGTAAGCCGGCCTTATGGATGAAAACATCATAACTGCGCGTGACTATCGCTTTGTCATGGTCTGGGCCTCCGGCATAATCGTGCTGTTCGTGATCGCCGGGTATTTGGGAGTACGGCAGTTGCGCGCCTACAAGGCCCAGAATATGGAGCGGCGGCAAGCCTGGTTGGAGGCGGGCAACGCAGATGGGCAAAAATCCGCCGCGACAGCGCGAAATGTACAGCCGGTTGAAGTCCGCGTCGGAGTTTATGTCACGCACATCGGCGAGTTTTCCTTAAAAGAGGATAGTTGGGTTGCGAACTTCGACATCTGGTTCCGCTGGACCGGCAAAGCAGTGAGCCCGGGCGAGACCTTCTGGCTCGTCAACGGTGAGGTTCAGTCGCGTGAGAAACGAGAAGCCTATGTCGTCGCTGGCGAACATTACGAGCGCTACCATGTCAAAGCCCGCATCGGCAATTATTTCGATCCCACCCGTTTTCCGTTCGCCGATGAGCCGCTCACCCTCGAAATCGAGGATGCTATCCATTCGGCGGAAACCCTGCGTTTTGTCGCGGACACGCAAGACAGCGGAGTCAGTGCTACAGCCGTCCTGCGAGAGCTAAAAATCGCGCAGTCGCTTCTGACCGTCAAGGCACAGGATTACGGGTCAAGGTTCGGTGATCCGCGCCGTTCGGAGTCAACCCGCCGCGTTCATTCCCGGGTCGTTTTTGCCATCCTGCTGAACCATCCGGGCGGTATGTTTCATCTCAAGATGTTCCACGCGCTGTTCGTCGCCGTGGCGATTGCGGTGCTGGCGTTTTTTATTAAACCCACTCATGTCGACCCGCGCTTCGGCCTGCCGGTGGGCGCCGCGTTCACCGCCGTCGCCAACATCATCGCTACCGGCGCGTTGCTGCCGCGAGCCGATGGTTTGGTGCTGGCCGACATGGTGAATTCGGTTGGCTTTGTAACTATCTTTTTAACGCTGGTTCAATCGGCGATCTCGCTGTATTTCTTCGACACGCTTGGCAAAGAAAAGTTGTCGCGCTTTTTCGATCATGTCTCCTTCGTCGTTTTCTTCGTGGGATACGTTGTTGTCAATCTCGCCCTGCCTATGGCCGCGAGGTCTTGAGCTTCCGAGATCGGAAAGTGACCGATGTGAGATGTAATAAGTCGCGAAGGATATTCTAGAGGCGAAGTAAACCTAGGGAAAATGTAGTTGTAAGGAGAGAAAATGGCACAGCAAGAAAATAAAAAACCAAATATCCTGGTCATCTGGGGAGATGACATCGGCATTTCGAATTTGAGTTGTTATTCGCACGGCCTGATGGGCTACAAGACGCCGAACATCGACCGGATCGCGAAAGAAGGGATGATGTTCACCGACTCGTATGGTGAGCAAAGTTGCACGGCGGGACGGTCGTCGTTCATCACCGGTCAGAGCGCGCTTCGCACCGGCCTCTCCAAGGTCGGCATTCCCGCGGCGCCCATCGGCATGAACGAGAAGATCATCACGATCGCGGCCGCCCTCAAGAATCAAGGCTATGCCACGGGCCAGTTCGGCAAAAATCACCTGGGCGATCTGAACTCCATGCTGCCGACCAATCACGGCTTCGACGAGTTCTACGGCAACCTTTATCACCTCAACGCCGAGGAAGAGCCGGAGATGTACGACTACTATCCGGAGAAAGAGTTCCCCGAGCTACGCGAAAAAATCGGGCCGCGCGGCGTCATCCACTCGTGGGCGACGGACAAGGACGACCCGACGAAAATGCCGCGCTGGGGCAAGGTCGGCAACCAGAAGATCGAGGATACCGGCCCGCTGACCAAGAAGCGTATGGAGACCTGCGACGACGATTTTATCGAGAAGGCGTCGGACTTCATCAAGCGGCAGAAGAAGGCGGGCAAGCCGTTCTTCGTGTGGTTGAACACGACCCACATGCATCTGTTCACGCACACCAAGCCGAAGAGTCTTGGCCAGGCCGGGCGCTGGCAGTCGCCGTACCACGACACGATGATCGACCACGACAAGAACGTCGGCCAGATGCTCGACCTGCTCGACGAGCTTGACATCGCGGAGGACACCTTTGTCATGTACTCGACCGACAATGGCCCGCACCGCAACTCCTGGCCCGACGGTGGTATGACGCCGTTCCGCAGCGAGAAGAACACCAACTGGGAAGGCGCGTTTCGGGTTCCGCTGATCGTGCGCTGGCCGGGGAAAATCAAGGCCGGCAGCGTGTCCAACGAAATCGTCCAACATCACGACTGGTTCCCGACTTTCCTCGCCATGGCGGGCGAGCCCGATATCGTCGAGAAGGTCAAGAAAGGCTACAAGGCGATCGGGCGCACCTATAAGAATCATATCGACGGCTTCAACCTGCTGCCGTACCTGACGGGCAAAGAAGACAAGAGTCCACGTAAGCTCTTCATGTACATCAGCGACGACGGCGACATCCTCGGTGTGCGTTACGACAACTGGAAGGTCGTGTTCATGGAGCAGCGCTGCCACGGCACCCTGCAGGTGTGGGCCGAGCCGTTCGTTCGGTTGCGGCTGGCGAAGTTTTTCAATCTGCGCACGGACCCGTACGAGTTTGCGGACGTCACGTCGAACTCCTATTACGACTGGGTCCTCTACCACGCGTACATCCTGTACGGCGCGATGGTGATCTCGCAGAAATTCGGCGAAACGTTCAAGGAGTTTCCGATCATCCAGAAGCCGAACACGTTCACGATCGACGATGCGGTCAAGATGATGCAAGAGACGGCGGGCGGCGGCGGGCACTGAGTAAAAGATTGCGCCAGGCGGCGAGCTTGGCTCACCGCCTGGAACGCGCGCGGTATGCCGCGCGGTGAGATTTATGAGCTTTAGGAGGTGTTTATGCGGTTGATCGTTATTTCAGTTTTACTTGGATTGGTCACAACTCAGGTTATGGCGCAGGAGAAAAAGCCCGCCGCAAAGCCGGGCGTGGTCGTGGTGGATGCGGCATCCATCACGGCCACGGTCGAGGCGATCGATTACGACAAGCGCACGGTCGCGCTCAAAGGACCGAGGGGTAACGTCGTCATCCTCAAAGTCGGACCGGACGCAAAGAACTTCAAGCAGATCAAGGCCGGCGATCGGGTGACGACGAAGTATTACGAATCAACGGCGATCTTCGTACGTAAGCCCGACGAGCCGCCCTTCGCCGAGGAAGCCTCCGCCGTGCAAGTGGCGGCCCCCGGGCAAAAGCCCGGCGCCGTCGCGGTGGATACCGTGGAGATGCGAGCGCGGGTGGAGGATATCAACTATAAGAGCCGCACGGTGACACTGCGCGGGCCGCAGCAAAAAACCGCCACGCTGAAGGTCGGTAAGGACGTCAAGAGATTTGCCGAAGTCAAAAAGGGCGATGAAGTAGTCGTCCGCCACACCGAAGCCTTTGCTATCAACGTCGAGGCAGCCAAATGAAATATTTTGCCGCGCCGTTTCGGCTGGTCATTGTCACGACCCTATTTTTTCCGACGTTGGTCTTTGCTCAGGCCGACGTGCTTTCTTCTTGGAGCGATAGCGCCGCGAAGCAAGCCATCGTCGCGTTCGTAGCGAAAGTAACGAAGCAAGGCTCGCCGGATTTCGTGCCCACTGCGGAGCGTATCGCGACCTTCGACAACGACGGCACGCTCTGGTGCGAGCAGCCGATGTACGTGCAGATGGCATTCGTGCTCGACCGCGTGAAGGAGCTCGCGCCAAAGAATCCGCAATGGAAAACCAAGCAGCCCTTCAAGGCGGTGCTCGAACGCGACATCAAAGCTTTGGCGGCGCAGGGCGAGAAGGGCGCGGTCCAGCTGGTCGCCGCCACGCACACGGGGATGTCGTCGGAGGAATTCAATCGCATCGCCAGCGATTGGATCGCCAATGCGCGCCATCCGAAATTCAAGCGGCCATTCACTGAAATGGTGTATCAGCCGATGCTCGAAGTGCTCGCCTACCTGCGCGCCAACGGCTTCAAGACCTACATCATTTCCGGCGGCGGCGTGGACTTCATGCGCCCCTGGACGGAGAAGGTTTACGGCATCCCTCCTGAACAAGTCGTCGGCAGCATGGGCAAACTCAAATACGAGATGCGCGACGGCAAGCCGGTGCTGATGCGGCTCGCCGAAATCGATCACATTAACGACGGGCCGGGAAAGCCGGCGGGCATCCAGAAGTTCATCGGCCGCCGGCCGATCGCCGCGTTTGGCAACTCCGATGGCGACTTGCAGATGCTCCAATACACCGCCGGCGGCAGCGGCGCGCGCCTGATGCTGATCGTGCACCACACCGACGGCGAGCGCGAATATGCTTACGACCGCAAATCTCACGTTGGCAAGCTGGACAAGGCGCTCGACGAAGCAAATGCGAAGCGCTGGACGGTGGCGGATATGAAGAGAGATTGGAAAACGATTTTTCCTTTCGCCGCGGGGAAAACCGAAAAATGATCTTTGTGTGCGTGTGCGTGAAGCGCGGTCGGAACCCATTATGATCACGTGCCACGAACACGGCGGGTGCTGCTTCGGCTCCCGTAGACGGAAAGCGGAGTTTACCGCAAAGGTCACGAAGAGGACGAAGTTCAGAAGACGGCCAACTTGCATGGAGATACCCTAGGTAGCATCAACGTCGCCTTCTGCACCGACATCCAGTTCAGCGAAAATAGCGCCGGCCGGTACAGATTTCGCGCAGCTGCCTTCACATTCTCTGTTTCGCGTTTGTCATCGCGGTGACCGTATACGTTACTCTCGACATCGAATATCCACGCTTGGGTTTCTTCCGCGTCGACGGCTTTGACCAGGCGTTAGTAAAGTTGCGCTAGAGCATGAAGTGAACTTCGTTCATCGCCGCACACAAGTGTTGACTCAAAACCGCTAAGAAATCGTGAGCCGCCGGTATTGGACCAAGGTCCAATAGCCCTGCAGTTTACTCCTTGCTAACTTCGGTGTTCAGTAACGGAACACTCGGCAGGTTGATGGCATTACCGAGCATAAGCCGTGTCATGGCGGGGCGACTTTAACACTGGCCAATTAACAAGAAACTAAAAGGAGCCAAAACAATGGCACAACAAGAACAAAAGAAACCGAACATCCTCATTATCTGGGGCGACGACATCGGCTACTGGAACGTCAGCGCCTACAACCAGGGCATGATGGGCTACAGGACGCCCAACATCGATCGCATCGCCAAGGAGGGCGCGCTGTTCACCGACTGGTATGGTCAGCAAAGTTGCACCGCCGGGCGCGCATGCTTCATCACCGGCCAGGTGGGCTTCCGGACCGGCATGCTCAAGGTCGGACTACCGGGCGCGAAGGAAGGGTTGCAGCAAGAAGACGTGACTATTGCCGGGTTGCTCAAGGCGCGAGGTTACATAACCGGCCAGTTCGGCAAGAATCACCTCGGCGACCTCGATGAGCATCTACCCACGGCGCATGGGTTCGATGAGTTCTTCGGCTCGCTCTACCACCTCAACGCCGAGGACGAACCGGAGCATCCCGACTACTTCAAAGACCCCGAGCTGATCAAAAAATATAAGACGCGCGGCGTGCTCCACTGCTATGCGAACCCGGATGGCACGCAGAAGATCGAGAGCACCGGACCGCTGACGAAGAAGCGCATGGAAACGATTGACGAAGAGGTCACCAAGGAAGCGCTGCGTTTCATGACGGACGCCAAGAAGGCGGACAAGCCGTTCTTCCTCTGGTGGAACTCCACACGCATGCACATCTGGACGCGGCTCAAGAAAGAGAGCGAAGGCAAGACCGGCCTTGGCATTTATCCCGACGGCATGGTGGAGCACGATGGTCACGTCGGGCAGGTGCTCGACAAGCTCAAGGAACTCGGCCTCGACGAGAGCACCATCGTGATGTACTCCACCGACAATGGCGCGGAGAAGTTCACCTGGCCGGATGGCGGGCAGTCGCCGTTCCGCGGCGAGAAGAACACCAACTGGGAAGGCGGCTACCGCGTGCCCTGCGCCATCCGCTGGCCCGGCGTCATCAAGCCCGGCACCGTCCTCAACGACATCTTCGCCCACGAGGACATGCTGCCCACGCTCCTCGCCGCCGCCGGCGAGCCGGACGTGGTTGAGAAGCTCAAGAAAGGCATGAAGGTCGGCGACAAGACCTTCAAGGTCCACCTCGACGGCTACAACATCACCGATGCTCTCGCCGGCAAGTCGCCCAGCCCGCGCAAGGAGTTCTTCTATTTCAACGACGATGGGTCGCTGGTGGCGCTACGCTACAATCAGTGGAAGCTGGTCTTCGCCGAGCAGCGCGCGCACGGCATGGATGTTTGGCAAGACCCCTTCGTGACGCTGCGTCTGCCCAAGCTCTTCAATCTGCGCTCCGATCCATTCGAGACCGCCGACCACGAGGGTATGGACTACAACCGCTGGCGGGCCGAGCATGTCTTCCTGCTCGTGCCAGCGCAGCAATACGTCGGGCAGTTCCTCAGCACGTTTCGGGAATTCCCACCGCGCCAGAAAGCCGGCAGCTTCGGCATTGACCAGGTACTCGAAAAGCTAACGCAAGGCGCGGGCGACAAGTAGGCGCACGCTTCATGAAACGCTGGATCAACACAAATGGCCGCACCCGTCCGACCGGCGCGGGTGTGGCCCAAATCATCGGGACACGAACATGAAAAGATTGCTCGTGCTCCTGTTCATCGCACTCGCGCGGCCGGTGTTTGCGGCCGATCGATTGCCGTCGTGGAACGACGGCGCAGCCAAGCAATCTATCATGGACTTCGTCGCGAAGGTCACGAAGGCCGGCAGCCCGGGTTTTGTGCCTTCTGCCGCGCGCATCGCCACCTTCGACAACGACGGCACGCTGTGGGCCGAGCAGCCGATGTATTTCCAGCTCGCGTTCGCGCTCGACCGCGTGAAGGCGCTCGCGCCGCAGCATCCCGAATGGAAGGACAAGGAACCTTTTGCCTCGCTCCTCAAGGGCGATGTGAAAGGCGCGCTGGTGGGCGGCGAGAAAGCGCTCCTGGAGATCGTCATGGCAACGCACGCGGGCATGACGACCGAGGAGTTCGACAAGATCGTGCGCGACTGGCTGGCCACGCGAAGCATCCAAAGTTTAAGCGGTCATATACCGAGCTTGCCTACAAGCCGATGCTAGAGCTGCTCGCTTATCTCCGCGGGAACGGGTTCAAGACGTTCATCGTGTCTGGTGGCGGCGTGGAGTTCATGCGCGCTTTCGCCGAGAAGGTCTATGGCATACCGTCCGAGCAGGTTATCGGCAGCGCAGGCAAGCAGAAGTTTGAGATGCGCGACGGCAAGCCGGTGCTGGTGAAGCTTGCCGAAATCGATTTCATCGATGACAAGGAAGGCAAGCCGATTAGCATTCAGAAATTCATCGGCCGCCGCCCGATCCTCGCCTTCGGCAATTCCGACGGCGATCTGCAAATGCTCCAATGGACCGCGGCCGGCAGCGGCGCGCGCTTAATGCGCCTCGTCCATCACACCGACGCCGACCGGGAATGGGCCTACGACCGCGACTCGTCCATCGGGCGGCTGGACAAGGCGTTCGACGAGGCGAAAGCCAAAAACTGGGCGGTGGAAGATATGAAGAAGGACTGGAAGCGAGTGTTCAGTTTCAAATGACGTGGGATGAGTGTCGAGTGGGAAGTGCGAAAGAGTGACAAGTGTCGAGTGACGAGGGTCGAGGGGAGAGGGATGCAACCGTTCGTGCTGAGCTTAGTCGAAGCACGATTAAAGCGTTCTCACGCAATACTGGCGCATAGGAGAAGAAGTTATGACTAACGCCGCTGAAAAAAGCACGTCCGCGCAAAAGTCCGAGCTATCTGAACACTCAACTGCTCCGGGCAACCCGCCGTTTGAAAACATGGTATGGATTCCCGGTGGCACATTCGTAATGGGCTCGGACAAACATTACCCGGAAGAAGCGCCCGCCCACGAAGTGGCCGTCGACGGCTTCTGGATAGATGCGCACACCGTGACCAATGAAGAGTTCCGCCGTTTTGTCGAGGCCACCAAGCATGTCACGTCGGCCGAGCGCGCGCCCAATGCCGACGACTATCCCGGCGCCAAACCGGAATTGCTCGTGCCTGCTTCCGTCGTGTTTCAGAAACCCAAACAACAAGTGGACCTGCGCGATTGCTACCAATGGTGGACCTACGTTCCCGGCGCCAACTGGCGTCATCCCGAAGGACCGGCAAGCGCTCTGAAGGGAAAAGCGAAACACCCGGTAGTGCAGATCGCGTATGAAGACGCCGAAGCTTATGTCAAGTGGATCGGCAAAGAGTTGCCGACCGAAGCCGAGTGGGAATTTGCCGCGCGCGGCGGATTGGCCGGAGCTGAATTTGTCTGGGGCGATGAATTTACTCCCGCGGGCAAATATATGGCGAATAGTTGGCAGGGAGAGTTTCCCTGGCAAAACCTTAGGACCGACGGCTTCGAAGGCATTGCGCCGGTGGGCAGTTTTCCAGCGAACGGATACGGGCTCTATGACATGGCGGGCAATGTCTGGGAGTGGACTACGGACTGGTACCAGGAACACGGCAAGGTCACGCATTCGTGCTGCGGCAATATCAATCCCCGAGGCGCGGAGCGAGAACAAAGTTACGATCCCAACACGCCGGAGATCAAGATTCCGCGCAAGGTGATGAAGGGCGGGTCCTATCTTTGCGCTCCGAACTATTGCCGGCGCTACCGCCCCGCGGCGCGCATGGCGCAGCCCATCGATACTTCGACGTGCCATCTGGGGTTTAGGTGTGTCGTGCGCGACGCGAACGCGCCGAAGTGAAAAAGTCGAAGAGTGCAAAAGTGAAAGAGTCGAAAAGGTCGAAGAGTACAAAAGTCTAAGGGTAGAAAAAAATACAAGTGAAAGAGTCTAAGAGGTAAAAGAGTGTAAGAGTAAAAGAGCGGCAATTTATGGAGGTGGGGCAACCGGAAAAGGGAGCGAGGCGGTTTGAGGAGTTGTGGGTTTGGCAACAAGCAAGGGAGCTGGTGAAAGAGATCTATGAGGATTTGCGAGCGGGTCCTGGAGCAAAAGATTTTGGCTTTCGCGATCAGATTCAGAGAGCGGGCATTTCGGTTATGAATAACATCGCCGAGGGATTTGAGAGATTTACCGATACCGAATTCGCTCGCTTTCTCGACGTGGCGAGAGGCTCCTGTGGGGAAGTGCGGAGCATGTATTACGCCGCAGAGGATCTGCGCTATGTCAACTCTGATGTCGCTGACATGAGACGGTCGAAAGCCCGCCAGATTTCCGCCGGCATCGCGTCGCTTGCTTCGCACCTCCGGAAGGAGACATGAACAAGAGGCACAGAGTTGAAGGGTAAAAGAGTCAAAGGGTGAAAAAGTAAAAGTTGTCGAAGATTGGCCCGGTCGTGATCAGTGTAACTCTTTAACTCTTTTACTTTTGCACTTTTTTCACATTGCTTTTGGAAATCGCGACACTTGTACTCTTTTACTCTTGGACGTTTTTACTCTCGGCCATTGTTACTATTAATTTTTAGAAGGAGAAACTCATATGGCTACTCAAACAGACAAACTTCCCCGTTCTAATCTACCGATCCCCGATCCGCCGCGCACCGGGCTGATCACTTACGATGCCAAGGACCCGGATACCAAGTATCCACCGATAGAGCAGTTGCGCCCGCCGAAGGGCGCGCCGAACGTATTAGTCATTCTGATTGACGACGCAGGCTTTGGCGCGGCGAGCGCCTTCGGCGGTCCGTGCCAGACGCCGGCGGCGGAACGTCTGGCGGCCGGCGGGCTTAAATACAACCGCTTTCACACTACTGCGCTGTGCTCGCCGACGCGGCAAGCGCTGCTTACCGGACGCAACCATCACTCGGTGGGCATGGGCGGTATCACCGAAATTGCCACCGGCGCGCCCGGATACTGCTCGGTCCTGCCGAACACCGCTTCACCCATTGCGCGGACGCTCAAGTTGAATGGTTACGCGACTGCGCAGTTCGGTAAGTGTCACGAAGTGCCGGTGTGGGAGACCAGCCCCGCCGGTCCGTTCGATGCCTGGCCCACCAGGGGCGGAGGCTTCGAGTATTTTTATGGCTTCATCGGTGGCGAGGCGCATCAGTGGTATCCAACGCTCTACGAGGGCACCAATCCGGTTGAAGTGAAGAAGACCCCCGAGGAGGGCTACCACTTCATGGAGGACATGACCGACAAGGCGATTGGCTGGATTGGACAGCAGAAAGCGCTCATTCCCGACAAACCATTCTTCGTCTATTTCGCGCCGGGCGCGACCCACGCGCCGCATCACGTGCCGAAGGAATGGGCCGACAAATACAAAGGCAAGTTCGACGGCGGCTGGGACAAGCTGCGCGAAGAAACTTTCGCCCGGCAAAAGCAGTTGGGAGTCATCCCGCCGGACTGCCAACTTACGCCGCGTCACAAGGAAATTCCCGCGTGGGACGAAATGCCGGACGACTTAAAGCCCGTGCTGCGCCGCCAGATGGAAGTCTACGCCGGATTCTTGGAGTACACCGATTACCACGTCGGCCGCGTGCTCGACAGTCTGGAGAAGATCGGCCAACTCGAAAATACCCTGATTTATTACATCATCGGCGATAACGGCGCGTCGGCGGAAGGCACGCTGAACGGCACCTTCAATGAGATGATCAACTTCAATGGCGCCGCCGCCATCGAAACGGCGGAGTTTCTCAGCGCCCGGCTCGATAAGTTGGGCGGCCCGGACTCCTACAACCACTACGCGGTGGGCTGGGCGCACGCCATGAATGCGCCCTATCAGTGGACCAAGCAGGTGGCTTCCCATTGGGGCGGCACGCGCAATGGCACCATCGTGCACTGGCCCAAAGGCATCAAAGGCAAGGGAGAGATCCGCTCGCAGTTTCATCATGTGATCGACATTGCGCCGACGATTCTTGAAGCTGCCGGTCTCCCGGAGCCGGTCTCGGTCAACGGCGTGCAGCAAAAGCCCATCGAAGGCGTCAGCATGCTGTATTCCTTCAACGACGCGAAGGGGGCCGAACGCCACGAGACCCAGTACTTCGAAATGTTCGGCAATCGCGGCATTTACCACAAGGGCTGGACCGCGGTGACGCGTCACAAAACGCCTTGGATTTTAATCGGCGAAAAAGTCCCGGCCTTCGATGACGACGTGTGGGAGCTTTACGACACCAGTAAGGACTGGAGCCAGGCAAAAAATTTGGCCAAGGAGATGCCAGAGAAGCTCCACGAGCTCCAGCGTCTGTGGCTGATCGAAGCGACGCGCTACAACGTACTGCCCATGGACGACGATCTAGGACGACGGTTGAACGCCGATACTGCCGGCCGGCCGGTGCTGATCAAGGGGAAAACCCAGATCTTGTTTGGCGGCATGGGACACTTGTCGGAAAACACGGTGTTGAATCTCAAAAACAAGTCGCACTCCGTGACCGCCGAGATCGAGGTGCCGCAGTCGGGGGCCGAGGGCGTGATCATCGCCCAAGGCAGCAACATCGGCGGCTGGAGCCTCTACGCCAAGAACGGCAAGCTTAAGTACTGTTACAACCTGCTGGGCATTCAGAACTTCTTTGCGGAGTCGGCCGGCGTCATCCCGGCCGGGGCACGTCAGGTGCGCATCGAGTTCGCCTACGCCGGCGGCGGCCTCGGCAAGGGCGGCGCAGTGTCCTTGTTTATCGACGGCAAGAAGGTCGGCGAAGGCAAGGTCGACGCCACGGCGGCGATGATCTTCTCCGCAGACGATGGTTGCGATGTCGGCGAGGACACGGGAGCGCCAGTCTCGCCGGAATACGGACCACGAGGAAATGGATTCTCTGGCCGAATAAAGGGAGTGCAGCTTGCCATCGCTGACGCCGCGGAAAACTCGGACCACCTAGTCTCGCCCCAGGAGGCCGTGCGCATTGCTATGGCACGACAGTGAAACGAGAAAGGAGTGATGAGGGTCGATAATTTCAACGGACGAAGATTCATGAACAGGAGCAAACGGAGATGAACGGAGAGCTTTCTTAAAATCTCGGTTTCCTCCTGTACAACATGACAAGAGACGGGTGATCAATCATCAGGAAGGCATCACGTAGGGAACAACCTGTCGGCTATGGCGCCGATAGACGCGAAAATCGGAATCGGTGGTGAGAATGACGGGGTCCGGAAACGTTTCGGTCATGCGCACAAGGCAAGCGTCGGCGAGGCTCATGGGCACGTCCGCATATTTCTGCAAGAGTTTGAGCACCGACTCCACGTCGTTGTCGAAGTCGAATGCTGCGAGCAGGGCCCGGCGGCGAAGAAGCGCGCTAAGCCCAGGGTTCCCGTGTGCGCCAAGAAGATGGAAAGCTTCGGAGAGGACGGCTTCGCAGGTACGCCAGGGCGGAGCAAACAGAGGCGCTTGGGTTGCCGCCCATGCGTGGTGGGAGTCGCGGCGGCTGAGCAGAGCTACTAAATATCCCGCGTCAACGAGTACGTTTCTGGCCATAACCCGTGGCTTTCAAATACCGCTTCTTACGTGCGCTCAAGTCGGACGGCAAGCCGTCCACGGACCCGATGAGATCGGCGATGGAATCAAGCGAGGTAGATTGACGCCTGGGACGGGAGGCCCGCTGCAAGCGTTCCCGAACCACGTCGGACTTCGAACACTTACGCCCGCGCGACTCCGCCTCGATCTCGGTCACGAGAGGTTCAGGCAAACGTACGGTTAAAGTTTTCATATGATCAGTGTATTACGGTGCCGCCAGATGTGCAAGACAGAGCCGGCAATAGCGACTCTTCGCAAGCGCCGGCGGGGGATTCGAGAAGGCGACGTGACCAGGAGAGTGTCGTAAATTAGCATGAAATGACGCTAGCCGCTACGCGAGGGTGACGGAGATGCGGGAAGCCATCGAATTTTGCGGCCCAGGGAATCGAGGCGCTGGCGGTGGCGATCATTGTGATCGCAATCGTTCAGGGAAGCCTACGATTTCTATTGAGTGTCGCCAACAAACCCAGGGACGCATACGAGCGCTACAAGAATCATCTCGGTAAGGGATTGTTACTCGGGCTGGAGTTTCTCGTGGCGGCCGACGTGGTCCGAACCGTAGTTCTCGAACCGACGCTGCAGAATGTCATGATTCTCGGATTGCTTGTAGTCATTCGGACGTTTCTGAGCTGGTCTTTGGTGGTTGAGATAGAAGGGAATTGGCCGTGGCGGCGCGGAAGAGTGTCGAGAGTCGAGTGACGAGGGCAAAAGAGTGTCGAGGGACGAGAGTCGAGGGGCATGAGTCAGGCCGGGTTGGAGAGCTTCGGCGCATATCAAAAAGCGCGGCAACTATTCGATCTGGTTGTGACAGACATGGAGGTTCTTAAGGCCAATCCACTATGTTATCGGCTCGTGTCTCAGCAAGTAGGCAGCGCGGATTCGATTTGTGCAAATATCGAAGAGGGTTATGGAAGGTGAGCCGAGCCGAGTACGTCCGCTTTCTCGATTTCGCACGGGGCTCTGCTCGTGAAACGAGAGGGCGATACGAACGGTTTGGACACTGGCTTGCGCCTGAGATAGTCAGGCAACGAGTAGCACTGGTCGACGAGATCATCGGAATTCTGACGACGTCAATTGGAACGAGGAGCAAGAATTGAATGTTTTCCTCGACACTCGTCTCCCGACGCTCGGAGTTCGCCTCGCCGACTCGCCGAAATTTCCTGTTAAGGCGGGAAAAGACTCGCGGTACATTTTGTCACCCCTGCTCGCGTCGCTGGGCCTCGGCATGCGGGCGGCGGAGCATGCGGTCGAATCGCTAGGGGAACACAAATGACGGGCAACGCCTGTTATCCGAGTGCATGCGAGGGATCTGAAGTTTGCACTCACCACGAAGCACCTAGCGCGGCAAAGCCGCAACCAAAGATAAGAATTCGCCACAGAGAGCACAAAGGTTACAAGGTAGGGCGCGATTCATCGCGCCCCCGGCACGAGGAATCAGAAAGAGATTAACCGCAGAGAACGCAAACGGCGCAAAGAAGATGTAGGGGCGACCGGCTGGTCGCCCAGCTATCGCGCGGCGTAGAGAAAATTTGCGCAGGGCGCGAAAAACTCTCAACTATAGTAGTACGAAGGACACGAAGAATTCAGATATCACAGGTGAAAATTTATGGCATCCAAAGTCAAATCCAAAAATGGCTTCAAGGTCAGAGCCTACAAAGGTGATGCGATGACCATGCTCTGCTTTGACCTTGCCCAATCAAAGACTCTTGACTGTGTGGGTTTTTCCATTCAATGCGTCACGCCCGCCAAAAAGTCTTTTTTTCTTTATAACCGGCTGGCCTTCGATGAGCCGCTGACTGCTCGTAATGCCAATGCCGAGAAACTCGCCGAGGTGAGCACTCCCTCGAACAAAGCACCGTTTCAAAAATTCCGCTGGCTCCATGTTCCGACATCCAGCTTTGACGCCAGGGAAGAATTCGGCACTTATACGTACAGAGTCACGCCGCGCTATATAATCAACGATAAATTGGCTCCGCTGGACGCCGATCGCACGGTTGAAATCAAGATGGAGGTCGAGCCGTTCAAAAAGGGCAAATTCAAAATCGGGTTTACTCGAGGCTTCATGATCTCGCAGGCGTATTCGCGAAGGTTTGGCAACGACACCTCGATAAGGCCGAAAAATGATGAGCTGTTGTTCGACACGGCGGATTCGAGCGGTACCTATCCGAAGCCATTGAAGCCGGTCGGCGGCAAGAAATATTCGTACAAAGACCAATACGAATGGATGGGGTGGCAGGCCCATGATCTGTTGTTCAACACGCTGGCTGAAATCATCGCTGACCCAGCCATTAGCGTCGACGTTTTTGCCTATGATCTTGATGAACCGGACTTCGCAAAAAAGCTGCTGGAGCTTGCGGCGAGTGGCCGAATCCGAATGATCCTGGACAACAGCGCTTCCCATGTCTCTTCTAACGGAAAAAGCAGCCCGGAAGACGTTTTTGAAAAGGAATTTAAAAATAGCGCCACTGGGAATGCCAGGATCGTCAGAGGGAGGTACAGCCGCCAGGCGCATCAAAAAACATTGATCATCAAACAGAGCCATAAGCCGTTGAGAGTTCTTACCGGCTCGACCAATTTTGCGGTCAACGGATTGTATATTAATGCCAATCACGTGATCGTTGTCGAGAACAAAACCATTGCCGTCAAATATCAGCAAGTCTTTGACGAATCTTTCGCCTATCTCTCCGAGCCGGTTAAACCCAAAGTCACAAAACTCACGTCACAGGACTTGTTCAAGGAAGAATTTCAGTTCAAGCAACCAGCCGTGCCTGAAATGGTGATTTCGTTCGCCCCTCACAACAAATCTTCCGCCGAATCCATTCTCAACAATATGAATAGTGCGATCGAGAAGGCGAAAGAATCGGTGCTCTTTGCCGTGATGGGTCTGCAATCGAATACTTCGGGTCCGATCGTAGCGACGCTTAGAGAAATCCACAAAGACGACGGCATATTCAGCTACGGCATAACGGATAAATACGACGGCGTAGTCGTTTACAAGCCGGCCTCGAAGCGGGGCAAATTGGTATTGACAAAAAAATTGCAGAAACATCTGCCCCAGCCTTTCAACAAGGAGATCGGCACCGCCGCGCACAAGGTCCATCATAAGTTTGTGGTCATGGATTTCAAAAGTAACGACGCCGTAGTTTATTGCGGGTCATCCAACCTGGCGCTACTGGGAGAACAACAAAACGGCGACAATCTGTTGGCGATCTTCGACCAAGACGTGGCTACGGCCTTTGCAATCGAAGCAATCCGGCTCATCGATCATTTTCATTTTAGAGCTTCCCTGGCGGATTCAGACGCCCAGGAGCCCATGGTATTGGCAAAAAATGACAGTTGGCTCGGCAGCTACTACAAAGCCGGCCACATGAAAAATTTCGAGCGGGAATATTTTATCAGATAACCGAAGATAACTGAGACTAGTGAAATTGTCAGGTTTGACAGGCCGCGGCTAAGCAAACGGATCAGCAGGGAAACAGCTTATCCGGTCCTCGATCATGAACCGACTGTGAATGCTCACTGGAGGTGCTCGTAGCGTGGCGCGCGCACATCGCGCTCTCGGCGAGAAGAACATAACTTCCGTTTTCCTGCATTATAATGGCCGGCGAGCCCAAGCCGATCGTATGGATCGGATCATCAGACGTGACCTCAAAACTTTCCCGAAACAGGTTCGCTCCGATATCGGACAGGCTCTTTATACGGCTCGGATGGGTGAAACTGATCCTGCGGCCAAACCCCGTAAGGGATTTGGCGGAGCAAGGGTGATGGAGATCATTGACCGATACGATGCGAATACCTATCGTGCCGCATACACCGTGCAATTTTTCCAATGTGATTTACGTGCTGCATGCCTTCCAGAAGAAATCCAAGAGCGGCATTGCGACCCCGCAAAAGGACATTGAACTCATCCGCCGCAGACTCGCGGAAGCTCAGCGGCTCGACCGGCAAAGGAGCAATCAACAATGGCGACTAAAAAACCAAGACGCATGACCTTCGAAAAAAGCAGCGGCAACGTGTTTGCCGATATCGGTTTCGCCAAATCCCGAACGCGAGCAGCTCAACGCCCATCTCACGCTGCAGATCTACCGCATCATTAAGAGTCGCGGCCTCACACAGGCAGAAGCGGGCGCGATTCTCGGCATAAGCAGCCCCGCGTTTCGGCCCTGATGCGTAACCGTTCCGGCAATTTCTCAGTCGAGCGACTCAGGACTTTCTAATTGCGCTCGTCCAGGACGTTGAGATCACCGTCAGCCCGGCTCGCAAACAACACGGTCAGGTATCGATTGTCCTTGCTTGAATTCAGCGGATCGTCCGGCTGGCGTCGATCATCACCCGTAAATGTCAAAAGTAAAGCCCCGACCCCATTGCCGCCATTTAGATTTACTTAACTCCAAAGACGCGACCGCACCCATGGACCCAAGCTATTCGGAAAGGATTCCCACGTCCTCGGCGGCAAAGGTCACAGTGGTTTCGTCGCCGCGTTGAAACAGCGGTTTGCCCTTGGGATTAGTCTCATTCACTCTGATGATGCGTCCGGCCGATTCGATTTCATATTCAACGAGCGAGCCCTGATAGGCCGAGGCGGCCACTCGGCCCGTGATCCGATTTACGTTTGGCGGCTCATCCGCCGGCTCGACGAGATCGATCGCCTCGGGGCGGACGTAAAGCAAGACCTTCCGTGAATCGCCCGGGCTCTGGTAGCCGGGCGGCGGCGCGGCTTTGATCTGAAAACCTTCGTCGGTTTGAATTTCCAAGAGCCCGTCCAACGACCGAATTATTGTCCCGGAAAAAAGGTTCGACTTGCCCACGAAGTCGGCGACGAAGCGCTCGCGCGGCGACTCGTAAATGTCCCTCGGCTTTCCTTCCTGAATGACTTTGCCGAGGTTCATCACGGCGATCCTGGTCGAGAGCGTCAGAGCTTCCTCTTGATCGTGGGTTACATAGATGGTGGTCAAGCCGATGTCTCTTTGCAGCTTCAAGAGCTCAATCCGCATTTCCTGGCGCAGCTTCGCGTCGAGATTGCTGAGCGGCTCGTCGAGGAGCAGAACGCCCGGCTGGATCACGAGCGTGCGCGCCAGCGCGACGCGCTGCTGCTGGCCGCCCGAGAGCTGTGAAGGGCGGCGTTGCTCGGTTCCTTTGAGCCCCACTTGCTCCAGCGCTTCCATAACGCGCGGTGCGATTTCGCGGCGCGGAAATTTTCGCTCTTTGAGACCGAAGGCGACGTTGTCGAAAACCGTCATGTGGGGCCAGAGGGCGTAGTTCTGAAAAACCATTCCCAGATTGCGCTTCCACGGCGGCATGTGGGTTACCGAATCGCCGTCCAGGAAGACGGCGCCCTCGTCCGGCGAGATAAAGCCGGCGATGGTTCTGAGCAGAGTCGTTTTCCCGCAGCCGCTCGGTCCGAGGAGCGTGTAGAACTCGCCTTTGGCGATCTCCAGATCGACGTGGCGCACGGCCCAGATGTCGCCGTAACGCTTGCCGATGTTTTCGAGCCTGACCTGGCCTGCCGGCATGGCTATATCCGAAAGGCGCTGCCGGTGCGTCCGCCGAAGACGCGATAGGTTAAATAGGTTCCGATCGAGACCATGACGATGGCCACGACGCCCAGCGCTGCGCCCGCCGCCCGTCCCAAGGGACTTTGCATATAGATATAGATGCCGTAGGAAATCGGACCGCTCTCGATTCTCGGAACGAGCATGATTGTCGAGGACAGCTCGACACAGTTGGTCATGAACGCAATCAGGCCGCCGGCCACGAGTCCTCCGGAAATCAGCGGCAGCGTAATCCTGACGAACGTGCGCAAACGGTTCGCGCCGAGATTTTGCGCGGATTCTTCCAGACTGATGTGGACCTGCTGCAAGGCTGCGTAGCTGGCGCGGACGGTATAGGGCAGCCGGCGGACGGTGTAGGCGACAACCAGAATGATCCAGGTCGATGTCAGCGGGGCTCCCAGGCCGGGGAAATCCCAGCCGTGAAAAACGCGAAGATAACCGACCGCGAGCACGACTCCGGGAATCGCAATCGGCAGAGTGGCAACGGCGTCCAGCACATTTCTGCCCCAGACGCGGCTCCTGATCAACAGGAAAGCGATGATCGCGCCGAGGAAGACATCGAGCCCGGCGGCCAGGACCGTGTAGAGCAAGGTATTTTTCACGAAGTGCGGCGCGCGGACAAGAATTTCCGTGAAATTATCCAGGGTGTACGTCGTCGGCAAGAGCGAGAAGCTCCAGATTTTCGCGAAAGACAGGATGACGATGCCGATGTGGGGCAGCAAGCTCAAGCTCAAGACCAGGCCGCAAAACAACAGGATCGCCAGACGCTTCGTGCCCGCAACGGGCCGCGCGACGGCGGCGCCCTGGTGCAGGGTCGCGTACTCGGAGAGGCCCAGGTATTTTCGCGCAACCAGAAGAGATCCGAGAGAAATAGCCACCAGAATGACGCAGATCACATAGCCGTCGACGTCGTCGATGCCGATCGTTGTGATCCGTAGATAGGCCTGCGGCGCGAGGAGATTTTTGTAATTGAGCATGAGCGGGGTGCCGAGATCGTCAACGGCGCGAATGAACGTGAGCAGGCAGCCGGCGATGAAGCCCGGCAGCATCAGAG
>JBOHVN010000112.1:0-48384 GCA_050735675.1 Binatia bacterium | reverse complement strand
GTGCTGACATTTTTACAATTCGCCGATGTAGTAGGCCAGGAGCGCCAGTGTGCCGAGCAGGAAGCCGGCCAGATAATGCTGCACGTTGCCCGTCTGCAGGCCGCGCCAGACCCAACTCAGCCCGCGCACGGTGGCGGCGATGCCGTTCACGGTGCCGTCGATCACCCAGGGATCGACGAAGTGAGCGAAGAAGCGCGCCCAAGCGGTAAACGGCCGCACGATAACGAAGTCATAGAACTCGTCGATGTAGTATTTGTTGAGCGCTAGACGATAAAGCAGGCTCGCCGGCTCTTGATCGATTCTGGCGCCCGCTTGTCCGTATCTCACGTAAGCGAAGTAAATTCCCACGGCAACGACGGCAAGGGTCAATAAAGTCACCATGATCTCGGTGCCGAGCGAGCCGTGATGCGCTCCCGCGCCGAAAACCGGTTGCAGCCAGTGACCCCACCAGCTGCCCCAGAGATACTCCGGCGCGCCCAGCCAGCCGGTGAAGATCGAACCGACGGCGAGAATAATCAACGGCAGCGTCATTACCGGCGGCGATTCGTGCGGAGGCGCTTTGGCGTGCTCAGCGGCGCGGCACTCGCCGTGAAACACCAAGAAGAGCTGGCGAAACATGTAGAACGCGGTCAGCCCGGCCGTAACCAGGCCGAGGCCCCAGAGCGCCAGCGCGCCGTGACTAAAGGCCTGCCACAAGATCAAATCTTTGGAAAAAAACCCCGCCGTAAACGGCAGACCGGCGATTGCCAATGTCGCCACCAGGTAGGTCCAATACGTCGCCGGCATGTGGGCCTTGAGCCCGCCCATCCGGCGCATGTCCTGTTCGCCGTCCAGAGCGTGAATCACGCTGCCCGCGCCGAGAAACAAACAGGCTTTAAAGAATGCATGGGTAAAAACATGAAAGATCGCCGCGCTGAAAGCGCCGACGCCGACGGCGAGGAACATGTAACCGAGCTGGCTCACCGTCGAGTAGGCCAGGACTTTTTTAATATCGTTTTGCGTCAGCGCGATGGTGGCGGCGAAAAACGCCGTCGCCGCCCCGATCCAGGCGATCATGGACATTGTGGTTGGCGCCAGCGCAAAAAGATAATGCAGCCGCGCGGTCATGTAGACGCCGGCTGTGACCATGGTGGCGGCGTGGATCAACGCGCTCACCGGCGTCGGCCCCGCCATCGCGTCGGGCAGCCAAACGAACAGCGGAATCTGCGCCGATTTGCCGGTGGCGCCGACGAAGAGCAAAAGCGTAATCAGGCCGATTGCCGCCGGGCTCAGCAGCTGCACATGCCTTTGCAGCTCGGAAAAATCGAGCGTCCAGATCCCCTGCCTGCCCAATTCGGTGACCAGCAAAAGAATCCCCAGAATAAAGCCGAAATCGCCGATGCGATTGACGATAAAGGCCTTGTTGCCGGCAATCGTATTGCGGTGATCGTGGTACCAAAACCCAATTAAAAGATAAGAGCACAGGCCAACGCCTTCCCAGCCGATGAAGAGCACGAGCAAATTGTCGGCCATCACCAGCACGAGCATAAAGAAAATAAACAGATTTAAATAAACGAAAAAGCGCACGATCCCCTCGTCATGCCCCATGTAGCCTAGGGAATAGACGTGGATGAGAAAGCCGATGCCGGTAACGATCAACAGCATGACCGCCGTCAGCGCATCGACGCGCAAGGAAAGATTGACGTTGAAAGAACCGGAGGCGATCCAGGTATAGATCGTATCGCGAAAGACTCCCGCCTCCGGCAACTGAAAGAAAACGTATAACGCGATCGCGAACGAGGCGCCGACTGCCGCGCAGGCCAGCGCGGCGGCATTTTTTCGGCCGAGCGATTGACCAGCAAAAATGTTGATAACGCTGCCAAGCAGCGGGATCAAAGGAATCCAGCGCAGAAGATCGTCGGCGGCTACGCCCGGCTCGGCAGTCACCATTTGAGCAGTTGCATCTCCTGAGGATCGAGGCTCTGGCGATGACGGAACACGGAGATCACAATTGCGAGGCCGATGACGGCCTCGGCGGCGGCGACGGCCATGACGAAGAAGACCGCCACCTGGCCTTCCATCGAACCGAGAAAGCGCGAAAAGGCGATAAACGTAAGGTTGACCGCGTTGAGCATCAATTCGATGGACATCAACACGACGATCAGATTGCGCCGCACCAAGACCCCGATCACGCCGATGCTAAACACGATCGCGCTGAGAATCAGATAATAATTCAGCGGCACCGTCGGCATCAGCTCCCCCGCTTCGCCAGGACCACCGCGCCGACGATCGCGACCAACAAAAGAACCGAAGCGATCTCGAAGGGCAGAACAAAATCGTTAAACAGGCTCCTGGCCAGCATTTCGGGGCTGCCGAATATTTCGGTTGATGCTATTGGATCGGCGGCTGTTTCTGTTTCGGTGAACATGGCCACTAACACGCCGCCGAGCAACAAGGCGAGCAAGCCTGAGAAACCCAACCAGGCGCCGCGCTGTTGTTGCGGCGCCGGATTAAGAAACATGATCACGAAAAGAAACAGCACCATGATCGCGCCGGCATAAACCAACACCTGGAGGACGCCGACCATCGGCGCCTGCAAGATTATAAAAAATATCGAAATAATGAATAGCGCCGCCACCAGCGCCATGGCGCTGTGCACGACGCTGCGGAGAAAAACCACCAGCAGCGAGGCGACGATCAGAAAAGCGGCGAGAAAGAAGAAAATCAGCGTCGAGACGTCCATGGGGGCCCTGCCCTATTGCGCGGCGACGATGACAATCGCCGTAATCATCACATTGACCAACGCCAGCGGCAGCAACATCTTCCAGCCAAGCCGCATCACCTGGTCATAACGAAAGCGCGGCACGCTCCAGCGCAACAGAATCTGGAGCCAGCAGAAAAACAGCACCTTGAGGGTAAACGCACCGACTTGGAGACCGACCACCGCCAGATGCGGCAACAGCCACTGGCCGCCCCAGGGGAAATAAAAACCGTCGCGCATGAGGTAAGGCACCTGCCAGCCGCCGAAGAACAGCGTCGTCACCAGCGCCGCCGCGATAACGATCTCGGCGAATTCGCCGGCGAAGAACATGAGAAACTTGCCGCCCGAATATTCGACGTGGTAGCCGGCCACCAGCTCCGACTCTCCTTCAGGCAAATCGAACGGGATGCGCTTGGTTTCCGCCACCGCCGCGGTAAAAAACAGCAAAAACGCCAGCGGTTGGAGAAAAATCCCCCAGGCGGGCAGCCAGCCGATCACCGGTCCGAGGAACGACAGCCACAGCGGCAGCAGATCGCGGATCAGCGTGCCCTGGCCGCGCGCGATCTCTTGCAGGTCCAAAGTGCCGTAAGCCATCAGGACACCGATCACTGAAAGGCCCATGGCGACCTCGTAAGAAATCATCTGCGCCGAGCCGCGCACGCCGCCGAGCAGGGAAAATTTATTGTTCGATGCCCAAGCGCCGATGACGACGCCGTAGACGCCGAGCGACGCCATGGCGAAGACGTAAAGAATGCCGATGTTGAGATCGGCGACCTGCAGGTTGATCATGCGATCGCCGATCTGAAGGACATCGCCAAAGGGAATCACGGCAAAGATCACCAACGCCGGAAACAGCGCCAGGCAGGGCGCCAGGGTGTGGAGAAATTTGTCGCCGGCGGGCGGAACAAAATCTTCTTTGGTGAGAAACTTGAGCGGGTCGGCGATCAGCGTGTTCACCAGCCCAAGGCCGGCGAAGCCGAAAATCGACGCGCGGTTGGCGCCGATGCGGTCTTGAATGAGAGCGCTGCCCTTGCGTTCAATCCAGCCAAGAATGCCGGCGAGATTGAGAACCATGAACAGAACTAAAAACGCTTTCGCGGCGATTATCGCCAAGTCAACGATCATGATGCTCCGCCGCCACCACTACCCAGTTCGATGCCCTGGTCGCCGATCGAGTCATAATTCAATCCGGCGTACGCCGGGATCTCCCGGGCCAGGGTCGCGAAAACGTCGCCGGGAGCCCCAAAGCCGTTCCGCGCTCCGGCGAGATCCAGCAGCCGAATGAATATGTCGCTGTCTTGCAGCGCGCCCTCGGGCGCTATCACCGCTGCATTCAGTTTCTGCACGCGGCCTTGACGATTGGTATAGGTCCCTTCTTTCTCGCCAAAGTGAGTCGCCGGCAAAACAACGTGCGCCAATTTTGCCGTCTCCGTCAGACGCGTGTCCTGCACTACCAGAAAAGACAGTTTTTCCAAGGCCGCGCGAACTTTGTCCGGCTGCGTCGCGTTGGCGATCAAATCTTCGCCGATGACATAGGCTGCGGCGAAGCTGCCGGCGATGATCTTTTCCACCAGGGCAACAAAGCCGCCGTCGCCGACGCCCATGTCACGCGCGCCACGGAAGTTGGGCGAGCGATCCGGACTCATGAGGATCTTTTGCACCGCGGTCAGCTCGCGCTCCTGGTAGAAAACCTCCAACGCAAACTCGGCGGCAATCATTTTCACCAGCTTGGCAAACAAGAAAGCTTCTTCGTTGGTGTTTCTGCCGGAGAGAATGCCGGCCAGCGGCTTGGCGGAGGCAAGGCCGGAAAAAATCGTCTGCAAAGCGACATCCCAGCTCGTCGGCACCAAGCCGCCCTCCTGGCGGATCATCGGCGTCGTCAAGCGTTCGCCGCCGGTCAAATCGTGAAAACAGTAACGTCCCTCGTCGCATAACCAATGGCTGTTGACGGCTTCATTGACCCGCGGCTTAAATCGCGCGATCCGATTCTGATAGGTCTCGACGCTGATGTTGCAACCGGTGCTGCAGCCGGGACAGATCGACGGTGTCTTCTGCAAATACCAAACGCGAACCTTAAAGCGAAAATCGCGATCGGTGAGCGCGCCCACCGGGCAGATGTCAACGACGTTGGCCGACAGCGGGTTATCGAGCACCGCACCGGGGAACAGGTCAATCGTTGAATGATCGCTGCGGTTAACCACGGTGAGTTCGTCGGTTTTAGTGATCTCCTGGCAGAAGCGCACACAGCGCGTGCATTTAATACAGCGCTCGCCGTCGAAGACGATGTTCGGTCCGAAGATGGTTCTTTTGCGATCGTGCACTTTGCCGACGTCAAAACGGCTCTCCTGGCGATCATGCTGCATGTAATAATCTTGCAGCCAGCATTCGCCGGCCTGATCGCAGATCGGGCAGTCTACCGGATGGTTGATCAGCAGAAATTCCAGCACGGCTTTTCGCGCCTCGAGGACTCTGGGGCTTTGCGTCAAGATGCCCATGCCTTCGGCCACCTGCGTATTGCAGGCGATTTGCAGCTTGGGCATCTTTTCGATCTCGACCAGACACATGCGGCAATTGCCGGCGATGGAAAGTTTCGGGTGATAGCAGTAGTAGGGGATCGCCACGCCCACTTCGGCCGCCGCCTGAATCACGGTCTTGCCCTTGGTGGTGATGACTTCCTTGCCGTCGATGGCGATCTTTACCGGATCCATAAAAGATTGGGTTACTGGAGTGATGGAGTATTGGAGTACTGCTTTCCACCCATCGACCCATCACTCCAGTACTCCATCACTCCATTCTTACGGTGCATCTTTTCTCCGAGATATGCGCCTCAAACTCATCGCGATATTTTTTGATGAATGCCGCCGCCGGCATCGCCGCGGCGTCGCCGAACGGGCAGATCGTATTACCCATGATGTTGCCGCTGATGTTCAAAATCAAATCGAGATCGCTTCTATCGCCCTCGCCCTGCTCGACGCGGTGAAAAATCTTTTCCATCCAATGGCAACCTTCGCGGCATGGGCTGCACTGGCCGCAGGATTCATGGGCGAAAAAGCGCGCGATGTTCCACGCCGCGCGCACCATACAAGTCGTTTCATCCATGACGATGACGCCGCCGGAGCCGAGCAGGCTGCCCGCGGCTTGGACCGACTCGTAATCGAGATTGACCTTTTCGATCTCCTCCGGCCGCAGCACGGGCATCGAGGCGCCGCCGGGAATCACGCCCTTGAGCTTTTTGCCGTTGGGCACGCCGCCGCAATCCGCTTCGAGGAATTTTTTTAACGGATAGCCCATCTCCAGCTCGTAGACGCCCGGGCGCGCGATGTGCCCGCTGACGCTGAACAATTTCGTTCCCTTGCTCTTCTCCGTACCCATGGCCGCGTAGGCTGCCGCGCCATGCTCGATAATCCACGGTAGCACGGCGAGCGTTTCGACGTTGTTCACCACCGTCGGGCAACCGAATAAACCGTGGGTGGCCGGAAACGGCGGTTTCACTTTTGGCCAGCCGCGCCCGCCTTCCAGCGAAGAGAGCAACGCCGTTTCTTCGCCGCAGATATAAGCGCCGGCGCCGCGGTGCACGATCACATCCAGGTCGTGGCCGGAGGCGAAAAGTTTTTTACCGATGTAGCCGGCTCGATACGCTTCGTCGACAGCGCGCTCCAGGCGGCTTGCGCCGAACGCCAGCTCGCCGCGCACGTAAATGAAGGCGGTGTGCGACTGGATCGCGTAGGCCGCCATCAGCGTGCCTTCGATAATGGCGTGCGGGTCTTGCTCGATCAGCAAACGGTCTTTAAAAGTGCCGGGCTCGCTTTCGTCGGCATTACAGACGAGATACTTGGGCTTGGGGTTGTCTTTCGGCACGAAGCCCCACTTCATGCCGGTGGGAAACCCGGCGCCACCCCGGCCGCGCAGCCCCGAAGCTTTCACTTCTTCGATCAGCCGGTCCGGTCGCATGCTTTCGACGACGGTTTGCCATGACCCATAGCCGCCGCGCGACTTGTAGCTCGCTAGCGTATGCGAGTCGGGAACACCGATGTTGCGCAACAGGACCTTTTCCATCTTACTTTTGAGTGTCCAACCTGTTCAGTATCCGATACTCTTCGCTCCGCGAGACTGTGTGAAACTATGTTCCTGGTTCGACGGCGCTCACCACGAACGGGATCACTTCTTGCCAAATCGGCAATTAGCCGTTCGCCCTGAGCCGCGTCGAAGGGCTCCGTTGAGTTTTCACACAGTCTGTCGTGCAGAGTGACACGACAAGTGTGTCTGTCACTTCAATGAATGAAGAATCTCATCAACCTTCTTTTCGGTTAAATTCTCATAATAATCATCGTTAATTTGCATCATCGGCGCCGTGCCGCAAGAAGCGAGACATTCCACTTCGTTCAGGGTAAATCGTCCATCCGGCGTCGTCTGCCCCGGCTCGATGCCGAGCTGCTGCATAATGAACGCGGTGATCTTTTCGGCGCCGCCGAGCGCGCAAGTCAAGGTGCGGCAAATTTGAATATGATGCCGGCCGATAGGCTTCATATTGAACATGGTGTAGAAGGTCACCACGCCGTGCACCCGCGCCGGCGTCTGGCCCATCAGCTTGGCGACGTAGTCAATCGCCTCGGGTCCGAGATGGCCGAATTCCCGCTGCGCCAGATAGAGCGCCGGCAGCATCGCCGCCTCTTTTCTCGGATAGCGCGCCACGATCGCTTCGAACTTCCCCAATGCCTCGGATGAAAATTCTACAGCCATAATCCTTAGGGTCGATGATCGAGGATGGAGTATCGCGGATTGCGGCTGCGCGCGCGTTTCCGCGTAGTTGTTTTTGCCATTCTCAATTCTCGATCCTCAATCTCGCGCTTTTCAACGGTCGCACTCTCCGCCGATCATGTTCACCATGCCGAACGTCGGCACGATATCGGCAACCATGTATCCTTTGATCATTTCGTGAAACGCGCCCATGGCGATGAAGCAAGGCGGGCGCACGCGCACGCGATACGGCCGGCCGCTGCCGTCGCTAACGATATAAAAGCCCAATTCGCCGTTGCCGCCTTCCACCGCCAAATAAGTTTCACCAGGCGGAACTTTGATGCCTTCCATAATGATTTTGAAATGATGCATCAACCCTTCGATGCTGCCGTAGACTTTTTCTTTCTCCGGCAAAACAAAACGCGGATCGTCGATCCACACCGGCCCCACCGGCAGCTTTTCCAAAGCCTGCTCGACGATCTTCATGCTCTGCTCGATTTCACGAAGGCGGCAGAGAAAGCGGTCGTAGTTATCGCCTCGGCTGCCGACCGGGACTTCGAAGTCGAGTTGGTCGTAGACCAAATAGGGAAACGCCTTGCGCACGTCGTAGCTCACGCCGGTGGCGCGCAAAATCGGCCCGCTCAGGCAATAGCTCAAGGCGGTTTCCTGAGAAATAACTCCGACGTTCGACATGCGGTCGAGAAAAATCCGGTTGCGTGACAGCAAGCGGTCGCAATCACTGATCAGCTTGCGAATCGTCTTAAACGCTTCGGTCACGCGTTCGGCAAATCCCTCGATCAAATCGTGTTTCACACCGCCGATACGCACATAGGTCACCGTCAGCCGCGCGCCGGTCAGCGCCTCGACGATCCGAATGATCAGCTCGCGCGCCTCGATCATGTAAAATCCCGCGGTGATCGCGCCCAGTTCGGACGCCGCCATGCCGCAGCAGGTCAGATGATCGTAGATTCGCGCCAGCTCGCTGACGATCACGCGAATATACTGGCACCGTGGCGGCGTTTCCGCGCCGATCAGCTTCTCCACGGCCAGGGCGTAACCGACGTTGTTGATCAGCGAGGAGGCGTAATTGAGCCGGTCAGTGTAGGGAATGACTTGCGTCCAAGTCGCCTGCTCGCAACTTTTGTCAAAACCACGGTGCAGGAAGCCCACCTCGACGTCGCAGTTAAGCACTTTTTCGCCTTCGAGTTTTAGATTGAACTTGACGGTGCCGTGGGTCGCCGGATGGGACGGCCCCATTTGCAGTTCCATGATATCCAGCGGCAAATCTTGATTTTCAGCCTTCATGGCGTTGGCCGGTGGCCGTTAAATCTTGCTCCCTAGCGATTTTTTCAAACGCAGCAGTTTGTCATGCGAGCGTTCGTCAACGAAGGTCCCTTCGACGACGCGCTCAGGAACTCGCGGTTGGACGAGGTTGACCGGATAATCCTTGCGCAAGGGATAGCCGACAAACTCATCGTAGAGCAGAATCCGTCGCAGGTCCGGGTGATCGATGAAGCGAATGCCAAAAAGATCCCACACTTCGCGCTCGAGAAAGTTGGCGCCGCGCCATAGCGGCGTCAGGGATTCCACGGCTGGATCATTTTCCGGCACCGGCACGCGCAGGCGGAGACTCCGGCGCCGCCGGCGCGAAAGAATTTGATAGACGACTTCGAAGCGCGGCTCCTTCTTGCGCCAATAATCGACGGCCGTAATGTCCGATAGAAAATCGTAGTCGAGCTCCTTGTCGTCCTTGAGCAGGCGAAAACTTTCGCGCAACCCCGCTCGATCCAGGATCAACACATCATCGCCCTGAGCCTGCAACACCTCGAGGATCGTCGGTCCGAGCTGCTGCTGCATGCGGGCGATATGAGCGCTAGTCTCAGTCACGCAAACTTAATCCCAGTCCAGGGCTCCTTTTTTCCACACGTAAATGTAACCGATCGTCAGGATGCCGAGAAAAATCGCCATCTGCACCAGCCCGAACATTCCCAACTCGCGGAAATAAATCGCCCACGGGTAGAGAAACACGACTTCCAGGTCGAAAATCAGAAACAGCATCGCGATTAAATAGAAGCGGACCGAGAAACGGATGCGCGCATCGCCCTTGGGCGGATTGCCGGACTCGAACGGTTCCGCCTTGGCCGGATTACTCGATTTCGGCCCGACTTTGCTCGCCACCAGCAGCAGCGCAAAGACGATCACCGCCGCCAGCGCGAAAATCACCAGTAAAGGGAAGAAAGGATGATCCATTAATCGCTAGTATTTAAAAAAAAACCATACCCAGTCGTCTCGAAAAGGTATGGTGAAAGTTCGAGTCAACTCATCAGGATGATTAACTTTTTTCTATGAGAAAAGCGGGTCGATGTCAAGGTAACCGGTGCTGTGTGAGACGCGCGTGGGTAAATTCGTTGCCGCGCTCAAGTTAAAGTTGACGTTTTGGCAAAGCCGGTGCTAAGCGTGTGAACGTCCTCAGCGCGAATCCTCTTGGTTTCATGAGGAGCGGATTTTTGACTCGACCGCCAAGATGTGTAAATACAAACCGCAGATCGGCGAAATTAACAACCACGAACAGTCAAGATGATCTATCAAGCTGGCAAAGCCGACTTCGCGATCGCCCTGGCGGGCGACACGATGTTGACGCGGCGGCTCACACCCTTCAAAGAAGAACGATTTTTGGCTTTGCGTGAAATTCTGCGCGGCGCCGATGCCGCCTTCGCCAATCTCGAAGGCACGGTCCACACGTGGGATGAAGGCACTCCGGGCATGACCCAGGGCACTTTCATGACCACCGAGCCGAAGCTGCTCGAAGACTTGAAATGGCTCGGCATCGATCTGGTTTCCTGCGCCAACAATCATGCTTTTGATTACGGCGAAGGCGGCGTGCTGGCCAACATTAAACATCTCGACAGCGCTGGCATGGCGCACGCCGGCACGGGGCGAAACCTCGCCGAAGCGCGCGCGCCGGCTTACCTCGACACGGCCAATGGACGCGTGGGTCTGATTGCGGCAACTGCGACGTTCAGACCTTGGAATCAAGCCGGCGAGCAGCGGCCTGATTTGCGCGGCCGTCCCGGCGTCAATCCGCTCGGTTTCAAAACCACCTATCGCGTCGATGCAGCGGCGTTTGCCCAATTGCAGCGCATGAGCCAAGAGCTTGGCCTGGAAAAAAGTCAGGAACGCGCGCGCAAGCATTTCTACAGTGACAAGGAAATCCCCGACGTCAGGTCAGACGAACTCAATTTTTTGGGCAATCGCTACGTCCGCGCCGAAAATTTTTCGATCGCCACCGACGCCAATGAGCGCGATCTTCGCGACAATTTAAAATGGCTGCGCGAGGCGCGGCGCCAGGCGGACTGGGTAGTCATGAGTACTCATTGCCACGAGTTCGGCGGCGCAAGTTTGCTCACGGCCGGGAGCCGCGCGGAACTTGAAGAAACAGCCGACTTCGTCACCCGCTTCGCGCACCAGGCCATCGACGAAGGCGCCGATGTTTTCGTCGGCCACGGCTCGCACTTTCCGATGGGGATTGAGATTTACCGCGGCAAGCCGATTTTCTACAGCGTCGGCAATTTCATTTTTCAAAACGAAACGGTCGGCTTTTTCCCCGCCGACGCTTACGAGCGTTTCGATCTCGATCTCAGCGCCACGCCTTCGGACTTTCTCGACGCCCGCACCGCCGGCGGCAAAAAGGGCCATCCAAGCGATCCCGCTTACTGGGAAAACATGCTTGCGGTTTGCGAGTTCCGGAGGGGCAAGCTTAAAGACATTAAAATCTATCCGATTGACCAAGGTTTTGGCCGCCCCCGCCCGCAACGCGGCAGGCCCGTGCTCGCCGAAGGCGAAGTCGCCGAGCGCGTCCTCGACCGAGTAACAAGGTTGTCGCAACGATACGGCACAAAGATTTCGCGTCGCGGCGACATGGGCGTCATCGAGCTGTAGAATTGGTTCGGTTGCCTACCCAGTCCTCCTCAGCGAGCTCGGCCGCAAACGACATCAGAAACTGTTGAAGGTGTTCAACCGTTCAGCGAAATATCGAGACCGTCTCTGGCGACGTGATAGCGGTGATGTGGAGGCCGTCCACTCACCAAGTTATTGTTTTAACGGCTAATTCCACCACAATGGGTAAAATCGAATTTCACTCGACTCAATAACCTAAAAATGATACAGCATAATAGCCTAATAATAACACAGCATAATAACCTAATACTCACGCAGCGCCAAAACCTAAAAATAGGACGACTTCATGGCAACGCCGCAGGAAAAACTAGCTCAGTCACTAGACGGTCCAATACTTCAGAAGCATCGCGGATCGCCGCAAGCGCGGCGCGCGCGTCCGTAGGATTGTTCTCGAAGAGCGCGGGCGAGCTGGCAATCAGCGCGGCGAAATGCTGACGCAGGAGGCCGAGCCGTCAGTGCGGGTTGTGCTCGGCCATTTCATCTTCGTCTATGTCCATCCCTATATGGACGGCAATGGCCGTATCGGCCGGTTCCTCATGAACGTGATGCTCGCGGCCGGCGGATACCCCTGGACAGTGGTGCCGCTGGAACGGCGCGACGCCTTCATGGCCGCTCTGGAAGAAGCGAGCGTGCGGCAGAACATCGCGCCATTCGCCGGCTTCCTCGGGCAGCTTGTCGATGAGGGGCTCCGCGGTAAGCCCGTGGCCAAAGTGCCGGCAAGCTGAACCATTGGAACGAAACTGGTACCTCCGTGGGAGCACACTTTCGGGAGGCGCAACGAGCCAAGTCCAACCCAGAGTTCATTAGCAAGATAGAAGGTGGCATGCAGGAACTTGAGGAGACAGCGTATTGGCTGGAGCTCCTGGAAGGAGCAAGATTGTCTGAGCGAGATCAATTGGAGCCTTTGGCAACCGAGGCGGACCAGTTGATGGCGATTTTCGTAGCGATTGTACGTAAAACTAACTAACGCACCACCACAATCTTTTTCGAGGCTTCCCACGCGGCCGAGTGCGTCGGCTCTTCCACCGCGCGGAGCGATCCGCCCTCATCGAGCGCGATGGTAAAAGTCACTTTGGGGTAGGAGTAGACCGGGTGCAGATACACCCGGGCGATTTCCGCCGTATCGATGTACAAGGCGATGTACCGAACGAAATGCTCGCTCAGGGAAGGATGTTCGCCTCCTTCGCCGATGGTGATGGTTACATCGAACCATTCGCCGCGCTTGACCTTCTCCGGCGCGGTGATTTTCGGCGTATGTTTGGGATCGAAAGATTTGCGCAATACCCTGAACTCGGGAGTGAACTGTTCCGCTTGTCCTCCCGACGCCGAGGACGCCATGCCGCCGGCCAGCAGTTGAGCTAACGCGAGTCCGACCACCGCCATCGCCCGGATAAATCGCTGTCTGTGTTTTCTAATCATGTGGAACCCTCCCGATCATGGTCTGTCGGTTGCGCGCTTGCGCTTCCGGTCCGATTCAACGCTCGCTCTCGTGCCACCTGAGCACGTCGTAAGCGCGGACGCCATCTTGTTTGCCGCTAACCCGCAAAACGCCAAGCTCGCGCACCTCCACGTGCGCTTTGACCCGCTCATAAGTGGCCCCCGTGATGAGGGTCTGTCCTGGCCCGGCGCTTGCTTCAAAACGCTGAGCAACGTTCACTTCGTCCCCGATCACCGTGTAATCCGCTCGCCGTTCCGATCCGATGTTGCCTGCAATAACGGTCCCCGTATTGATGCCGATGCCCATCTGAAGGCGCAAGTCGGGAAATTCAGCGAACGTCACGCCTTTCAACCGCTCGTGCAAAGTCAGAGCGCAGCGGACGGCGTTGGCGGGATCATCGGCGTGATGGATCGGAGCTCCGAAAAACGCCATAAAGCCGTCGCCGCGAAATTTGTCGAGGGAGCCCTCATGGGCGAAGACGATATCGACCACATGGGTCAGAAAAACATTAAGAATCGTAACGGCGTCCTCGGGCGCGATGGTTTCGGCCAACGGGGTGAAGCCGCGCAAGTCGCCGAAGAGAACGGTGACCTCGCGCTTTTCCCCGCCCAATTTCAAGTGACGCCCGGGATTGGCGACGATGTCCGCTGCAACCTCTTCCGAGACGTAGCGGCCGAAGAGAGTGCGCAACAGATGATTCTTCGTTTCGATGTCATCATAAAGCGACTTGATCCGCAGCAATGATCTGACGCGGGTCAACAGCTCCTCGCGGTTGAAGGGCTTGCTCAGGAAATCATCCGCGCCTGCTTCGATCCCGCGGATGCGATGGGACACCTCGTTGAGAGCGGTCAGCATGACGATCGGCAAGCGCCGACTCGCTTCGTTGGCGCGGATTTTCTCGCATACTTCATAGCCCGACATTTCGGGCATGATCACGTCCAACAGGATCAAATCCGGAGAATCGCTCTCAACGAGCTTCAGGGCGGTGGGTCCGTCGGTCGCGGTGATGATCTCGTACTTCGCCGCCGTCAACGCTTTCGTCAGAACGTCGAGGTTCTGTTTGTTGTCGTCAACCGCCAGGACCTTGGGCGTGGAAACCTTTGGGACCATGTGACTTCTGCGTTTAGCGGCTCAGTTTTCCGGAGCCAATTGCCGGATGAGCTGAAGCAGCTCGCGCGGGCTATAGGGCTTCGCCAGATAAGCCGTGGCGCCCGCATCCTTGGCCTTCTCGCTGTCCCCGCTGAGAGCGAACGAGGTGATTGCAACGATCGGAATGTTGGCGGTCTTGGGATCGCCACGCAGTTCGCGGGTCGCATCGAGCCCGGATATCTTCGGCAGCTGAATGTCCATCAGGATAAGATCGGGGAGTTCGCGGCGCGCGGCAGCGACCCCTTGCTCGCCATCCATCGCTTCGATCAGACGGTAAGTCGTGCGGCTCAACAGTTGCCGGACGATCTTGAGATTGTACTCGTTGTCCTCGACATAAAGGATGGTTTTGTTACTCACGATGCGCTCCCTTGCTCCACCCGCAACGGAATCTGGAAGGAAATCGTCGAGCCCTTACCCAACTCACTTTCGGCTCGAATGCGGCCGCCGTGCAATTCCACGAACTTTTTCGTGATGCTCAATCCCAGTCCGGTCCCGCCGAACTCCCGCGCGACGGCGGCATCAGCCTGCTCGAATTCCCCGAAGATCCGTCCGATGCGGTCTTCGGGGATGCCAATCCCCGTGTCCGAGACACGGTAATCCAGCATCTCACCCTTCTGCTCGACCCAAACCTCGACCTTCCCTTCCTTGGTGAACTTCAGCGCGTTGGCCGCCAGGTTCAAGAGGCATTGCGTAATGCGCATGCCGTCGCCGAACGCCAGGGGAATCCCCGGTTGAGCTCCGACTACGAAATTGATGCCTTTTTCCCCCGCCAGCGATTGCAACGAGGCTCCCACGGTCTCGACCACGTCCTGCACGGAGTATTCGGTCAACGCAAGTTCCATCCGGCCGGCCTCGATTTTCGAAAGATCGAGCACGTCATTGATCAGCTTGAGCAAGTGCTTGCCGTTCGTTTGAATGTCGGTGAGCGGTTCCCTCAGGTGCGCCGGCACGTCACCGTAAAGGTCGTCAAGAATCATTTCATTGAACCCCAGGATGGCATTCATGGGAGTGCGCAGCTCGTGGCTCATATTGGCGAGAAACGCCGATTTCGCCTTGCTGGCGTCTTGCAGGTCTTGGTTTAATCTTTGGAGTTCTTGCGTATGCGCGCGCTGGTCCTCGTACAAAACGCCCAACTGCCGGCTCATCCGGTTCATTTGGTCGGCCAGGACTCCGAATTCATCGCGGTTCGGCACGTTGATGCTGGCTTGAAAGTTGCCGTTGGCGACTTCGTTCAAAAAACCATGGGCTTCGCGCACCGGAAGAATGAATGACCAAGAGATCACGAAGCCGAGCACGAGCGCCAAGATGATCGAGCTTGCCACGAAACCGACCATGAGTAACTGCGTTCTTTGCGTCGCCGCGGCGACGCTCGCTCTCAGACCGGTCATTTTGGCCTGTTCGATGGCCACCACCTGATCGACCAAACCAGCAATCTTCTCATAGAGCGGATATCCCTTGCCCAGCTGCAAATTCATGGCCTCGTTCACCTTTTCGTCGCGCAACAGATTCGCAATATCGGCGACCGCGGAGAGAGCTTCTCCCTGGGCGACGCGGATTCGCTCGATGATCTCCTGTTCCTCCGGGACCGCCGCCTCGGCGATCAACGCCAGCGTATTGTTGAAGCGGTTGTTTTCGCGCAGGATCTTTTCCACCGTAACTTCGTCCCGCAGGAGCAGCGCCATGGCGGTAAAATTCATCTGCAGCGCGAGCGCATGCTGGATCTGACGCGACCACTCAACTCGTTTGTGGGCCTGTTCCAGCAAGTCGCTTTGTTGTGACACGGTATTGGTCGCCTGCAGGCTCAACGCTCCCATCGCAACGAAGAGCAGGATCACGATAAAGAAGCCGGTGACGAGTTTTACGTGGACCGAGGATTTAATTCCCGCTACCCAACGAACCAGCTTGCCCAGCGGCGTACGGTTCAGGATGAAATAGGCGACCCTGACACCCCAACCCGCGGACAGTGGAGTCGAAGCATTCGAGAGAGGCTGTTCTATTTGAGACACGCGGCTATTCCAGGATAACGACAGGACGGATGCTAGCAAACGCCGCTTGTGGTCGTCAATGAGAACCGGCGCCTCCTCTTGCCGCGGATGACTCAATCGGCGGATCCAGGACAGGAACTTAACACAAACCTAACTTTGGCCGGGCCATCGCGCCCTAGCTGGAGCGCGATCAATCATCGACGGCTCCCTCCTTGCGCACAATGGCCTCGTCGCTCGTTCTTCACTTCGGAGGGGGCCAACCCGCCGATTGAACCGCGGAGAAGAATGTCCTCGCTTCCGAGGCTATGAACAGGCGGCAAAATGGTGTGAATCGATGATTTCACCGTGCTGATTCCACGACGATCAGTTGGCCAAAAAAAAATGGCCGGTCCAAGTTTTTTAAAATAAGATTATTGACAGTAGCACACCGTCTGATATATGTTCGGGCCATGAAAACACAATTGCTTAAGGGCATTGCCCTGGCGTCATTGGTTGCCGTGATGGCGACTCCGGTTTACGCGCAAACGGCGGATTCGAGTAATCAAGCCGCTGAACAGCCCGTGAGCGAGGAGGCCGGTTACGGTGTGGGAGCGGCACTGGCGAGCGTGTTCTATATCCCGGCGAAGGTGACCTACGCGGGATTAGGCTTGCTGACCGGCGGACTTGGTTACGTGCTGACCGGCGGTAGAGCTGATGTTGCCAACAGCATCATCTATCCCGCGATAGGCGGCCACTACGTCGTTACGCCGAATCACTTGAAGGGGACCGAGCCGATATATTTCGTCGGCGCGCCGCCGCCCGAGACCGCGCCGCGGGCCGATCTTGCTTCATCGGCTACGACCGCAACTCGCTAGCACCGAAGCAAACCCCGCGTTTCGAACTCTTAATAAAATCCAGCAGGGCCGACACGTCGTGGTTGACCCTGCCGGATTTCTCTACTTCTTTTACCGCCAGCGCGAGATTTCGTCCTTGCCGAAACAGTATTCGGAAAGCCTCGCGAATCGCGCGAATTCTTTTATCGTCGAATCCAGCCCGTTTTAGCCCCGCGACGTTAACGCCTCTGACTGTGTGCTGCCAGTCGATGACGGCGAAAGGCGGTACATCGCGGCTCGTCGCGCTGAGCCCGCGCATCAACGCATAGTCGCCGATCTTGACGAACTGGTGGACGGCACAGTGGCCGGAAATGAAGACGTTGTTGCCCACCTCCACATAACCGCCAAGCAAAGCGCCGTTGGCCAGAATTATATTATCGCCGAGCCGGCAGTTGTGACCGACGTGGGCGGTCGCCATCAGGAAATTATTATCGCCGATAATCGTCGCCGAGCCGGCGGCGGTGCCGCGATGGATTTGCACATGCTCGCGAATAATATTTTTCGCGCCGATCCGAAGATAAGTTTCTTCTCCGCCATACGCTTTGTCTTGCGGCGCATCGCCGAGCACCGCGCCCGGGTGAATCTCGTTGTCTTCGCCGATTTCCGTCCAACCGGTAAGATACACGTGCGCCATCACGCGCGTGCCGCGTTTGATCTTTACCGGTCCTTCGATGACGGTGTAGGCGCCGATTTCCACATCGGAATCGATCTCGGCCTTGGCATCAATGACTGCGGTTGGATGAATTTTCATGGAAGTGAATTGGCGCTACTATAACTCGGCGAATCCGAAATTCGAAGATCAAAATCTGAAACAAACTGAGATTAATCTCAAAGGCGGTGTAATTCCCCGCAGTAATGTTGAGACTCCTTAGTCCGTCATTCCCGCATGCATTTGGCGGTGGTTCGACTAGGGCTCACCACACTGAGCTTGTCGAAGTGGAATCCAGGCAAATTTCGCACTGGACCCGCCTGCATGGCTGCGGGCAGGCCCGATGGAAACATTCAAGGGTGACAACTTTCAAGGGAAATATCACTGAGGTTCGATGCTTTGCGCGAGTCAATGTTCATCGTTGTCGTTCATCATCGTCGTCGTCATCATCGTCGAAATTGAAGTCTCTCTCATTCCCTGGAATGCGATAGCGCTCCTGCGTCCAGGCGCCGAGATCGATGAGCCGGCAGCGTTCCGAACAAAACGGCCGATGCGGGTTATTTCCCCACGGGACTTCTTTGCCGCAAGTCGGGCATTTCACTTTTGCGGGCACGGTCTTCTGGCTTCAAAAGCTGCGTCTTGACGCCGTCGATCGGCTTGAGCGGCACGGCCTCGTCCTTGGAAAGGTACCAGTCGATTTCGCGCCACGGCACGCCGTACTCGGCCTGCAGGTCCCCTTTTCCCAGCACGGACAGCGTGGTTTGAAACGTGCTCAGGCCGACTTTTTTGCCGATAAGATCCTGCGGTGATTTGATCCCGGTATTCGCGTTGACCCACATCTGCGAGAGGCTGAACAGTCTCCGCGGAAATACCGGGATCGCGTTAAAAGGCATGCCGCGGCTCCTGGCGATTAGATAAGACGACAGCGACAACTCGCAGATGTCGAACTCTCACCCTTTTGCAGCATGCGCTCATGGCGGTCCTGACCATGTTTCAATGGATGCGACTGGCCGACTTCCAGCACTTGCAGGTCGGCGCCGTCCGCGCGCACCGACCCATCGAACAGCGGAATGTGCCGGTCGTAGTGGGATAAAGCCATGGTCAATTTGCGATCTGCCATCGTCGATGCTCCTCGCAGTCTATTTTGAATGGGATCGATTCTATTTTTGCTTACTTAAAAGATGATCTCAAACGGGCTGGCAAGGAGCTTGGCGAGCTCAAAGTTGGTCGAAGTCACAGAGCAAGCCCGGCCGATGGTTCGCCGGCCCCGACCCCGGAGCTCCCTTCATGAAGACGATGACAAATTTTGGCTGGGTATGAGTTTGACGCTACATGCCTGACTTTGTATCCCGCACCAGTCTTGTCGTGTAGCACCCGGTCCCGCCGACTCTATTGATATCCCAATTACAGATGAGGTCGCCCAGAAGCCATTTATCACTGCCGTTCTTAACGACATCCCTAATGCCGAATTTCGCGAATGACACTACCGGTTCGCACTGATTGAAATTACCGATGTTGGAGCTAACGACGGGTATGATTCCCCAATCATTTTCAAAAGGCGGGGTGGATTCGCCGCTGAGACCGTCATCGTTGTGTTTATAAACCTGTTCAAACGTTGTAAGCACAGGGGTAATTTGCCCGTTGTTGAGATGGATACAGCCCGCGCCGATATTGACTCCCGGAATATTTCCACAGGTCGAATTATTGCCGACGAGCGCCTTGATCGTTGGGGCATTCGCGGGTTGGATGTTAAACGTCGTCCACCCGGAGTCCTGAAACTTGCCGTTGTCCCAATCGTTATTGGGATTGTTCCCGTTGTTACTACTGTCGACCTGTAAAAGTTTGCAGTTTGTATATGGACTCGCCTCCGTCCCCATGCCCCCAGTGCATCCAGCGCTTGTTGGTGCGCATCCGGCAATGGTGATGGGCATGCCCGGTACCGCTTGAATGACCGCCACGGCGCTTACGCTCACGTTCTGCGTTCGACCAACCGTTTGACCGAACAGATTAAAGATCGGCGTCAAGAACAAGGGCGATTTCATGGCGCCGCCCACGCTGCCGCCGTACGGATTGCTTGCCTCGAGCGCGACCCGTACTCCATTCGCATTTCCCGTCGAGCTACTCGATGTTCCCGTCGCCATCGCGATATCGCCGGTGGCGGCGTTATAGTTGATCAACGTGACACTATTAGTGCCGATAAGGTTGTTCGGGCTATTCAAATAATTGTTGCCGCCGTCGTTACTGCCTTTGACATAGTTTAACTCCGCGGCCCGGCTGTGCACATTCGCAGGAAGACCGGTGGGTATTGCCGAGGCGGCGGCGAGCGCCGCTGCATCAACCGCCGGCTGGCCCTGCGAGCGAATGTAGGCAAGATGTCCCGTGTCCAACCCCATTCCAACCATGATCATAAGCAGAACGATCATCAGAGTCACGAAAACGAGCACGCTGCCTCGTTCATTTCGATTCGGTCTCATGAAATCCTCCCGCGGCCTGTGTTAGACATCCTCATAAGTCACGTTCACCGACGCCCCCGTACAGCGGGTTCCGTTGGCGTAGGATTGATAGCGATACGGCATCTGCGCGCTGCGCGATATCGTCTTGGGATTGGTAACCGTGGCGCCGAATAAACGGAGCACTTGATAAAAGAAGAAACTGTAATCCCCTGCAACCGTGACTTCGACAACCTCCATGCAATCCGCCGGCGTGTCCTCGTAAAATTTTACGGTGATCGACCTGTCGGAAAGATACGCCGGCAACTTGGGGATAAGCCCATCTCTAACCGTAACCGCTTCAGTCGTGGTAAAGTTCCGGTTGTCCGCGTTCCCTCCCGATTTTCCCATTTCGCTGCCGATGCGAGCCGCATCGCGCGCCGCGGTTCCCGCAATGTTGGATACGAAAAATGCGATGCCGAAATCCATCGGGATATAGAGCGCGACCAAGAGCAGCGGAGTGATCAGCGAAATTTCCACAATGCTTTGGCCCTTCGCGCCTTTGAGCGCTGCATACAGTTTTGACAGGATCTTCATGTCTCGCTCCTGCTCCGTGCCACTAGAACGGATTGCACGGCGTCTGATGCTCCCAGCGCATACTGGTGGAACGTTGCATCGGGGGAACCGTCACCGTCACACCGATGAAACGAAGAACCTTATAGAAAAAATACGGGTACTGTCCGGACACCCTAACCCTGACCAGTTGATTACAACCCGCCGAACCGGGCGCTGGATATTCGACGTTGATCGTCGCTGTACCTAGTAGCGCCGCTGGTAAGCGAGCGGCGGTCTCGTTATAAATGTTCCCTGCCGTATAACAGCCAGGCATAGTGCATGAAGTGACGGTGACCGCGGCGGGAAGATTGGGGTCTGCCGCGGCAATTCTCGCGCCTTCGCGCACGGCGTTCTGGGCAATTTGACCGGTGTAAAACGCCAGACCGAAATCGGCGGGAATCCAGGCGACGATTATAAGTAGAACGAAGATAAGCGTGAATTCGACTAACGTTTGGCCTTTGCTGTGAGAGCCGAAGCTGAGCGATCGCGGGCAGCGGATTCTATTAGGAGTAGAGATGCATCTTCTTGTTCCCATGGCATTCACCCCATAAACGGCATCGAAGTGAAACCACCCCGTAATAGTTTCGTGTTGACTCATATACATGGATAAATTCTTTGTCAACGAGGGGCACCCGAATCTCAAATCAAACATCCGTCATAGTCGTGAATGGGAAAAAACGGGCTAACCCATTTCTGTGCAGGCGGACTCCGTTCCTTGAGAAAATTTGGCGCAGAGAGGCACTTTTTGGCGCTAACTCGATTATCCGGCGGGCAGGCTGACGGAGCCGTCAATCAAGCTAGCTTCGCCGTAGCTCAGGCGCGAACGACTTGAACGATTTGAACGGAGCAAAAGCGATTGAACATTTTGAGCATCTTGAACGAGGTTTCTCAACTTCTTTTACAAATCCGCCACTGCCGGAATGACTTCGCTCCCGATTAATTCGATGGGCGTGAGCTCATGATCTCCCGCCATACTTACAATCAAGTGCTGGATACCGGCATCACCGACGCCACGGCAGTAAGCGATCGCTTCGCGTACGCTCATTGCGTGCTTGCGAAGATCAATGCTGCCGATGGCGGTGCGCTCGATTTCCTCGAAGGGCCGGCCGATCGCCTCACAGTACCGCCGCAGCGCATCGAGCTTCCTGCGGACCACATCCGAACTCTCGAACGCGTAAAGATTGCAAGCATCGGCGTACTTGGCGACCAGCGGCAGCGTCCTTTTCTCACCCGTGCCGCCGATCATAATCGGCGGGTGCGGCTTGGAGATTGGCTGGGGCGAATTGAGCGTCTCCGCCAACCGGTAATGCTTACCTGTAAACGGTGCGACTTTTCCCGACCACATCTGCAGCGCGATCTGCACGGTTTCCTCAAGCCGTTCGAAACGTTCTTTCATCGCCGGGAACGGCACTCCGAGCGCAATGGCCTCGCGCTCAAACCACGCCGCGCCAACGCCGAAATACGCACGGCCTCCCGAAAGGACATCGAGAGTCGTCACGGTTTTAACCAGAATGCCCGGGTAACGATAAATCACTCCGGTGACGAGCGCGCCGAGGCGGATCTGCTTGGTCACCGCCGCTAAATAATTCAGCGTGCCGTAGGCTTCGAGCATCGGCTCTTCAGGCTTGCCGATCATCTCGATCTGGAAAAAATGGTCCATGACCCAGAGGCTCGAAAAACCGGCTTCCTCCGCAGCTATGCCAATGCGCGAAAGAGTCGGGCCCATTCCCTCCGCGCCTCCCCGCCAAGTAAAAGACGGTATCTGAAGTCCTAATTTCATGACGATGTACCTCCGACGTGCCGCATTTCTCGCAGGCTCTAAGGAGTGCCTGAGTTCATGTTAACAGGTCTCGCGACGGACCAAAGCTATGCGCAGGCGAAGAGCAATTCGCCCGTGCCCGCGAGTAACGCCAGCAGTACGAAATCGGCTGAAGTTCAACCAGCGGCAGAAATTACATTTGCGGAACTGGTTGACTTAGGCGAACAAATCCCATGACAGGTTTGGATGAGTAGACGATCACGATAGCGACAAAATGCTACGCGGTTTCCTCGTCGTAACCCGCGAGGCAGCGATCGACCAAGGCCTCGGCGGCCGCCCAATCGAAGCTGCGGAACTCGCGGCCTTGAATAGCGGCGGGCTCGCCGGCGTAAAACATCTCGTATTGGAGATGACGCGAACCGAACTCCGAGCCGAGAGCGTCCCACAAGAGCTTCAAAAGCTTCACCCGCTCGCTGCCGGTCGCTTTCGGCCAGCGCACGTAGCGCTTGATATCCGCCGCCGAGCCAGGCGCGCGCAGCTCACCTACCGTCGCCGGCAACTGAATCAGGCTCCCGCCCATTAGCCCGCGGATGTGGGTGAGCAGTGTGGAATACATCGCCTGCTGGAACACCTGGCTGGCGTAAAGGAGAGAATCCTTGGGGCGCATCACGCCGAAGCGATCGGGCTCGGCCGCGGCCTCGGCGCCGAGGATCATGCCTTCCACGAGCGAAACGCGGGTAGCGAGGTCGCCGAGTTGGGCGATCGTCTCACTGCTAGCCGAGCGCCCGCTCAAGTCCATGCAGCGTTTCACCAGCCCGACCAGGAATTGCAGCTTGGCCCACGAGCGGATGTGCGACTGGGTGTTGCCGAGCACGTGCGCCGCGGTCACGCTGAACTGACCGGCCGTGAGGTCGATATTCTTGTAGATGAACACGTCTTCCCACGGCACCAAGACATCGTCGAACACGACCAGCGAATCGGACTCGTCGAAGCGGCTCGACAGCGGGTAGTCGAACACGCCGGTGGGTCCGAGCGCATACGGACGGCGCGGGTAGAGCTTCAGGCCCGGCGCGCCGTTAGGCACCACGCAGGAGATTGCGTAATCTTCGTCGCCGGGCTTGAGCGGCAAAATCACCGTCAGCAGCACGTAATCGGACATCACGGAACCCGTGCCGAGCATCTGCGCGCCGCGAATCACGATGCCGTTGTCACGCTCGGCGGCAACGCCGGCGTAGAGGTAGGGCTCGGCCTGCTGGTGCGCCGGTTTGGCGCGATCGACACTGGGATGGACGATGGCGTAGGTGACATACAGGTCCTCGTCGGCGGCCTTGGCGGCGAAGCGCGAAAGGTTATCGGCGAATTGTTGCCCAGCCCGCGCGTAAAACGCCGGCGAGCCCGCGAAGCCGGCGAAAAACGACGCGACATGATCGGGAGAGCGCCCGAGAAAGCCGTAGCTCGCGTCAGCCCAGAATTTTATCGCGCGCCGCCGTGCCGCCAAGTCCTCGCGAGTGCGCGGCACCAGCCACGACTTGTTGATCGGCCGGCCATCGCGCGGCGACCGGTAAGTCATCAGCTCGCGGTTGGCCGGATCGTGGGCAAGATCGTAGAGCTCGGCGACGGTGCGTATGGCGGCGGCGAAGGCCGGATGCGTCGTCACGTCGGCCACTCGCTCGCCGTTCAAGAGCACCGTGCGGCCATCGCGCAGGCCGCGCGCGTATTCGTCGCCGCTCCGAGTCATACTCAGCGCTTTATCCCGCAAAGGCCGGGAGCAATCAAGTTCTACAACGAGGCGCGGACGGCGATTAAGGGATAAAGCTCGGCTGGACTATAGCGACCGAACATACGTTGTGACTCGGATTATTGGGGCAATTAGATTTGGGCATTCTCATGAAGAACAATGTTGACAGAGGATTCAAAAAGGTCTCAGATGCAAGACGCGCGCATTTTCGTTGTCAATTTCCTGGTTCCAGGTTTTTGCTTCTGGAAACTAGAAACCCGAAACGAAACTTTGATTTCAGGCTGTTCAAAAACATCCAGAGGCAAGGCGCGCGAAGCATCGGCGAGCGGAGGCGTACGTCAGACAGTACGTTGGAGCGAGCCGATTGAGCGCACCCTTCGACCGTGCTCAGGACGATCGGCATATGGGTGTTTTTCAACAGCCTGATCAAGAAGGAGGAATATCATGGCGGAGCACATTAACGGACCGCTTTACTATGAACGAATGGGACGTACGGGACCGGTGATCGCCTTTATCCATCCCAACCCGATGGACCAGTCGTGCTGGATTTTTCAGATGGCGCACCTATCGACCTGGTACCGCTGCATCGCCATCGACATCCCGGGATACGGCCGCTCGCCCAAAGCCGACGCCGGGCTGACGATGACCGACATGGCCGAGGCCTGTTGGGAAGTGATCGACGACGCGGCGCCGGGCGAGAAAGCGATTCTGGTCGGCTGTTCGGTCGGCTCGTCGATCGCTCCCTACATGTACCACCAGCGGCCGGACAAAACTGCCGCACTCGTGTTGCCGGGCACCGGCTACAACCCCACCAAGGAATTCACCAAGGGAAGGATCGATAACTACACCGCCAACGGCATCGAGTATCGCTGGGCCTACACGTTCGAGGATCTGAGCCCGGCGTTTCGCACGACGCCGCTGGCGCATTTCTTCGCCAACCTCTTCACCGAACGGAACCAACACGCCGACGTGCAGACGATCATCCACCAGTTCAAAGCTCTCGCGCAGCCCTATCCGGACGGCCATCATGAGCGCATCGCCTGCCCGACGATCATCCTCACCGGCAGCGAGGACGGCAGCCATCAACGCGCCTTCGCGCTGCAGGAGCGTATACCCAACTGCGAATTGAAGACTCTACCCGGAGCCGGCCATGCCTGTCAGATCGAGCAGCCCTGGCTGTTCGATCGTTTCATGCTCGAATTTCTTGCCAAGCACGGCCTTTTCCCCGGAGCAGTCAAGCGGAAGATGTGAATGAGGACCGCTGCCGGTTCCGTAAGCATGAAGGGCCAAGGCGAGACACGGGGATGACCAAAGCGACCATTGTCCACCAGCGAATTTCCGGGACACCCGAATAACCGCAGCATGAACATTTTCGACCCAAGTCAAAAATCACCGTGAGTAATATTGACCCTAGTCAAAAATATCCGTAACCCTTGATCTGAGACGAAATGGGATGCCGGTCGTTGGTACCGTCTGGATGATTTGTTTCCTGTCGATCTTGATCGATTGACCATCGTTGCGATGCTTACGGGCTAATCCTCGCCGTGAATCAAGGCAGGCTGTTTGCGTGCTCGATCAGGATGCGCTTCACTTCTTGAATCGTCTCTGGATTACCCTGCATCGAGTGTCCCGAATGCACAATCTTCTCCGATTCGACGCCGTCGATATGCGCGCTCGAATATTTTACCACTCCGTCTCCTCCCTCTGCCGGCGGGCCCCCGCCCTCAACGCCAACGATGGAATGGGCGACGACTCCATCTGCGATGGGAATTGCCGATAAACCCTGGATGAAGCGATTGTTGGGGTTCATGTTATCGATGCTGGTCGGGATGCCGCTCGTGGGACCGAGGAGAAATCCCTTCCGCTGCAGCGTCAAAAGCTGGAGACTTAACTTAGTAAAACGGCCCGGCAGATTCACCAGCCAAGAGGCGAGGTTCCCCAGAACACCGAGAGCCTGGTAACTGCCTCGATGCGGGGTTGCGATAAATATGACCCGGCGCACAAACGGCAGAGGCTTGATCAGGAGCGCGTGGGTAAGAAGCTCGCGCGTTTCCACGTCAACATCCAACTCTTCCGGCGGCACGCTGAAAGGCCAGAGACGCGTGCCGCTGTCGATAACTGTCATCTTGGTCAGCAGTCCTCCCTGGCTGTGGCCCATGACGAGCATTTGTCTAAGACCCGGTTCCTTGCCATCGGGGTCCAACTCTTTAACGAGCTGCGACAAAGCGTCGCGCAAGAGCATCCCCGAATAGGCGATCGGATTTCCCGTATTGTACATGAACAGCCAAATCTCGTAATTCTCCCAAAATCGCGGGTCGTTCTCCAATTCATTGACGAGCTCCGCCCAGCGCGCCGGGCTCGAGGCTGTGCCGTGCACGAGCACCACCGGGGTACGGCCGGCTTTGTGCGGGTGCAGCATGAACAGTCCTTCGCGCAAATTTGCCCCAGCGAGGGCAAAGTCGCCGGAGCGGAAACCGGCGATCTCAAAGTCCCAAACCGGCGCGCCTTCTAGCGTTAAGGCTAGGGCGGAGGTCGTCTCGTACTCGATCGGGATTTCGACGTCTTCGATCGTGAGCGTTCTCCTGGAGTCCTGAGTGTAAAATTCGAGTTTGCCGCGCAACTTTCCTGAAGTCAGTGCCGTGCGCGGATCATCAAGACGCAAAAACACTGTGACCGGAATTTTCAGCCGGGGTGGAATCCGCAGGGACTGTGTGCCCGTGGCCGCCTCGAGCGGCTCGATCGACGCGGCGAGAGCGGCGCCGATCCCAGGAGTTCGATAACGATTGCGTAGACCGCGTATTTCGAGGTCTGCTGCGGGAACGAAATCCTTCAGGCGGAAGCCGGACCATATTAGATCGCGCTCCTCGAATTCGACCGTAAGCTCACCAAAAGGCAATTTAAACTTACCGCCCATCGGTATGGCGTATGCGCCTTCGTCCGATTTCGCGGCCTGGGTGAGAGACTGATTGTAGAGATCTACCGCCCACCGCAGTCGCGGGTCGATTCCCCGTGGCGGCGTCCCTTGCTGCCCCGGATAGAGAAACGCATACGCATACACCGCGCACGCTAGATAATAGGATCGCTCGCCGCTGTTCTCGGCGTGAAGAAAAGAAAGCTCGGCCAAGGCGAAGATGCGATCCTCGTCGCCTCTTGGCGCCAACCCCGAATGCAGATCGGCAAGCGCCTTTTGAGGATTGTCTTCGAATTCCTGGTGGAGGTTAAAATTGATCAGCTCGCGCCCGGAGAACGAGCTAATCCTCTCCGTGGAAAGCACATTCGTGGTAAGCGAATGATACGCGACACGGCGATCGACGTAGCTTACGCCAATCGGCGTCGCGCACCCTACGGAGAGGCAGAGTAAAGCAGCAATCGAAATAAACTCGATCAGCCGGCGCGGCAAATTTTTATGAAGTCCAAATAATTTCATGGCATGACACCTGGGTTAGGTAAGCCCTCTCTGATACGTTGTGAAAAAGCGCCATCCTCGCCGGCAGCGTGAGCCCGTTCGTTTACGCGCGAGATCCGCTCCAGCTCGACGAACGGTCTCGTGTTATCGATGCGGCCCAGCTCGTAAAGATATTCGGGCACGTAGCCGCTCAATAAAATCTTCCAGGACATCGGCGGCGACTCCGGGTTCATGCGCGTGTGCATGAGAATGCTGGTCGTGCAGTTGGTTGTCAGCGTATTGTAAAAACGCGCTCGCTTGTGCATGTCGTTCATCGTGTGGAGGTAATCGAGAAAAATACGGCGAATGTTCCTGAGCGGCGCGCGCGTGCGGTAGATGTAAACGTCTTCCTGCGGCCGGCGATAAGTCGTGCGGACGCCGATCACGTCACGCTCGTCGGCAACGATGTAAACCAACTCGTATTGGCGAAAGAATCCGGCGAGGGTCGAGTAATCCTCGCCCTTTTCCTTGCGCGTCTCGATGGACACCGCCAAATAGTCTTTGCCCTGGAAGCCGAAGCTCACCATGACGTGAGCAATCGCCTTGCCGGCCCAGTAAACAGCGATGATGTCCGCCGAGTCGAGCTTGCTCAAATCGTAGGTTCGCGTTTCCCAGCGCGGCGTGAAATCCGTCTCGGTCCGGTAGTCAAAATTTCTCACGCCGTGAATCGTCACCAGATCACCGTTGATCGTGGCATAAGGGGTCACTGCCACCTCCGCCTGCCAATCGCGATCATTCGACGCGGGGACCCGAAAAAACAATACGACGAGCACGGCAAACGCGCAGACCGAAACGAGCAAGGTACGCTGGCGCCGCGGCAGAAATACAAAAGCGATCAGCATAAGCGACGCGTAGGCGCCCGCCGCGAGCGGTCGCCACCGATCCGGCACCAGCGGCGAGAAATAGAGCATGCCCGCGCCCCAAATCGTCATCGCCGTGACGATGACTCCGATGAGAATTCGTATTGCGACATTCACACCGAGAATGCCTCCTGCGTCATGTCCTGGAAGTGCCTTAACAAGCTCGTTCCGCGCTCAGTCGTTAGGCGGTCGAACTCCCGAGTGGCGCGACCCGCCCCTTACTTCATTTCCACTCGCACAAATTCCTCTGTGGTTTCGTGGTGTCTTGAGCAGCATATTTCATGTCACTTTTTCGCCAGAGCTGCCGCCCCTGAAATTAACGGAGGATCTTCATCGCTTTTGAGTTGATTCGACCCCTTCAGCCGCGCCATAGACTCGACTCCGGCAGTGGAGCCGTCGGGCCAGTGAACATGCACGTCTTGTTGTGGGAACGGCACCTCTATGCCCGCCTCCTTAAAAGCATTATTAATCGAGATTGTTAGTTCGCTCCGAGTAATGAAAAAAGTATCGACGAAGGACCTGCAAAGCAGAGTAAATACCAGCGCACTGTCACCGAACCGATCGAATACGGCCATCGGCGCAGGATCGGCAAGCACTGCGGGGCTTTCGCGCAATGCCAACCAGTATTTCTATGACGCGATCAGGATCGGTACCATAGGCCGCGTTGACGGAAATGCTAATTCTCCGGAGCCGGTCCGAAAGGGACCAGTTGATAAATCTCGCCCCCACCAACTCGCCATTGGGAATAATGACATCGGCGCCATCGGGCGTGCGCAGCACGCTGGCGCGGAAACCAATCTTACGGACTTCGCCGAAAATCGTTCCAACCTCGATGGAATCCCCCACCTGCACGGGGTGTTCAAATACGAGAATGAGACCCGAAACAAAGTCGTTCACCACGTTTTGCAAACCAAACCCTATACCGACGCCGAGGGCACTGACCAACAAGGGTAACTTTACTCAGATCCACCCCGGCTGCGGCCAAGGCGATGAAAAAGCCCAGCAGTAAAACCCCGTAACGCGCAAGCACATCCACGGCCCCGGGAACCCCGCGAGGCAAACGGATGCGCGGCAATATCTCCACGGTCAACACAACCCGGAGCATTCGTGAAAAGATCGCCGCGCTGAAAAACACCGCAAAGAAAACGGCCACGTCCTTGATGGAAATCTCTGCCGCTCCCAGCTTCCAGCGCAGTTGCAGAAAGTCTGCTCCCGCGGCCGAAATATCGCCAAGGACACCAACGGTGTAGAGGCTAAAGACGGTCCAAAAAATGATGGCCGCAAGCCGGATAATTGTCCGGCACCGAAATGCGATGAGTTTGCCATGGTCGCGCACTGAACGCAACCAACTGACCAGTCTCGATTGCAGTGCCACCACAGCCAACGTCATTAAGAGATGAGCGCCAGCGAAGATCAAGGCAGCGGCGTAAGCGATGCGGATCGGCATTGCGACGAGGATCTCGGCGAGCGTGATGTTGCCGACAAAATTGCTGATGGCCGACGCGCCAAATAGCAACATAATGAGGCGTACGGCGCGCAGCATCAGGCGCTCGCTGGAGCTGGAAACCGAAAGCTTCGTTCCTCGAGAGCGCAAAAGAAAGCCGAGACCGATGCACCCGCAGGCCGCGATCAGCAACAGCAGCAACCGTGTCAGAAGGCCCGCAGCCGGCAAGAGATAGCGCAGAAAATCGAGAACGTACTCGCCTGGTCGATTTCCGCTCGAATCTTTGCGAGAGTCGCCAGTCTATCGGCCACCTGACCTTGCAGCTTCAGCAACTTTGTCGTGTGCTCCTGAACGACCAGGCGTGTGGCTTGGGCTTCGCGCAAAACCTCCTCGACTCTTCGCTCCAAGACCGCTTTGAAGAAAAATTTCTTTTCCACCGCGACCTGTGTTGCTCGCCAGGTCTCGCTGATGCGGTCGATTATCTTTCTGTTGCGCAACAAGAATCTGCGATCTTTTGGCCAATGCCTGATCCCACGCCTCGAGTTGGCTCTGTTCGAGACTCCACTCTCGTAGGATCTCATTGAGGTGCTGCACGGAGCGCGATTTACTGATGGTTTCCACATCCCTCTCATGCCGCTGGTCGGACTTTTCCGCGAGGCCGGCAAAATCTCTCTCGATTGATTTCAGTGTCGGGTCGGCCGTGACCTCGGACCTGATTTTTTGCAGTGACTTTACGGTTTGTTCAGCGCGAGGGATGATTTCTGAATCCGCTATCGCAACGGGTGGACCAGGTCTGCCGGTTTGTGGCGGAGGTTTTGGCTGCTCCGCGGCCTGCAGCGTCGTCGAACGCACGCAACCCCAGACGAGCATCCACGCGACGACAACAGCGGCCGGTGTCAGGAAGCGACTTCGCCTCGTATGTTCTTGCTTCATGGGAAGTTCCTGCGGCTATTGCAGTGCGGTTTTCTTGTCAAAGAATCGGTTTCACACCGCGAGTTGTTGCAACAGCATTTACTTCCAAAGCTTCAGCATGGCCTTGAAACTCAAGCACCCACATCTATTTGACCGGGGTGCTTAAGCGCGCTCAACTGCGTCCGATCCGCGTTTTGAAAAGAAATAAAATAGTAAGATGACGGGGATGACGGACCAGACGATTGCTTCAACGACCGGGGCTCCTTGGACGACGGCACTGAGGACAAGAAGCAGGTTGAGTATTACGGCCGTGAGGCAAGACCACCAGGCCCAACTTTTTTCCAGCAGGCCGCCGACAACGAACAAGACATACAATAGCGCAACAGCCGATATGAACAGGCCGCGCATGATGGCCACGGCACCGATCGTGGGCAACAGCAAGAGTCCCTGGCCCCAGAGGTTTCCGCCAACCTGTACCCAGTTAAACCCTCTAAACAGCCCACCAAGTCCTTGGATCAGTGCCAATAAGAGGATGATTTTGAAGCTCAAAGATTGTCGCATGAAGCCCTCCGTTATTAGTTTTCCTGACCACCGTGCTTTCAGAACTTTTGGCTCGCGTTTATTTGATCATGCGCTTATCTCGCAAATCTTCACTCGGAGTAAAAAGGCGCATCGCTCCGAGGGGCATCTTGAGAATTCTCAGGGGGATATTTAACAGCTCCACGCCCACGTCCGCCGGTGACAAGTACGTGACGTCGGGCCGGTCAAGGGGTCCAGTAACTCGGACAGGAATCCCTACCAGAGATCCGCCTCCGCCTAGCATAGAGCCAATGACGGGTATCCGAGCGATCACGTCGTCTAGTGGTTTAAGAACGACGATGAGGCCTTTCCCGTCGATCTGCTCTAGTTCCAGGTCGACTTTGCCCTGGCCGCTCAAGTTGAGCAGGAACGACTCAATATGAACTTCGTCGCCCACAAGCATCTTGCCTTCGATCCTTCCCTTGACGCCGACAAAACGGTACGGAAATGTTTCCCTGTCTAGGTCGGGAAATGCGACTCTGAAGTCACCCGTGGCGTTAAGGTAATCGAACGTCGCGTCGATTCCCGGGGCGCGAATGAACTCACCGTCATGGGCGTTGAGCTCAAAATTGCCTTTGAGAGACCGTAGCAGGCGGCCTTGGGCCCCGCGCGCCGCGAGCCGCGCGCTTAACGAGTACCTTCCCTTTACTTCGCTTTGCTGGTTTGTGAGGCAAACGGTGGCGGGCTCGAGCTGTGCTTCCGAGGCTGTGAGCTGCAAATCGAGGCCGATCTCCCGGGCGGCCACATCCACGCGGCCTGTTACGGTAATTCCGCACACGATTGCGCGATCGATATCCGCGCTGATTCCAGACCGTGAGATAGCCGCCGTTGTTTCAAGCGTGCTCACGTTGAAACGGTCGAACGCGAAGCGGTCGATCTTGAGACGAATCGTGCCTTCCACATCCGGAATCGACAGGATTCCGTTATTTTTTGACTGCCGCTGCTCGCCTCCCGAGCCGAAGGAACGCTGAAGCTCTTCCCAATCAAGCCGGTCGCCGGTTACATCCAAATCCACCCGCAGGATCCCTTTTGCGCCGGCGACCTTCCCCGAAACCGCGAGGCGGCTCTTGCCCCACAGGAGGTCCGCGGACCGCACCAGCACGCTGTCTCCACTTGCCTCGAGGCTAAATTTCTCGAACCGAGTCTTCTCCGCTCCCAACGGTATCCATAGATCGCTCCCGTCCAATGCTCCTCGGGCGGCGATCGTCATTGGAGTTGCCAGCGAGGCACTTATCTGAATGTCGCCTCGCAGCGAGCCATGTTGCATGGGGAAGGACGCAAAAACTTTGTCGATCGTTTCTTGCATCAATTCGCCGCTGAAGGACAAATCGAGCTTGTCCTTGGCAAACTGAACCATGATCCGGGCGTGCCGCTCGCCGTCGTCGATCGTAAGATTTCGCAACGTAAGTGCCTGCGGCTGCTTCACCACATCGACAGCGAACCGCGGACCTTCCGATACGGTCACCTGCCCGCGAAATGAGGCGTCAGCGCCCGCGCGCCACGCCAGGCGCTCTGCGGCGATCTTCAAGGGTGAACGCAGTTTCATCTCTTTGGGCAATTCGACATGATGGCTGAGCCACTCAGTCATTTGCGCGCCGACGGTTGCCATCCCGCGCGTCTCAATTCGGAAGGGGGCTCCTTTCTGGTACTCGAAGGTTCCGCTGGCGATCAAAGAGGCATCTGACATCGCCGCCGACGCATCGTAAAATAGGATTTGCCCTTGCTTTGCATTGAACCTTCCGCCGGACAAAGCCATGCGGCCAGGAAAGTCTCCATGTGTTATCTCGATTTGATCAAAACGACCTGCGCTCGCGAATATCCATCCGGCGGGATCGTCATACGTGCCGGTGAGAGCAAGATTCTGCAGCTCGACTTGGCCGCGCACAGACTGCAACTTCTCAAAAGGTGATCGCAAATCCTTAAAGCCGCGAACCAAAGTGTCCGTTTGCTGCAAGTCCAGAGAAACTCGTCCGGAGTCAACTTCTATCCGGCGGCTCCCGTCCTGATGCAAAGTCACGCCGAGCCCGGCGAAGGTAGAGCGGCCCACTGATCCCTGAGCGTTTTCGAGTCTGATTGTCCTTTGGTCATAGTTGAAACGGGCGCCTCGAATAGCGATCGGAAACGGGATGGGTTCATAAGTAGCGCCAATATCGGCCTTAGAAACCGTTACGACGGGCGACACGGCATCGAGTGTTCCGCCAAGAATCAATCTCCCCGAGAGCTCGCCTGAAACGTTTCGCACCTTCAACAATTCCCTGCGGAAGGTCTCGTCGTGCACGAGCTTCAGCAGAACGGCTTGAAGTTCCGGCGCGCCCGTGTGCACGGACATATCGAAATGAAAAGGCGCTGTTTTCCCGTCAAGCCCAAGCTTCAGATTGCCGCTCCGGCCCCTCGCCGTGCCAAGATTGCCGCTGACGTTGCCGGCTTCTAGGATGCCATCGGAAATTCGGACCGAGCCGGTTACGCTCGCCAACTCAAGGTCGGCGCCGGGGATAAAAATATTACAGTTGTGCACCACACCGGAGACAACGATATTTTTACTCAACGCCATTTCCGTAAACGACCGCCCGGCGCTCTGAACATTCATTTCGCGAATTGTTCCAGCCGGGATGTAGCGGAGCATTCTCTTAACAGCCTCGGGATCATCGGCGATTCGGAACGCTAGGTCGCTTACCTCGGCAATATCGACGTCACGAACTCGAATGCGCGCGGATAACGAACCCGAGTGGGCTTTAAGCTCCCCTGAAGCTTTGAGCCGCGGCGAGCCGAGGTCCAGCTCCTCCACATCGACTTGGAGCGCCCCGCCCTCGTAAGTCATCCCGCCTTTTAATCTCTTGGCTTCGACCGTAGCCGTGCCGCTGTGCCGCGCGAAAACCAACGGGCCTATGGAACCGGTGATCGTTGCCCTGACTTTCTGCAACCCGACGGCTGCAATGTTCAAATCTAGGCTCGCCTCCCCTTGTCGCGCGTATTCGGATATTTGCAACGGTAGAAAAATCAGGGACTCTTTGACCTTGAGCCGCTGGACCCCGACTTGCAGTTGTGCCGCCAGGCTTTCCGGAGAAATCTTGCCTTCGATTCTCAATCGCTCACAAAGATTCGATCGCGCGCTGACCTCAAAACGGAGATCTGCAGCCGAACCCACGGCGTGGCCCGCAATATTTTCGAGAAGGACCGGCGGTTTGTCCCCTATTCTGATTTCAGCCGATCCATCGGCGACGTCTATACGCGGCGCGGGCAACTCCGTCGTGAGACGAACTAGGGCGGAGCGGATCGTTTTTTCCAGCTCTTGGAGCTCGAACCGTTTGTCCGAACTCTCCGGCAAATGAATTCTTACTTGAACTGCCTGCAACAGCACTCGGCGGGCGACCAAATGACCCGTAAGCAGATCAAGGATCGATGGATAGATGGTCGCGGTCTGGATGGAGGCCTGGGTTCCATCGTTGAAGGAAAACGCGGCATTCTCCATCGCCACACTGGGTCGGGGAAACCACGCGAGAGCGATTTTATCGAAGGTCACTGTTCCCGCGATTTTTTTTGCCAATCCGGCGCTGATTTTATCCCTGACCAGCTGGCTGTCGATGAGGCGAGGGAGAATTAGCGCGCTGCCAACACAAATGACCAGGATGAGAACGACAAAAACACCGAGCACCACGATAAGCCGCCGCAATCTCATTGAGCTACTAGACAGTACTCTATTGAATCTGCTGAAAATCTTCCGTTCATCCTTCGAGAGCCTCAGAGCGGGCCTCTAGTCAATGGACGGGACGAACGTTGGCGCGGGTGAAATCATTGCAGTTTCTTCCGTTCTACTGAGCTTGTCGAAGGATGAGCCTGTCGAACATTCTGACGGTTTTTTAGCAGAATTGCTATTGATCCAGGACCCCGATTGCCTGCGCACGCATCAATCAATTCACCTATACCACTAGCCCAGCATTCCACCCTTCCATCACCCCGATCCCAGCTTCACTTCATTCCTTCCCTAAGCTCCACCAGCGCCCGGTCGAAGGCATCGACCCGGATCAAACCCAAACGCGGGTATTCGATATCGAGAATAACGTAAACTGCCGCTGCCGTTGCGAGGGCGAACCCGAGCATATGAATCCAACTGCGCCCTTTGGCGCCCGCCATTCCGAAACCCGCCAGGAGCGAACTGGCGAAGGCCAAACCGAAGAGGATCACAAAGATAATCACCGGCGGGTGGATCTCACCGGCCAAGGTCCGGGTCGTCGTGATGTCGATCATTGCGTTGAGCGCGGGAAGAAGCAGCTTGGCCGCATCCGGATGAGCGCCTTGAGAAGCAGACGCCGCTACCTCTTGCCGCCATATTTCCCTTTGTAACTCCTCCGATCGGCCTAGCTCCTCTTTCGCTGCCGCAATGTCCGGCAAGCGTCTATAGGTCTCCAGACGCGAATCAAGATATCTGCGGAATAAGAGCCGCGAGTATGTGGAGGATCCCACCCGTCACCGCTCAAGGTCGAGCGGGTCCAGATATCGCCCGAGTAGGGACTCACGGGCGGTGCCTCCCCGGCTCTCGCCTCGTTGCTGAGATAAACGCCGAGCGCAAATACTAACGCTGCAATGATCCCTGCCGTTTTCATCGATATGATGCCTCTTTCACTCATTGCTTCTGCAGGTTTTGCGCATCAAATTTCGGTTGCGAGTCCGGAAACCTGTAACGCGCCGTCTCGCACCGAACCAATTCGATCTCGCTCGGCCGCGACTCGTACGGTATCGTTACTTCGGAAACAAAAATTGTATCTGGAAGCGCAACTGCCACTTCGGCCCGAACTCCGGTCTGGCCACGTTGCCGTAAGCAGCCAGTTGAGTATTGATCGGCAGCTTCGCGATGGGATGTCCTTCCAGCGGCAGGATCTGGCCCAGCCGAAACAGCTTGCCGAACCCGCCGCCGAGCGGCACGGTCCACACGTCGCCATCTTTGTCCGCTTTCCAGTCGGCGGTGACGATCGGCGCAGTCGTCAGGTACCATCCATCTGGAAGGTTGTAGTTGACGAACCACTGCAGCAGCATGGCGTTGACCGCTTTGTCACCCCAACCAGCCACCGACCATTGATTGTTGATTAGCGCGCCGTACACCCAGGGCCCGTGGGTGGTCAGAGCGACGCCGGCCGGACCCATGCTCCACTTGCCGGCGCCAAGATTGCGATCGGTTGCAGTTGGCAGAGTAAAAGTGGGGCCCAAACCCCAAATCAGTTCGCCGGGCTTCGCGGGCGAGAAGAAAAACGTCGGATTGAAGTCGCCGAAGCCGGTGCCGGCCGTGCTTGGTACCAAGCCGCCGAATGAAGGAAAAAGATTCGGTTGGTTGATGATCGGCATAATGATGCGCGTGATCAGATTCCACTCGGCGTTCAAGTTGATCGGAATGACCGGCTGGACATTGAGAACATAAATCATCTTGTTGTGATGGAAGCCGGCACCAAAGTTGAAATTGTTCTGGAGTGGCACGCTGATCAGATCGGCCACGGGATTCTGCGTCTGCTTGGCAAGCTCCGTCTCGTCTTGCGCGAGTGCCCGAGAGGACAGTAAGCCAATCAACAACAATAGGGCCCACATAATTCGCAAGGCCTTTGCCATGCGGTTGTGCTCCTCGTCCCTCGTCACGACACTCATCGGAGGCGCCCTAGATTGTCTCGATCATTTGCATGAGTGTGGCTACCGTTTCTCGAGCCGTTTCATCGCGGCATTTGCTTTGCCCCTCCAGTGCAGTGCCACAGCATCCGCGTAAACGCGGCACGCCTGAGGCCGCTTCGACCGAAGTACCTTTTTCTCGTTCATTTCGCCGGCGTGTACCAGATCGGCGAGGTGTAGGCGCGCTCCTGCAAGGTCATTGACGCTCCGGCCGGAGCCTTGACGTTGAAATACTTCGCGTCGTACGCGGTCCAGCGCGGCGTGGGAATTTCCAGCACGCGCGCGTAATAGAATGCGCGCAGCTTGGGGTCGAAGTCCGGATCTCTCCACACCGTGATCAGCTCCGTTGCACCGATGGTGTTTGTCCAGGTGGCGTTGGCCACATCGACGGTGTTGCCGACGGCTGGCAGCTTGCCGGTCTTCGGGTCTGGCTTGCGGTTGCCGCCCCAGACCACATCGTAAATCTTCTCGTGCAACTGGCCCTTCGCATCGAGCCAGCCTTTGACGATCTGGATACGATCGAGGTTGGCGCCGATCGGGTCCTTGAGCGCCGCAACCAGGAAAGTCGGCGACTTGCCGGCGGGCGCGTTCGCGAGATCGCCGCCCATGGGCACGCCTTTGGTATAGCCGGCGTTCGCCGGCAATCGGCTGCGCGCATCGCTGGCCTCGAACTCCCAGCCGCCGAAAAAGCGCACCGTGTCGTCCCGGTCCAATCCCATGGCCAGCGCTTCGCGATAAAGCACTTCCTCTTGAACGTGTGCATCGATGAGCTCTCTTAGCTCTTCCTCCGTGGGCGGTCTCTGGCGCTGCTTCGTAAACATGGCGCGCAACTGCTCGACCTCGCCGGCGCCAATCGCGATACGATGGTTCGACACCGGCACCGATTCGCTGCCGGGCGGGCGATAGACGGCAAAAAGGATCGCCCCCACAGCCAAAAACTGGACGAGCGGCTCCCGACATATGTGTTTAAAGGCGCTCATTTTTCTCTTCACCCATCGCGCAGCGTTGGCAACTGAACGCGCATTCCGGAAGCCCGTCGTCCCCGTTGACGCGATGCGCGCCGAGCACAACGAAGCATATGAGTCGTTTTGGACAGCCTGCTAGGGATTCGGGTTGATCTTGGTAATCTTCGTTCCCTGTATGCCGAGTCCGCCCATCAACCCCTTCTGGTCAAAGATGAAAGCATAAACGCCTTTCTGAAGGGTGGTTGTCGATAGGTTCTTACCGAAGCCCGCGTCCAGCACGACTAAACTCGGCCCCGTCCCGAGCTCCCAACCGGCGCTGTTGTCAAGATACTGTAGCGATGCGTCGTCCATAAAAAACAACACGTAGCCGAACGCCTGCACCCCGGCTTGAAATCCATAGGACGCCGCCAGCGAACGATAATAGGCAGTTGTCTTGCCGTTTTTGCGCAAAGCTCCGTCACCATATTGCCCTGCGATGATAAAACCGCCCTTGACGATGTTTGGGAATACGAGCACTGCGACGGCCTGGTCGGCCAGCGCTTTCGCGCCCGGCGTGTGTTGGTAAAGCTTGGTCAATGCCGCTCTTGCGTCGCGGTCGATGGCGCTGGCGCTCGCTGCCAGCAGCGCAGCCGGGCTTCCCCCGTTGATTGCCAGAGCCATAAAGATAACGGCCAGCAGCCGTGTCGCCCTACGAAGGTTGTTTTTAGTCTCCATGCGCTCTCCTGTCCTTTTCTCAATATCAAATCCCTTCAGTTAGTGAACCAACGGCACCGTTGCCGCGAGGTCGTACCTGATCAATGTGCGGAATTCATTCTCGATCTGCAGGTAGCGCGCGGCTTTCTTGGCGGGCACGGCCTTGAGAATCTTCGGCGCATAGGTTTTCCGATGCTTCGCGTCGTCCTGCTCCAAAGCAATCCAGTCGTCGAGCAATTTCTTCGCTTTCTCGTCCGTGAGTGTATTGCCGCGGTAATCCGCCGCGTAGCTTTGCAGTAAACTCAAGAGTCGTTCGTTGAGCTTTTGAAGTCCTTTTGGTATTCGCCATAGATTGGCCAGAACCTCTTCGCCTCCAAAATCAGTCAATCTCCCGGAGATCTTTATAGGGAAATCTTGGAAACTTGATATTGGACTTTGGTCCAATATCAAGCGGCGGCAGGATCACATAGAGTGCGACATAAGACAAGACAACTCAGTGTGAACAAGAACTCGCAAGTTTAGCACTTCGATGTCTCGCATAGCGAAATTTGCGATATCCGCAGTTGATTTACCCTTCCGCAAGGTCTTTAAACACGCCGCCGCGGAGCGAGTTTCTTCGTACAGTCTGTTTGTTAAGTGCGTCACGGACGACGGCCACGCAGGCTACGGCGAATGTTTGCCTCGGGAGTATGTGACCGGCGAAAGCAAAGATCAGGCGTTTAAGCTCCTCCGCGATAGACTCTTGCCGCGAATGCTCGGTATGAAATTCCGGTCGTTCGAAGAAGTCGAAGCATTCCTGATGGAGTGCGACGGCAAGGCGCCGGAGAGTTGGGTGAGCGCCAACGAGCCGCAAACCGCAGCTTGGTGTGCCGTCGACCTCGCGCTCCTCGATTGCTTAGGGCGGGCTTTTCAACAGCCGGTCCGCTTGGGACCGGCACCGTCGGCGAAATTTCCCGACAATGTCAAATACAGCCCGGTCGTCTCCGCCGAATCCGGATTTGGTTTTATAAAGACTCTCATCAAAGTCCGGTTTTACGGGTTTCGCCAAGTGAAGCTGAAACTCGATGGCGAAAATGATCCGCGGGTGGGGCGGCTGGCGCGGCGCGTCCTCGGAAGTCGCATCGATATTCGCGCCGACGCGAATATGGCCTGGAACGTCGAGGCGGCGCTGAGCGCTATCCGCAATCTATCCAGATGCGGCATCCGCCTTTTCGAACAACCGATCGCCGCAGGGAATATCGACGGACTTGCCAGGCTGGTGAATGAGTCCGGGGTGGAGATCATGGTCGACGAAGACCTGAGCGATCGTGCGTCCTGCGGAAATTGATCGAGGAACGTGCCTGTACCGCCGTCAACGTGAGAATCTCGAAGTGCGGCGGACTTATCGCGTCGCGGGCTCGCTGTCGCGAGGCGTTGGACGCCGGGTTAGTTGTTCAGATCGGCTGCCAGGTGGGGGAATCCTCACTGTTATCGGCGGCTCACCCCATACTCGTCACGGCCGTGCAGAGGGTTACCTATGCGGAAGGCTGCTTCGGATACTATCTTCTGCGCGAGGATCCTGTGGAGCCGGTTCTGCAGTTTGGCTACGGCGGGCGGGCCACCGGCGCTGGTCTGGGAGTCACAATGAATGAGGCGGTTCTCAAGCGCTGGACCGTTCAGGAAGCGACGGTAGAGAACGCCTGAACACAGCAGGAGCAATCGAGCCATGTCCTTGTTGGTGAACATCATTTTTTCATTTTTGGGACCCCGGACGCTGGCAAAGTTTTGCGACGAGTGCCGTAGGCCGAGCGAAATACAAGAACGATTGCTGAAGCACATCATCACGAAAAACAGCAAAACGAAATTCGGCAAAGCCCACGGGTTTTCCAATATCGGCAGCTTCGGGCACTTCCAGAGGCGCATACCGATTACCGGTTACGAAGAGTTGAGGCCCTACATAGACGCCAGTCTACACGGCGAGCCAAATCAATTGACCGCCGGACGCCCGGTTTTTTTTGCCACCACCAGCGGCACCACGGGCACACCAAAATACATCCCGGTCACTCCCGAAAGTCGCCAGTTAAAGTCCTATCTCATGCGCGTCTGGTTGTCTGCGATGCAACGGGACCATAGGCTGTTTAACGGCCGCATCCTGACCATGGTGAGTCCAGAAGTGGAGTCCTACGCGCCTTGCGGCACACCCTGCGGCGCGGAATCCGGCCATGCTTATAAGAATATACCGAAGGCGATCAAGTCACTTTACTCGTGTCCTTATGAGGTTTACGAAATCAAAGACTATGAGGCCAAATACTACTGCCTCTTGCGCATTGCAGCGGGGCAAACCATCAGCCTCATCTACAGTTGCAATCCGAGCACGGTGCTGTTGCTCGGGCAGCGCCTCGGCCAGTTTACGGAAGCGATTACCCGTGATGTCCGCGATGGGACGCTTTCGAGAGAATTTGATGTGCCCGGTGACCTTCGCGTCGCCATAGAACGTCAATTGAGTCCCGACCCGGCGCGCGCGGGTTCACTTGAAAAGGCCGCTTCGGACGGCGGCGGTAAGCTCTTGCCGAAGCACGTCTGGCCAGAGATGGCCGCCATCGCCTGTTGGAAAGGTGGAACGGTTGGCATGTATATCGACAAATTCGACCAGTATTACCCAGCGGGTCTTCCGGTTCGTGATATCGGCTATTTCGCCAGCGAACATCGCGGCTCGGTTCCTATGACCGACGAGGGGTCGTCCGGTGTGCTGGCGATTCCCACAAACGTGTACGAGTTTCTTCCAGCGGATGAAGATCGAAAGCCGAAAGGAGCCGAGCTTCTGACAGTGGAGGAGCTCGAGGAAGGTAAACAGTATCATATTTACGTGACTACCACGGCCGGCCTCTATCGCTATGATATGAACGACATCGTCGAAGTGACGGGTTTTTACGAAAACACGCCGCTTCTTCGCTTCGTTCAAAAAGGCAAAGGCGTGGTCTCCTTTACCGGGGAGAAGCTTTACGAGTCACAGGTCCTCGCTTCCGTTGATCATGCCTTCGCTCCTATGCTGGGACGCTACGAGTTCATCGCGGCGGTTGGCGAAGTGCGGGACGGTAAACCACGCTACGCTTTCCTGGTCGAATTTGACCTATCCTTGCCGGACGCAGAGGCAAAGGCCATACTCGCATCTCTTGAAGAGGCGCTCCGCTCCTATAACATCGAATACGCTTCTAAGCGCGAGTCAATGCGGCTCGATCCACCGGTGCTTCGCATTATCAAGCCCGGCGAGTTTGATCGATACCGCAAGCGCGCCGTCGAGAAGGGAAAATCCGATGGTCAGTTCAAGATCCTGCGATTAACCACCGATGTCCGTTTTGCCGCCGAATTCGAGGCTGAACGAGAAATAGTTAACGATCATTGAGGAGGAACCCTAAAATGACAGAAAAACGCGGGATACTTAAGGCGAATCCCCTATTCAAGAGCTTCAGCGATGACGTCATCGAGCGGTTCCTAAACTCGGCCGAGACGCGCAATTATGCGGCTGGCGAGATCATTTTTACTGAGCTCTCTGAAGGCGATGAGATTTTCATGATTTTGGAAGGGGAAGTTTCGGCCGAGATTGCCTTAGCCAATGCGGACCAGACTCTGGAAATCCAAACCGGTTCTGCTGGCGACGTTTTTGGCGAAGGTTGTTTTTTCAAACCTAACGTGCTGCGGTACGCAACGGTAACATCCAAGACGCCCACCACTCTCTGGGTGTGGAAGGGCGCGTTCTGGAGAGAAATCGCCGAGAGCAATTTCGAAGTGGGCTACCGGTTGGCATTGGGTATTGGAACTACGTTTCTTGAACGCCTGCGGCACTGGAATACCAGAATCCTCGAAAACGTGTCCTGGGGACTGGAGTAAAGTCTCTTTTTGGCCGGCGGTGGATGCGAACGGAAGCCAAGCCATGTGAGCTGTTCGCGCGGGTCATTGATAACGTTTGAGCCAGCCGATGATGTCCTGAACCAAGCGCTCCGGTGCGTCGAGCTGGATCGAGTGAGTCTGGTCCTCGTACATTAATATCTCGAGCTTGTTCTCCGCAGGTTGCTGCAGCACACGCCGCACACCTTCGTTGTCGATCAGCCTATCGCCTCCGGCAAGAAAGAGCTGGACGGGCAGACGAAGATCCGTGATCAGGTCGTCGATATAGCCGTCCAGTCGTCGGCTTTCGGTGAGAAACTTAGCCGTCGCGTATTTGAGTCGTAGGGGATCCTGATTGATGTAATCGAGATATTGCGGCGTGGTGGTGAACATTTCAGACGTTATCGGGATTGCTATCGGCTCGGTTGGTTGGAGCCATGAAAAAATCAGGATCCTAAGCTTGGTCAGCAGGCTCACATCGACCAATGCCCTAAGGCCTGGAGTAATAAGAACGAGCCCGCGAACATCCTCGGGATAAGTGAGACCATAGCCGAGGGCCAATTTGCCTCCCCACGACACACCCATCAGAAACACCGAGTCATAGCGATTGCGCAATGGCTGAATGAATTCCCTGACATCGTCCAGCAGAATCTCGTAGGAATCCACGTGACCCGAAACAAAGCCGCGATTCTCACGATTGATACCGCTGCCGCGGCGATCGAGGCAATAAACGTCGTATCCCCGGTCTCGAAGGAGAGTAGCTGCCTTCGCAAACCAACCGGAGTGGCTTTCTATTCCATGCAGGTAAATCAAGGCTGTTTTCGATCCAGGCTTGTTGTATTTCACGTAGCCCAACGCCGCACCATCACTGGTCGCGTAGACATCATCCGATCCCGCAAGAGAGGCATCCGCCACGTATTGGTCACCGGCAATTCCGGGCTCAACGGGTTGTGGCCGTGTCGGCGAACAACCGTATACCAGGACGACGATCAGCGGGAGAAGCCAAAGGTGTCTATTGACGATTTGTTGCGGACTCTCTAAAGACAATTGCATTCTCCTCTTGGAGGCGGCCCGTCGATAAACTTCGCTCCATTCTTAAGGCACCAGCCGATCGGGCAGCCGATCTTAAATGCTGCTCCGCATTGGCAGCCTCTTGCGCCTTCGTCGCTGAGCGACTGGTTCCATAGTCCGCTGTGATAGCTTTTGAAATAAAGGATTTCACTACTCGTACAGGACTGCAAAACCGCGATGACAAACTCGCCGCCTTGACCTAATATAGATAGTCTATTCAGTCGTATCGGACTCTCCAGAGTCGCCATTAATCCACGCGGTTAGCAGCGCGTCGGCCACTGCCAGCACCACCGGACCGACGAAAATACCGATCAGACCAAATGCAAGAAGACCGCCGACCACGCCGGCGAAGATCAAAAGCAACGGTAAGTCCGCGCCTCTTTTGATGAGGATCGGACGCAAAAAATTATCCATGGCGCCGGTGAGGGCGCTGGCGAAGGGCACTCCGGCGATCATCAAGCCGAGGCCGCCGAAAAGAGATTGAGCGAGCGCGGTCACCACGATCCCGAGAGCCACCCCGCGGATTGTCTGCCCGGCGAGATAGACCGCGTTTTCGCCGCCTGCACCGGCCAATCGTCGCCCGAAACGGACGAGCCGCTGTGCAGCACGCTCACCGTTGGCATACATCGCAGCGGCGAGAATCACCGTCAACAAGAATTGCAGCAACAAGACGCCGACATTGCCCAACTGGGCAACCAACCAACCGATAAAGATGCCGACGTAGGGCGCCGCTTTAGCCGTAACTCCCTGGACCCCCGCAGCCGCGATGCTTTCCCACAGCTCCACCGCTTTTGCTCCCACCAACGGAAGATTGGCGAGCCACTCCGGACGAGCAGGGGGCTGGATTTCCGCTAGTGATTTTGCCCATGCGACGATTTCATCGGCGTTCGAGACGATGGCGCCAATGGCTAATGTCAGCGGCACCACCAACACACATAAGAGCAGCAGCGTCATCAGCGTAACCGCCAATGGCCGCTTGCCCCAAAGCTTTGACTGCAAGGCAATCATCAGCGGCCATGTGGCCACCACGATCGTGGCTGCCCAGACCATGGCTCCGAGGAAGGGCCGCAAAATCCAGATGGAGGACCCGATCAGCGCCACGATGAAGAGCACTGCGAGCACGCCGCGCGCGATGTCGGCCCGCGTATCATTCATGATCTCGAACCTCCGCAGGTTGTATTCCTATTTCTCGGTGTAAACGCGATGCGAAACCGCGAGCGATGCTTCACGACGGGCAAGTTCGATTGCCACCGCGGCGCGACCGTTTTGTCTATGGTCTGCATGCTTCTCCAGTCCTTAGCCGGCAGGAATCGTGATTACCGGGGCGCTCTGCTTGCCTTCGGTCTCGGTCAGAGTAAAGAGAAACATGATAAAAGAAAAAAGCCTCTTGGAAGCAAAATCTTTGTCGTCGATCCAATACCAATCCCGACGATAAGGTACAGCGGCAAACGCATCGCCAGGGCTCTGGCCGGAGCTGTGAATCCTCATCAGTGGCGGCACAGGAGAACCGCTCGCCATCTCCTGAGGTGGCGTGGCGAAGGTGCGCCGCTCCGCCACACTCGCAGCGGGAACCTCGATGTAAGAAGACAGATCGACGAGGATTTCGAGCATGGACCGGGTAAGCATCGCGATCTCTTTGTCATTCGCCGCCACCGAACCGTAAACGATGTTGAATTCCCCGCCCTGGGGATCGAGACCCAGCAGTTTGCGCACCTCGGCCCGATCCGCGTCTATTTCCGGGCTCGGCTTCTTGCTGAACACAATCATGGTCGCGGTGCGCTCGCCGGTTTTCTGGACTCGCATACCGAGATCTCCTGAGAGTTGGATCCGGCGCAATTTCTCCACCAACGGATAAAATTCAGGATCCGCATCTCGCGCGCGCGCCGAACCCCCGTATCGGCTGTTGATGCCGTTAATGCTATGGACGCAAAGGCGCAACACGACATCGACCGGATATCCGGCCTGGAGCAGATTGAGAATCGCTGCGGGGGGAATCGGCGTCATCAAATTGCGCGCAAATTTCTCGCCGCTGAGAGGCGAATAGGTAATCGTCGGCCGGTCCGTGTACTTCCCCAAGGTTGCCCAGCTGTGCAGCGCGTTATAGGGCCAAGGGAGTTGATTGTTCTGCGTCCAGTTGCCCGAGTATCCGATCGATCCTTCGATGGCATATTGGTTGATCACCGACGCCACATCGAGAAACACCGGCGCGTCGCCATAGCGAATCTTGACCAGATTGAGCAACATCTGCGATTTCCACGATTCGGAGATCGCCGCGATGTAGTCGAATCGATCTCTCGCGATCGTGCCCGGACCGATGCTCGCGCAGCTGCTGAGCCCAAATAAAGTTAGAATTACGAGTGCCAACGTGTTCCACTGCATCTCTCTCTCCTCAAGTAGGAAAATCCCACGGGCAATGCAGCTCATGGAATATCGGCGTCATTTCTGAAACGACCGTCGCGTCCAGATCCGCCCGTCGAGCCAGTAGTGACAGAAGAGTCCGCCCATACCCAGCGGCGCGAGCCATGCAAGTTGAAGCCAACTCCCCAGAACAGCTCCTGCAAAACCGATGACTGGCCAGATAAGAAAAGAAGCGGCGAACTTTGCCTCCGCTGGCGGCGTGGGATCGGGTAAAGTCTTCGTAACGGGCTCACTCATGACCAAGCCGCTACTCGTTTTGCTCACGTTAAAAGGTGCCGAACGCCGGGCCATGGCCCAAGTGAAATAGAGATATTGCACCTCGTGATGAACGGCGAGAACCAGGATAAACGACGCATTCGATGCGCCCAGTACATAAGCGCTGCCAAACGCGACGGCATGCGCTAAAACAATCCATAACTCCCCCGGATGAATTCGAATCTCAGTCTTGTCAGGCGCCAGCATCGGACGTTCGCGCGGGCGAAAGAGCGTCCACACGAGATAGGCAATCACTGAAAATACCGCGGCCAAACCCACCGTCGAAGTCATTTCTGCGCCGAGGCTCAGGGCGACATAAGGTTCGCCATCGTATTCTATCGGCGCCAGATGAGTGTAGGCGAGCATGGCCGCCAACATCGGTAAATAGATCGCGCCGCGAAACAAAACATCGTGCACACGTGATGCCGGACCGCCCATCCCCCGCTGATAAAACCTGGCAACTCCCAAACTCTGCCGTCCCCGGTGCCAGACCGCAGCGTACATGGCGATCGATGTGAGCAGCACGGAATGGCCGGTCATCGAAAGAACATAGGTCAACGTAAGTATAACTACGGGGATCAAGACGATATCGAATCGCCTTTGCCGCCAGAGCCGCCGCCGTATGATGGCGTCATAAGTCGCCCCGAGATGGAACTCCGATAGCACGAAATCGAGCGCGTCGAGCTCACGGTCGCCGTGCAGGAAAACTAGCAGAGTCGACGCCAGCACTCCGATTGAAGCTCCACCGCAGGCAAACCAAAAATCCCCGCGGCGCGAAAAAAGCCATAGCCGGTCGTCAGGTTGGCTAGGTGACTCTGTTGCCATTACATCTACTAACTTCAAATCCGGAAAGGAAAACGAGGGTCGGGTGGTGTCGCGGGAAAACGCTCGTCCGTCCCTCGGTTATCCTAGAACAGTATCCCGAGTAATTTCTTCAGTAGCTCTTCCAGGGGCATCATGGTGAGCGCCAGCGGTGCAACCGGTACGAGGGTCGCAACTACCAGACGAATCACGGCGTCTCGTGTGATCGGCGCGAGTTGCATCGTGCGCACCACCTCAAAGCTGTTGGCGAGATCCGCGAGGGATTGAATGTCGGCACTGCCGATCAGCGCCTCGCCGGCGGATGTCCCGTGGCGCAGCCATTTGGCATCGAACTCACGCACGTAACGCGCGGCGAGCGCGCCATATTCGCGATTGCCTGTGCGCTTCGCTTGCGCGAGCTGCGGCGCGAACACTAAGAGGGGGCCGAGCACCACGCACAGCAAAAAGACGGCGACGACGGTAATCTCGATCTTGAACTCCGGCAGCGCGGCGGCGAGATAGAAGATACGATTGGCGATCAATCCGGCAAGCAGCGCGCCGTGCGCCACCGCCAAGGGTATGAAAGCGTAAACCGTGTTGGCAAGAAATCCGAGACCGCCGACGCGGTCCGGATGCGTGGGAATCAGGCTCAAGTCGAGCCGTGATACCTGCCAAAGAAAGCGTATCCAGATGAACAGCCGGAAATACCAGCGCCAGAGCAGGAATTGAAAGAGCGGCAAGCTCACGTACACATACCATTTCCCCGCGAGCAAAAGCTGCAAACCGTCACCCGATGGGGCCGCGTACCATGTCGCCGTGGCGAGCGCAGTATAGTGGCGCCAGATCAGCGGGACACTGACGAGGTATACAAGAGCAATCAGCAGTACCTCGGCGAGAATCGAGTTGCGCAGCCGAAAGGCGGATGCGATAGCCGTATTGAACCGCGGCAAAGCGCTTTCGGAAATCAAATTGCGCTCGAGGAATTGCTGCACTACGAAGCGCAAGCGCTGATGAACCACCAGCTCCGCAACAATTAAAAGCGGCATCGAAAACAAAAACCGGACATGCACTTCCACATCCAGCAGAAAGGGCACGGATGCTCTCCCGCCCCATGCCTGTCCTTCAAGAGCCGCAAGCCCTAGGAGCGGCAACCAGGTCACGAGCGACAGGACGGTGATTCGTCGGCGCAGCAGTTCCAAGGCGTTGTCGGCCAAACCGGATCGACGCAGAAGCTGGAAGAGCGGCCCGCCGAGAACGAGCGAGAAGTCCTGCGTTTCTCCAAGCAAGTTACTGCTGAGTGTAGACGCTTGGGTTAAAGTAGGTTTGGCTTCTTGGTTCATATTCGGCGCTTGCAAAGGAC
>JBOHVN010000111.1:0-25137 GCA_050735675.1 Binatia bacterium | reverse complement strand
TCGGAGGGCGGGGACGGCGAAAGCCGTTTCCGACCCCTATCGATAACGCCGGCGTGACGGGATGAAGGGTCGACTTCCAGTCGGCAAATTCAGAACCCCTCGGCTTGGAGCCGAGGGTCGTTCAGTTGAAAAGCCGCCCAAGAGTCTTATCAGAATGCTTAACTCTCAATTTTTTTAAGCAAGCCCAAAGAGTCGCTTGATTGCTGTTGATCAGCGGCTTGCCCAGGTCGCGCTCCAGATCGTCAATCGCTTCGATCATGCGCGTATTGGTGCAGCTGAGAAAATAACCGTCGGCGTCGGCCCGGCTGTTTTCCTTGACGATCTTCTTCCATTCCTCCGGTGTCACATTCGCGTAGGCATGGGTTTCCAGGCCGAGCCCCAACTCGTGCACAACCGTGTAGCCGGCTTCGCTCAAATATTTGACCTCGTGTTCGTTGGTGGCTTTGACGTAGGGGCTTATGAGCACCAATTTTTTGACGCCGCAATGATCGAATGCCTGGGTGATCGCTTGAGCCGTTGAAATGGCCGCGCAGCCGCTGGCCTGCTCGACAATATCAACGATGGCGGCTTCGTGCGCCAGGCCGTTCTCCATCGAGTTTGCCGTGCAGTGAAAAACGATGACCCCCGGTTTGACGTCGGAAAGCGCTTCGGCGGCCTCGATGAGCGAGTTTTTCAGCTCAGCCAATGGCTTGCGCCATTTGCCGGTCATGCGCAGGCGGGTGACGTGGATGCCCACTCCCGGCGGCGCGTAGCGGTTGAACTGCCGTTCAGTCAGGCTGTTGCTTGATGGGATGATTAGCCCGATGCGCGGCTCAGGATTCATAGTCCGGCGGCTCCGAGGCTATAAAACCGGCGCGCGTTGCCGTGTAAAAAGGCCGCTTTGTCGGCGGCGCTGATCTGGTTATTTTCCAGAAACTCGTTGATCTCGTGTTTGCAGAACTCGTTGTTGACTTCGTGCGGATAGTCGCTGGAAAAAACCCAGGGCTTGTTGCCGATTCTCTTGATCGCGTGGGCGATATCGGGTTCTTCGCCCTCGCAGCCGACAAATATCCGTCCGGCGTCGATATGGCGCGCGATATATTCGCTGACCTTTTCTTTGGGCCGGAGTTCGAGGAAGCGTTTGCGCGGATCGTGCTGAATGTGGGTTTCCCAGGAACGGTCGAAACGTTCCAGGCAAACGAGCATCCAGGCCACGCCGCCTTCCATGAAGCCGAACTTCACGTTCGGGAACTTGTCGAAGACGCCGTTGAAGACCATGCCGCCGAAGGAAATCATCTGGCCGAAGGGATGGCCCAGGGAGTGCACCGGCGCATACGGGCTCAGGTCATCCAAGCCGAGATTCTCATGAGCGCCGCCGTGAACGCCGATGGCGCAGCCGAGCCGGTTGGCTTCTTCATAGATCGGCCAATAACGCTGATCGCCCAGGTTGGCTTGGATTCCCGTCGACGGCAGCATCGCGCCGCACATGCCGAGCTCTTTGACGATTCGTCCTAGCTCTTCCACGGCGGCTTGCGGCTCTTGCAGCGCAATGAGCCCCATGCCTTTAAAACGCGGGCTGCGCTTCATGTACGTGTTATAGAGCCAGTCATTGTAAGCGTGCGCCACGTCGATGGCCCAATCCCGGCTGACAATCTTGCCGAAAGCAAGCCCGAGCGTGGTGTAAAGCACGGTTGTTTCGATGCCGACGTCTTCCAGAAAATCGACCCAGCCGTCGGGGCCCACTTTGTTAAATGCGCCGGGTTGGAAGTCGTGCAAATTGGCAGAGTGAAGATGATCGAGCGGCGGAAAGGGATTAAAAAAACTATGGGTGTCGTACTTGTCGCGATAGGCCTGGGGCATGTAGTTGATAATTTCTTTGCATTCCTCGATGACGTGGCCGTCACCGTCGATGATCGTATGCCCGTTGAACCCCATGAGAAAGTCCTCCTCGCCGATCGAATTGATTCTAAGTCATCAAGCCGGACGGTTTTTGTCAAGACTAGCAGGCTGCTGAAAAAGTCTCATAGGCTTCGTTGCGCTCAATCGCCTCACTGCGACGTACTGCTGACGTACGCTTCCGCTCGTCGATTTTCGCGCGCCTCGCCTCTGAGATCTTTTTGAGCAGCCTGCGTTCAGAGTTTTTCAGCAAACTGCCAGCCGCTCGCCTCGCGCAGCGTGACGGAAAGCGCTTGCGGCCAATCCGCTGAGCAGACCAATATAAGGCGGTTACTGAACGGTTGCGGTTACGACCAGGTTGGTTTCGCTGCTGCTTGCATGGTCGCGGTAGCCGAGGATTTGCCGGGTGATCTCGTGCAGACTCGCCGTCGAGCCGCCCAAAGAGACCGGCTGACCGTTGGGTACGATCAGTTCGGTTGCGGCTTCGGTAAAATCGATGGCGCCGGGGCGGTCGACCGAGAAATAGCTGATTCGGGGCGTCAGCCGTAATTGAATCTGTCCCTCCGGCAGTGTTGCGGCGCTGACGCGGAGCGAAGTGCCGACATCGGTAAAGACAATGCGCCGTTCAACGGCGCCGATTCCGACCGCGTGATTGTAATAATAGGCGACCTCGGCCCGCGGCACCCGAGTCGCCACCGTGAGAATCGATTCACCGCCGTCCACCACCAGAGTGAAGATGCCGCTCGAGCGTTGAATTGTGGTTTGGCGGTCCGAGCCGGAAATGCGGCCGGACGGTTGCACGGTGCCGCGTCGAATAATAACGCTTCCCGAACCTTGCACTCCCTCGCGGCTGCTCGTGCCGGTCTGGCGAGTTTCGAGCATGACTTTGATGTTGCGCCTCGCTTGTGAATAAACCTGAGATGCGAAGGCGCAAATCAAAACAACGGCGATCGTGATGGATATTGAACAGCGCGCGCTCGTACGGGTTTGAATCATGGTGACGACCGGCTCAGCGAGCGGCCGGCAACAGCGAGAAATCGAGCAGCTTCTGCGGATCGAAATCGGCCGGGATCGGTCGCTCCTGGCGCAAAAATTCGAGATAACCGCGGGCGGTTTTTGGATTGAGCCGGCCATCCTTGTTCATGATCTTGACTAACGTCGCGTAAGTTTGCTCTGCCTCGGTCTGGTTCACCCTGAATTTGGTTGCGATCATTTTAGCACTCTCATCGCGGTTGGCGCGAATCCACGCCACCGAGTCCATCAGCGCGGCGAGAGTTTTGCGGACGGTCTCGCGGTTATTCTTGATCTGGTTCTGCGAGGTCACGACGCCGACATAGGGAATATCGACGAGATCGCCGAGAAACATGAACTTTTTGTAACCGAGAGAAACCGCCTTGTCGTCGAAGGGCGGCGTGACAACCGTGCCCGCCACCCGGTTGGTGGTGAGCGCGAGGAAACTATCCGAAGTGCCGCCGGTGCTGATGATGCCCACCTCCTTTTCGGGGATTTCCCATTTTTTTAGGGCGGCCTGCAGAAAGTAGTACGGCGACGTTCTGACGCCCGAAACGGCGACGGTTTTACCGATCAGATCCTGCGGCTTGTTGATCTCCTTCTGTGTCACCAGCATCCAGGGCGAACCGTCGCAGAAGTTGAGGACGATCGCCAACGGGAGGCCGGCGACGGCGGCGGAAATACCGGTCGCTACCGAAGGAAAAAAATTAATGTTGCCGTTGATCACCGCCTGGGGCTGGATCGGCGTGCGCATCTGAATGTATTCCGCCTCCAATCCGTACTTTTTCAAGAAGCCTTTTTCCTGGGCGACGTAAAACGGCATGTAAGAAAAGGCGAGCGACGGAAAGCCGATGCGGATTTTTTGCACGCTCTCCGCACCGCGCGCAACGCTGGGAATAGCGACACCTAGAGCCAACAATAAAACCGAGAAAAATTTTCCAGGGTTCATCCGCTTCTCCTTACGCCGTAGCGGCTTTGGCTTCATGGCCGTTCCAGCTTCGCTGCGCGATTTTTAGCGCGTTGGCCCGGGGCAGGTTTTTGAGCTTGAAAAATTCGACGGCATTTTTACCGAGCAGTTTCTCTTTCTGCGCGAAAGAAAGATCTTTGCCGTCGACCACATCTTTTACGGAGTACGGAAAGTGACAGTCCCAGTGACAATAATCGGAGGCGTACATGACGGTATCGTCGCCGTTGGCGGCAAAGACGCGGTCGAGACCGGTTTCCTCCGACTCGCAAGTGAGCGTTACTTGCTCGCCTCTGATGATGTCGCTTGGACGACGCTTGAGATCGGGCATCTGCGGCGCGAGTTTTTCGATATGCTCATCGAAGCGCTCGGCCCAAAAAGGCAGCCAACCGGCGCCGCCTTCCATGAAACCGACGCGCAATTTTGGGTAACGGTCGAAAACGCCTTCGCCGATCATATGCATCATGGCGATCATCAATTCGAAAGGAAAAGCCGTCATATGCACGTAGGCGTACTTGCGAAAGCGCTCGCTGCCGGCGCCCATGACGCCGGAGACGCCGAGCACGCCGTCATGGCCGGTCTGCGGATGGACGCTGAGCGGCATTTCCAATGATTGCGCGCAGTCGTAGATCGGATCGAACATGCGGTCGCCCAGGTTATTCAAGCCGTAAACGTTGGTCGGCAACATCGCCGTGATCGCGCCGGCTTTTTTGAGATACTCCAACTCTTTCACCGCCGCCGGCGGATCCTGACAGGGAATCAAGCCTACGGCGAGCAGGCGCTTGGGATCGGCTGAGCAATATTCGATCAACCACTCGTTGACCGCCCGGCACAGCACCGCGGCGAGTTCCTTGTTCATCAAGCCATTGACCGTGAGCGCGATTTGCGTGCCGAAGAGGGCCGCCACGTCGATACCTTCTGCGTCCATGTCCTTCAGTCTGGCGACGGGATCGACCATGCCAGCGCGAAAGCCGCGTGCCTTTTCCGTCATCGGGCCGGAGACGCCGGGGCCGAGGCCTTGGGACGCCGACCAGAGCCTTCCTTCCAATAAAATGCGCGAGTTGCCTTCGTTGTCCTTCAACCGAACGGGCGCTTGCGATCGCCACTTCTCCGGCATCCTGCCGGCGAGTTCGACGTTGCCTTCGTAAACGTGGCCGTCGGCATCGATGACCAGTACATTATCGAAGTTGTCCATGACGTTTACCTCCGCAATCCTGGCTTCCGTTTCAAAGCTCAACAGGTAGCACAGCAAAAGTCTTGAGGGCAACCGCGCTCGGTCGAAAAAATCCGCGCCCCGGGAGATTTGAAACAAATGCGGCGATCCGATATTCAAGCAGCAAGGGTACGACGAGTGTTAAACGATTACTTAGATGGCAAACAGCCCAGTCGCGCGGACGCGCTCGCGCTCGTTGCCGCCGAAGGCGACGAGTTGCAAGGGCTTTTGACGACAGCCGCGCAACTGCGTGACCGGCACAAAGGGCGGATTGTGACTTTTTCGCCCAAGGTCTTTGTGCCGCTCACAAACCTTTGCCGGGATTTTTGCGGCTATTGCACCTTTCGCAAGGCACCGGATGAGCCGGGCGGAAAGACGATGACGCTAGAAGAAGTGTTGCGCGTGGTGAATCAGGGGAAGCGTCTCGGCTGCACGGAAGTTTTGTTTAGCCTGGGCGACAAGCCGGAAGCGATTTACCCTGAAATGAAGCAGTTCTTGGCCGCGCGCGGCCATCAGCGCACGCTCGATTACCTTTACGAGGCGTGCCGTGTAGTGTTGGAAGAAACCGGTATGTTGCCGCATGCAAACCCCGGCGTGATGGGCAAAGCCGATCTGCAAAGGCTCAAAGAAGTGAACGTGAGCATGGGGCTGATGCTCGAGAGCGTCAGCGAGCGCTTGCTCTTGCCGGGCGGCGCCCATGATGATGCGCCCGATAAAAAACCCGCCGTGCGACTACGCACGTTGGCGACAGCGGGCAAGCTGCGCATCCCATTTACCACCGGCATCCTCATCGGCATCGGCGAAGATTGGGAAGAGCGCATCGATTCGCTGCTCGCCATTCGCGAGCTGCACCAGCGCTACGGCCACATTCAAGAGGTGATTGTACAAAACTTTCGCGCCAAGCCGACCATCCCCATGCGCGCGCATCCCGACGCCACGCGCGACGACATGCGAAAAACCATTGCGTTGGCGCGGCTGATCCTCGGCGGCGAGATGAATATCCAGGCGCCGCCTAACCTGACCCCGGACGGCTACGAGCTTTATTTGGAAGCGGGGATCAATGACTGGGGCGGCGTGTCGCCGCTGACGCCGGACTTCATCAACCCCGAGGCGCCGTGGCCGGCGCTGTGGCTGCTGCAAGAAAAAAGCGCGCAAGCCGGCTGCGATCTCAAGGCGCGCTTGCCGATTTATCCCGAGTTCATTCGCCAGGCTGAAAAATTCATCGCTCCATCGGTCCTGCCTTTCATCGAGCGACTATGCGGCGCCGACGGATTGGTAAAGGACAATGGCCCGCTGCGTTTACCAACGCTCGACTCCAACACTGCATCGCTCACGGGCCCTTCCTGATGATCGCTGCACTCACGGGCGGCACCGGCGGCGCGAAACTCGTCGAGGGTCTCGCTTGCACGCTCGATCCCGCCGAACTGACCATCATCTGCAACACTGGCGATGACGCTATTTTTCACGGGCTTTACGTTGCGCCGGACATCGACACGATAATTTATACCTTGGCGGGGTTGATAGACAGCGAGAAAGGCTGGGGCATCGGTGGCGAGACTTTTGCTGTTTTGCAGCAGCTCCGATGCCTCGGCGAAGACACGTGGTTCAACCTCGGCGACAAGGATTTGGCGACGCATATCGTCAGGACGAGGTTGCTGGGGGAAGGACGTAAGCTTTCGCAGGTTGTCGATCATATTTGCCGCGCCCTCGGTGTTGCATCGAAGATTTTGCCGATGTCCGACGATCGGGTCGAAACCCGCGTCACGACGCGACAGGGCGAAATTTCCTTTCAGGAATTCTTCGTCAAAGAGCGCTGGACGCCCGAAGTTTTGGCGGTTCACTTTGCAGGCGCCGCGCAAAGCCGGCCGGCGCCGGGTGTGCTGGACGCGATTCGAGATGCCGAGGCGGTCATTGTTTGCCCGAGCAATCCGATCACCAGCATCGGTCCGATTCTGGCCGTGCCGGGAATCCGCGCAGCGCTCAACGAAACCGACGCGCGCATCATCGGCGTCAGTCCGATCCTCGGTGCGACGGCGATCTCCGGACCGGCGCATAAACTCATGCTCGCCGGCGGACGGGAGCCATCGGCGTCGAGCGTTGCCAGGAGTTACGATGATTTTCTCGACGCTTTTTTGATTGCCGAAGAGGATTTCGCGTTGGCGAGGCAGATTGAAAATTTGCAGATCGACGCCGTCTGCACGAACATCCGCATGCCGACTCGCGCCGATAAGCAACGTCTTGCGCGCGAGGTCTTGGCGTGGGTCAAAAAATAGTTTACAAAACTTTTCTGGACCGCGCATGAATGCCGTCGCACTAATCCCCGTGAAGGATTTCCGCAACGCTAAGCAACGACTCAGCCCGCTGTTGAGCTGTGCCGGACGCGAACTTCTGGCCCAAGCCATGTTCCGCGACGTTTTGGCGCAGGTGAGAATGGCGCGCGGACTCGCCGCAACCTTCGTAGTCACCGGCGATAACCGAGTTTCAGGCATTGCGTCGCTTGCCGGAGCGGAAGTGATACGCGAAAGCGCGGAAAACGGCGAGACCAGCGCCGTCGATTTTGCCCGTGCCGAATTGAAAAATGCCGGTTGCGAGGCCGTGCTGATCATTCCCGGCGATATGCCGCTGGTGCGCGCGCTCGACATCCAACAAATTCTAGCGCAAGCGCCCCAGAGCGCCGCGATGCCGTTCGCTTTGCTCGTGCCGTCGCATGACCGTCTGGGTACCAATGCGCTGCTGTTGGCGCCGCCGGATATCATCCAACTGCGGTTTGGTTACGACAGCTTCAACTTTCACTTGAGCCAGTTGACTGAGAACGGTCTGCCGCCGCGATTTATCGTCAACAAAAATATCGCGCTCGATATCGACGAGCCGGCGGATCTCGAAAGGTTTCTTTCCTATGATCTAGCGGACGGGGAAACGACGCGTGTGGCGCGGCGCTTGTTGGCCGAGCGCGTCGTGGCGAGCCAGCGGCGCGCCGAGAGCCTATGAAGCGGCTCGAGTTGATTGGTCTGGAAGGAATCGGGGAAATTCGCCGCGGCGACTTCATCGGCCGCCTGATCTGCGAGGCGTGTGCGCGCGAGCAGGTCGAGATCATCGATGACGATGTGCTGGTAGTAGCGCAAAAAATTATCTCCAAGTCCGAAGGGCGCACGCTCCGCCTCGGCCAGGTGCAGCCATCGCCGCGTGCCCGCGAATTAGGCCGGCAGCTAGATAAAGAACCTGAGCTGGTTGAAATTATACTTGGCGAAAGCCGCCGCGTCATTCGCAGCGGCGGCCGGGCATTGATCGTCGAGACCCATCACGGTTTTGTGTGCGCCAACGCGGGCGTCGACCAATCCAACGTCGGACTGAAGCAAGTGGCGCTGTTGCCGAAGGATCCGGATCGCTCGGCGCGCGCGATTCGCGGCGAGATTCAACACCGTTTGGGCAAGGGTCCCGGAGTCATCGTCAGCGATAGCTTCGGGCGGGCATGGCGCTTGGGAACCGTCGATGTCGCTGTCGGCATTGCCGGGATCAAAGCGATCAAGGACGAGCGGGGCGCGCGCGACCGCTACGGCTATCAATTGAAGGCGGCGGTGGCGGCGGTGGCGGATGAAATCGCCGCCGCCGCAGAGCTGGTGATGGGCAAGCGCAACGGCATTCCGGTCGTTATCGTGCGCGGCTATCAAAGCGAAAAAAAGGAGGAAGGTTCAGTGCAGGAGCTTCTGCGCCCGGAGGCGGAGGATCTCTTTCGCTAGGTCTTACGATCATTATGGATCAACTCAGCGTGGCAATCGTCGGCGGCACGGGCAACCTGGGCAGCGCATTGGCGCTGCGTCTGGGCGCGCCGGGAGTCAAGATCATTATCGGTTCACGCGACGCTGAGAAGGCCAAAAACGCCGTCGCAACATTGAAGCCCAACCTTCGCGCCGGCGAATTGTTCGGAACGACCAATCGTGAGGCGATTACAGGCGCGGATTTCGTCGTCATCGCGGTGCCCTACGAGGGGCACGCGCAGATGGTCGCGGATCTCAAGGGCCAGTTGGCAGGCAAGATCGTCATCGACACCGTGGTGCCACTTAAAAAAGTGCTGCCCTTTGTGCCGCCGGCCGGCTCCGCTTTACAGGAAGCGCAGCAGATCATCGGCGATGAAGCTCCGGTGATCGGCGCGTTGCATAACATTTCCGCGGTCGATTTGGGCGACGTCGATGCGCCGCTGGGCGATGTTTTGGTCTGCGGCGATAACGCCGAAGCCAAGCAAAAGGTCATGCGAATCATCGAGCGCATCGGCGCGACTGCGTACGATGGCGGCCCGGCGAGCTGCGCCTATGTTATCGAAGGACTCACCGGCGTGATCATTAATCTCAATCGCAAGTACAAATCGAAGCACGGCAGCATCAAAATCACCGGCATTGGCGCGCGCTAGCACGCCGTCACGCTAATTTCCTCGGCGCCCGGTAAGAATTACTGCTAGCCTAACATTCTTGTCTGCGCGCCGAGACTGAATTGTGGTCCCACACTCAAAACGGCGCCAAATTTTCCGTTAATTAACATTTCACCGTTTTTGGCTCGCTAATTGCCTATGGTAGCCGCCATATGGCAAACGGAAAATCGAGTCTACCTGTCGTCGCTATTATCGTCTCATTGGTATTTTTGCACGGCTGCGCCGGGGTGGGATTAACGCTATTTGGCGTTGGCGCCGGTGTTACGACCGGTACCTCGGTCGCTTATACCCTTGACGGGATAGCTTACCGCACCTTCACGGCGTCGTTGCCGCAGGTCGAAACTGCCACTAGGATCGCCCTCGATCGCATGGGTATCAAAGTCGAAGCAACCTCTAAAATTGATCAAGGCAAAGCGATCAGGGCCGTAACCAACGATCGTGAAATTGAGATCGAGCTGGAGATGGTCAGCGCTCGGACAACTCGCATTCGCACCGTGGCAAAGCAGGGAATCTTCTTCAAAGATCGCGCGACGGCTACCGAAATCATCATTCAAACCGAGCGAGCCTTAGGTATCGGCTGAAAAAAATAGGAGGAGAATTTATGAAAATTCCGGCAATAGCGTTGACCTTTGGCCTGGCTGCTGGGGTGCCGGTGTTGGCCAGCGCCCAGACGGCTGCGGATGTAAACAATCAGGTGACGACGATGAATAACTCGACGTCAAACCAGGGTCAGACCCATGTCATCGGCAAAATAAGCAATGACTTCAGTCCCTTTCTCGGTTCCGACGCGAACGCGGTAGTGACCGGGCTGCGCAATGGCACGCCGATTTCGTTAGTGTCTACCGCGGCACCGACGACGCCGGGTGGTTTACCCATTACCAACACGACCGTCATCACGCCGCCGACGGGCCATATGGGCTTTGGCAACGTTTACATCTCACTCGCGTTGGCCAAACAGCAGCTCGCTTCCTTAGACCCGCCCATTACCCAGCCGACTCCGGAACAATTGCAGGCCGCGCTAACCGGCGGCACGATCACCCAGACAACGGGTAGCGGGCTTACAGCGACAACGACAACCACGAACATGCCGGGTGTTCTCACTATGCGCAGCCAAGGCATGGGCTGGGGTCAGATTGCCCAGAAACTCGGTACCAAGCTCGGGCCGGTAATGCCGGCCACACTGTCTCCACGGGCAAAAGCTCGGGTCAGGGCATCGTCAGCGCCGCCGGCAAGGGGAACGGGCACGCCTACGGGCATAGTAATCAAAGCAGTATCGTAACCGGATCAGGCAGCGCGGGCGGCGGGATTGTCTCCGCTGGTGGCAGCGGCAAGGGTGTGGCGCACGGCAAAGGCCACAACAAATAAAGACACGCTCACTGATAAAGATTTTGCCAAAGGAGTCTAAAGTGGACAAGCAAAGGCGGGCGTTTTTGATGTTGTCTTTGTGCGCTGCAGCATCCCTCGTCAATCGAGATGCGGGGCGAGCGGACGCCAAACGACCGGCGTACTTCCTTGCCGAGGAGCGGCGCATCATCGAGCACTACTATCACCGCGGCAAGAAAGGTAAGCGGAAAGGCCTGCCGCCGGGGTTGGCCAAGCGCGGCGGCAATCTTCCGCCGGGATTGCAGAAGCAGTTGGAAAAGAACGGCCGACTTCCGCCGGGGCTGCAAAAGCGTCTCGAACCGCTGCCCGTCGATTTGGCTCGCCAGTTGCCGGGATTACCCGACTATTGGGAACGCGTGATCTTCGAACGCGATGTCATCCTGATCGACCGGCGTACCAACCGAATTCTCGACATTATCGAAGATGTGATCGCGCTGGCGACCGGCCAGTAACATCTTTATTATCGGGGCCACCGGTCCGCTGCCGGGCTGGTGGCCAATCCTCAGTAACTTCCTAATTAGATTCAACAGCTTAACCCGAGCTCTCCACGCCTATTTCGGGTGTTAACCTTTGCCGCCTTTTGGCGTCTAATTGAGGTATAAGGCGTAGTAAAGCTTGCGGCATCAGACACAAATGGCTGACCAGCAACAAATGCGCGACGAAGAACTGGTGGCTTTATCTCAGCAAGGCGACAGGCATTGCTTCGAGGTTCTCGTGCGCCGATATATGGAAAAAGCATATCACATCGCTTTTAATTTCACGCGCGATACCGAGACGGCAAAGGATTTGTCGCAAGACGCTTTTTTGCGCGCCTACGCGAACCTCAAGCAATTCGACGGCCGATCCAGTTTTTACACATGGTTTTACCGGATCGTGGTCAACCTGTGCCTGGATCATGCGCGGCGCCAGCGCCGCGTTGCATGGGAATCTCTCGATTATACGAGCGATGAACCGGCCGAGCAGCGCCAACTGGCCGATTTAACCTATGCGCCGGATCAGCAAGCGATCGCCGGCGAGGCAAAACGAAGAGTGGACAAAACGTTGGAAACCATGCCAAAGAAACAACGCACGGCATTCTTGTTGAGGAATCATCAGGGATTATCGATCGCGGACGTTGCCAAAGTTATGAAGACGACGGAAGGCACGGTACGGGTCTATCTCCACCGCGCCGTGGCTGCGCTGCGCCAGAGTTTAGTGGAATTTGTCTAGGGAGAATGCTTATGGAAAATAGCGCGCCGCTGGAAACCGCATGCAAGCAGTACGAAGAGGACCTGGTTTTGCACTACTATGGTGAGAACAGCGATGAGGAGAAGCGCGGTATCGAGGAACATCTGGCCGCTTGCCACTCCTGCAGACGTTTTCTCGATGACTTGCGCCGCTTATTGCCGCAAATGGCCGATGCCGCGGAGATGCCGCAAACTTTTTGGGACAGCTACTATCGCGAGACTGTCTCGAAGCTGGCCGAGCAGGAAGAGCGGAAGTATTGGTGGCGGTCCCTATTTACGCCGATGCGGACATGGATGGTACCGGCCTTTGCCACGGCGGCCGTCGCGGTACTCGTCGTTGGTTTGTTGTTCGGCAAGGGCAATCTGCGGTTGTTTGTCGAGCCGCGACCGGAAAGAATTCCTCAGGAGATTCTAGCTGATCAAAAACAACTGGAATTTTTCGAATCGATGGACATGCTCGAGGCATTGGGCAAGCTGGAGAACCAGGATGACCAGAAAACGGATGCGCTGAATAGCGAGTTCAGCCGCGCAGGACTGCTCGTGGACTCGCTTAGTTCCGCTTAAACAGTAATTTTTGGATAGTGAATGAAAACACAAAAGATACTATTTTTAGCGCTGGGATTGTTTTTGCTTTTGGGCGCGCAAGGCGTCATGGCTGCGGACGACAGCTGGCGGCACCTCACGCCGACCGAAAAAGAGAGAGTTTTACGCAACTACCGGCGATGGCAGAATCTTCCTCAGCAAGATAAAGAACATCTGCGCGAAGAGTGGAAGCGCTGGCAGCGCTTGCCGGAGGACCGGCGCGAGCGACTCAAGCAAAGATACAATGAACAACGTCGCGGTCGTGACCGCGACTAATCTTGGCCGTCCGGCCTGACTTTCCTCGTCTTTCGACCCTCTGACTTCTGCCTTCGAGTGTTCTGCTACGCTGATGCTTAATCGGTCCGGTTAATTTCCCGTAGCTTGGTACGAGCCATCATTTTCTCTTTTTCGTAAGACCGATTTCAACTGACAATTTTTGATCCTTCTGGCAAAGCAGCCAGTGACAGGCCGCGGCTTGTCATCCCGAGTGGATGCGGAGGGATCTTAAAATTTCTCCGTTCCGTCGAAACAAGGATTTCTCCCTTTGGTCGAAATAACAGGCTCCGTTTGTTTGCGTCCTTGGCCTCTTAGCGCTTTTTTTGTAGTCATTCCATTCTTCTGATACACCGCAGCTTGCCGCGCGGTAGTTTATTCCAGCTGCAGACGCACTCCATTAACAATAATTTCGGCACCGAGTCTAAAAGTCAGGAAAGGGAGATCCCCGCGATGAAGAAAACACTCATGGCCATTATTCTCGGAACGATATTTTTACCGGCGGTAGGCTTTTCCCATGACGGGCGGCACCGTCAAGACTATGCCGTGTGGCGCCACAACTCCGGTCCGGTCGCGCGCCGCGGAGACCCCGGCTATTACTGCCACAAGCATAAACACAAACTCCATCCGGACGATAAACGGCGCCACTGCCATAGTAGCTACAATGATCCGCATGGTGCCGTGCGAGGTCGGGACTTTCGCTATCCCTGGTGGCGCCGTTAGTTTTATGGCGCTCAAAAACGAGCTGCGAACAAGAGGAACACGACCGAGAAACGAGCGACTATGAAAACCATCGCCATACTCGCCGTGCTGGCGTTCGGGCTGCTGACAGCGGCAGGATGTCATTGGGGTCATCGCCGGCACTATTATTCAGACCGCTCCGACCACCGCTAAGTCCAGTGCGTCGCCGCTTCAGTTGCGGCTGAAACGGCTCCGCGACTTTCAATAAATCGCGCGCTCACATCGCGTAATAGGCCGCGCAATTATCCCAGAGAATCTTCCGTTTATCCTCGTCGGTTAACGGCAATTGCAAAAAATGATTGACCGCATCGGGGTATTTTGAATCACCATGGGGGTAGTCGGTGGAGAAGACGATGCCATTGCCGCCCAGGTGGTCGATCACATGTTTGACCGTGGCTTCGTCCGGCTCTACCGAGACCACGCACTGGCGCTTAAAATATTCGCTCGGCGCCATCGTTAAATCCGGCGCCCAGACATCGCCTTCGAGCTGCCAGCCTTCGTCCAAGCGCCAAAGCAGCCAGGGTAGCCAAGTGCAATTCGCTTCGAGAAAAGCCACGCGCAGTCTCGGGTGGCGTGCCAGGACACCGCCGCCGCAAAAGCTTCCCAACGCCATCATTTGCTCCAGCGGTTGACCATAAACCCGCCGGAGCATCAGGTTGGGCTCCATGCGCGCGCCGATGTGATTCCTTCCCGTGCCGGTCGATTCGTGAAAACCGAGCGAGAGATTTAAATCCTCCAACGCACTCCACAATGGCGTGTAGTAATCATCGTGCCATTGATACTCAACCAACGGATTGGCGCGCAAAAAGACCGCGCGAAATCCTAAGTGCTCGGCGCACCGGCGCGCTTCAGAGACCGCGTCGTTCATGTCGTAGGGCGAGATCATTCCTGCGCCGAGCAGGCGGCTCGGTTCCTGCTTGCAAAAATCATGGAGCCAATCGTTGTAAGCGCGCGCGATCGCCGCGGCGAATCCTGCGTCCATATCATCCACGACCAATGCCCGTAGGCCGCGGGTCGGATAGAGTACGGCGACGTCGATGCCTTCGATGTCCATGGCTTCCAACTGGACTTTCGGCGACCAACCTCGCTCTGCATCGGATCGATAGAGAGTCTGGTTTCGCTCGAAATTTTCCCCGCGCACCGAGTCGTTTTGCTGGGTCGTCGTGCGCGCCCATTCCCGGCCATCGGGATAAACCATGCGGAGATCGCGCACGTTGCTGCTCGTCACCCCGCGCGGCGCTCGATGTTTGAACTTGTGATCGATATAGCGTTCCCAAAGATCGGGTGGCTCCATGATGTGCATGTCGCTGTCGAGGATCTTAAAGCCGTTTTTCGCCATGAGCTAAACCTTCCAGAGTCGAATACGATGAAAGCGGATCACGTTTGAAAGCCGGCTCGTGTTGGGCGCGAACGTCCCCAAAGTTCGGCTCCGGGATTACACGCCGAGGCCAAGCCGCACCCGGCGCAACTCTTTCGCCGATGCCCAAGCGCAACGTTTGCTTGATCTTGTCCGGATTCAAATAGGTTCCGTACATCCTGTCCAAGGTCTGCCTGGCCTTCAATCCTCACAACTCAGTTTGTCAACGTCGATGTTTAGATCAGCATGCAACGAAGGGTAGCTCGTGCTTAAGGGATTTCCTCGAAAACAAAGCGGCTATGGTTAGTCTTTGGTAAGCGCACCGGACCGTTCGTCCTCGAGTTGCGAATATCGAGATTGACCAAGCAGCGCTTGCAGTTTGCCGTGCTGCTCGGATGACAGCAGCGCCTTTCCCTGTTCGATCGCGCGAATACGCGCAAGCCGCATCTCCACCTTGAGATGTTCAATTTCCTGCAGCTTTACCTTAATCTGCTCTAGATCCACAGCGTCTGCTTTTAGCAGCTTTTGCAGATCGATTTCGGCGATGCGGGTATCGGCTTCGTAGCGGATTGCCTCACGCTGGTATTCGTCTCGCAGATTTTCTAGATCCTGAACTTGCTCGGGTGAAAGGCCCAACTCATGACGGTTGTCGAGCATGATTGTGATTAGCGGCCTCTCGAGTACTCGGTCTATTTCTACGATGCTTTCAAAAGGCGGAACAGTGGAAGAGGTTATTGTGCGGGGGTGTGACCAGATGACGACGGAGGAAGAAGGAACGCTGATAATCCGATGACCAAAGAAGAAGCCGCCATGGAGACCGTGGCGAGGTATGATCAGACGGTGGCCAAAACTACGATGCGCGGTAAAACCCTTCTTGTGGTGGAAATGTTTGCCTTGGCCGAAGTGATGCCGGTGCACGCGGCGACCACCAGCTCTTAACTGAAATCCGCTGCCGCCAATGGATGCACGGAAGCCGCCGGACTGCCTGAAGCTCCCGGCGCCACGGGCTGCGTTAGAGTGGCCAAAGTGGCGAGATCCCCCGGCCGTCGAAATCTCGGCGCAAAGAAGCACCCCAAAAATGGGAACGATCAGGGCTACGGCTTTCCTTTTCATGGGCAGTCCCCGAAAAATCGCGGGACGCTAAACGAACCCCGATTACGGTAATTTCACCTCTATCAAAATCACCCCAAGGTGCAATATGGGTAGGCGTGGGAGAAGCGCTTCCCACGCGCTGAGCGCCTGAGGAAACCGTAGCGATGTTCAATCTAATCCTGGCCTAAAAACAGTCATATCTAGAGACTGCAATCCGCCGGTTTTACTGCCATCACGCTTCCTACAGTACCTCTAAATAGATGCTTGACTTAACCTTGCCGACGGGAAATTGATAAGGTAGTTTGGTACATACCCACCGGCCCCGGTTTGGCAGAAGCTTCGATCCACAATTTCACAGCCTGAGCGGTTGATTTCCGGTTGGGCTTTTTGTTGGGGAGAAAAATGAGAGTCAAACTCCTTCTTTTCACACTCGCAGTAATCATTCTGGTGTGTGCTCAAGATGCCGAGGCGCAGCAAGCGGAAAAAGTCCCCCGGATTGGATACCTAAGTGGTAGCCCGCCTTCCGCTATCGCGGAACACAACGAGGCATTCCGCCAAGGTCTGCGCGAGCTTGGATATATGGAGGGTAAAAATATTGTGATTGAGTGGCGATCTGCAGAGGGGAAAAGTGACCGCCTACCGGCGCTTGCTACCGAACTAGTGCGTCTCAAGGTAGACTTGATCGTCACGGCCGGTCCACTAGTAACACGTGCTGCCAAGGAAGCAACTTCGACGATCCCCATTGTCATGGCGCAGGATCCCGATCCGGTCGGCAACGGATTCGTTGCCAGCCTGGCGCGACCTGCTGGGAACATTACTGGACTGTCCAGAATTGCCCCGGACCTAAGCGGAAAGCAAATGGAGCTTTTGAAGGAGATCGTTCCCATGCTATCCCGCGTGGCCGTCTTCGGGACTTCAACCAGGCCGGGAAACGCGCAAACGTTAAGAGAAGTGGAACTTGCCGCGGGGGCGTTCGGGGTGAAACTTCAACACCTAGACATCCTAAGTCCCAAAGATATTGTGACTGCATTCCAAGCCGCAGTTAGGGAGCGTGCGGACGGAGCACTCTGGTTCGTAACGGGCTCCATTGGGAATCCTCACCGAAAAAAGATTGCGGACCTCGCGGTGAACAGCCGGCTCCCGGTGATATACTTCCAGCGAGCAGATGTGGAAGCCGGGGCGCTTATGTCCTACGGGGTGAACGTAGTCGACTTGCACCGACGCGCCGCTACCTACGTAGACAAAATCCTGAAGGGTAGGAAGCCCGCCGATTTACCCGTTGAGCAGGCCACGAAGTTTGAGTTCGTAGTCAATCTCAAGACCGCCCAGCAGATTGGTTTGACTATTCCGCCGAATGTGCTGGTAAGAGCGGATCGGGTGATTCGGTGATCACAAAAAACTAATCAATAATGCCAGGATTGAATTGATTTCTCCTACAACTCAATCCTACGCCGAATTCTTTTGATCCTAAGAGCTAAAATCCCATGTACTGTACGTCTTGTACCGCGAACATTTTAGATCGACACCTTGAACTGTTTCCGCGAACATAAATTTGTCTGCGGCAGGATTGATAATAGCGTTCCGTTTGGAGATATCCTACGATTCAGTCTTAGGTGAGACCCTCTCGCTGCGCTCGGCGGTCTCACCCTCTCAGCCTGATTCGTTGACCTGATAATGGGACCCGCCCGCGCTACGAGAGAGCAGAGGAAAAAGAAAGAATGGTGCGAGCGGGGGGAGTTGAACCCCCATGGGCGTGAGCCCGGTGGATTTTCGTACCCGCTACAGCTTTCGCTGCTCGGACGGTGTGCGTGCCTGATCCCGTATCTTTCCGGTTTGGGGTCTGGACTATCCCTTCACCGTATCCCGGAGGTCTTCCGGAACTTAGGTGCTGCCCGTCTAGTCTCTACACCTTCCCGGCCGGTTTTCGCGGCCGGGCTTGGCTCGGGATTGCCATGTTAAAGGTTTCCCCGACTTTGAGCAGTTCTACATCGGCGGTTTCCCGCGCGAGCACTCAAGTTGTTTGGTCTGAGTCCACTGCGTCTGCCATTCCGCCACGCTCGCATTGCTGCTTCACTAATAGCCGTTAGATCTGGGTTCCGTCTATTTTTTTTCCGTTAGGATTTTTCCCTCCATTTTGATGAAATACCAGACCGCCAGTTGCGCCAGCTCGCGCGCTAATCATTATTTTGCCGCCCCTCTACGCGTACCCACAGCCGGGATAGATTTGCCCGAAAAACCCACATTTTGAGCCCGGCGCGTCTGCCATTCCACCACTCTGGCGCGTGGTTCAGGTAAGAGTAAATATTGATAACGGACCACTGCCTTGGATTCAAGAGGAATCTGAAAAGCAGACTGAGCATTTGGTCCTGGACCGGGATTCGCCTGGATTCCCGCTTGAGGCATGCGGGAATGACAGACTCTGAAAGAAACTCAGAAGATCAGCTTCCAGCACTCGCTGAGCGAGCTGGCGCCGGTGAGCGTCGGATGCTTGATATGTTTCAATTGCGCGACGTTACTCGACGGCAGGAGGCAGCGCTCGAATCCGAGTTTGCCGGCTTCCTTGACGCGCGCTTCGGCTTGCGAGATGCCGCGAATTTCGCCGGCGAGGCCGACTTCGCCGAAGAAGACGGTTTTCGAATCGAGAACATCTTCCCGGCTGCTCGACGCGATCGCCATGACGATGCCTAGATCGACCGCGGGCTCGTCGACGTGGACGCCGCCGGCGACGTTGACGAAAATATCCTGGTCGAACAGCTTGGCGCCCATCTTCTTTTCCAAGACCGCGACGAGCAGCGCGACGCGGTTGTGATCGACGCCAATGGTCGTCCGCCGCGGCACGGCCAAGAACGAGCGGCTGACCAGAGCTTGCAGCTCCACCAATATCGGCCGGGTGCCTTCCATGCTGCACACCACCGCGGAGCCGGGCACCGCTAGCGGCCGCTCCATCAAAAAAATTTCCGAGGGATTGCTGACTTCTTTCAAACCGGCTTCCTTCATTTCGAAAACACCGATTTCGTTGGTCGAGCCGAAGCGGTTTTTAACCGCGCGCAGAATGCGGTAGCTGTGGCCGCGCTCGCCCTCGAAGTAGAGGACCGTGTCGACCATGTGTTCGAGCAGTCTGGGCCCGGCGATGGCGCCGTCTTTGGTGACGTGGCCGATGAGAAACGTCGTAAGCCCGGATTTCTTGGCAAGCACGATGATCGTGCCCGAGGCTTCCCGAACTTGGGCGATGCTGCCGGGCGCCGACGGTATTGCCGAGGAAAAGATCGTCTGGACCGAGTCGATCACCAGCAGACCGGGTTTAAGTTTTTTGACGTGATCGAGAATGCGTTCGAGCGAGGTCTCGCTCAGCACCAGTAAATTCGGCGCGTTGATGCCGAGCCGCTCGGCGCGCATCTTGATCTGGCGCGGCGATTCCTCGCCCGAGACATAGAGGCAGGTGAGGCCAGTTTGGCTTACGGCGGCGAACGCTTGCAGCAGCAGCGTCGATTTGCCGATGCCCGGATCGCCGCCGATCAGGATCACAGAGCCGGGAACAAGGCCGCCGCCGAGCACCCGGTCGAATTCACCTATGCCCGAAAGGACGCGCCCCTCTTCGGTCGTGTCAATTGCGTGGATGGGTGCCGGATCTTCCTTGGTGCCGAGACTCAGTTCGCCGCGCGGCGTGGATGCTTTTTCGAATCGTTCCTCGGCAAAAGTGTTCCACTGATTGCAGTCGGGACACTTGCCGAGCCATTTGGCTGATTGGTAACCGCAACTCTGGCAAGCGAAGATCGTCTTAGATTTGGCCATAGTTTGACGCATTCGAGAATCAGGCGGCGCGCAATTCCAGCCACTTTAACCAAGTCCGGTTCGAACTCGCAAGCGCGATCCAGAAAGAAGGCGATCTTTCACTACGAAGGTTACGAAGAGCACGAAGTTTTTGCAGCGTGGGCTCTGCGCACCCATCAGTCTCGGATTAACTCGCGCAAAGGCGCAAAGGCATGTTCCGAGCGTAGTCGAAGAAGCCCAAGGCCTCAGGCGGCAAATTCGAAGCACGAAATCCGAAACTCGAAACAATATCGAATGACCGGGGACTAAAAACGTAAACGTCGAACGAAATCGGTTCGGACCCCTTTGAAATTGTTTCGGATCTCGATATTCGAGTTTCGAATTTAGAAAACAGGCTCGTGTTGCGGTGCCGCTGTCCCTATATTATCTAAGTAACTCGTCCCATGGCCGCAAAAACTATCCACGACGAATTGCAAGCGATAAAAGAGGCATCGCTCTATCGCCGGTTGCGGCGCGTCGAAAGCGATCAGGGGCCGACGTTAATGCTTGACGGCCGTGAGGTCATCAACTTTTCCTCTAACAATTACCTCGGACTTGCGAATCATCCGGCGCTGTGCACGGCGGCTAAAGAGGCCATCGACCGTTATGGCTGCGGCTCGGGAGCTTCCCGTTTGATTTCCGGCAACATGGCACTGCACGAAGAATTGGAAGCGAAGCTTGCCGAATTCAAGGGCACAGAGACGGCCCTGGTATTCAATTCCGGCTTTCAGGCGAACACGGGCATTCTATCCACCCTCGCCGGCGAAGGCGACGCGATCTTTAGCGATGCGCTCAATCACGCCAGCATCATCGACGGCTGCCGCTTGTCGCGGGCGAAAACCGTCGTCTATGCGCACGGCAATCTCGATCAGCTTGAAGCGGGGCTCAAGCAGGCGCCACGGTCGCGGCGTAAGTTGATCGTCACCGAATCGATCTTCAGCATGGACGGCGACGAGGCTCCACTAAAGGGAATCGTCGAACTCGCGGAGCAACATGGCGCCATGGTGATGGTCGATGAGGCGCATGCGACCGGCCTTTTTGGCACCGATGGCGCGGGGGTCGTGGCGAAACTACGATTGGGAGATCGCGTGCTCGTGCAGATGGGCACGTTGGGCAAGGCGCTGGGTGGGTTCGGCGCCTATGTCGCCGGTAGCCGCGCGCTGCGCGAGTTTTTGATCAATCGCTGCCGCAGTTTTATCTTCACGACATCTTTGCCTCCCGCGGTCATGGCCATGGCGATCGCCGCCATCGACTTAATCAATCACGAACCGGAGCGGCGCGAGGCTTTGTGGACTAACTGCCGAAATCTAACCGCAGGTTTGCGCGGCCTGGGGTTTAACATCGAAGCGAGCGCGAGCCCGATATTGCCGCTCATCATCGGTGACGCGGCCAAGTGCATGAAGGTCTCCGAACGTCTGCTGGAGCGAGGAATTTTTGCCCAGGGCATTCGCCCTCCGACGGTGCCGCCGGGGACTTCGCGTCTGCGGATCACATTGATGGCGACGCATACGCGTGAGCACATCGACCGGGCGCTAAAGGCTTTCAAAGAAGTTAGAGAGTCGGAATGACAACCTATCACGACAAACTAAAACAGTTGGACCACGATTACCTTTGGCATCCGTTCACGCAGATGCAGGAGTGGATGGCAGAGGAGCCGTGCATCATCAGCCGCGGCGACGGTCATTTTTTGATCGACGTTCAGGGCAAGAAGTATTTGGACGGCGTGTCTTCGCTTTGGTGCAACGTTCACGGCCACCGCAAAAAAGAAATTGACGAGGCGATCCGCGCGCAGCTCGAGCGAATCGCCCACTCGACTTTTCTCGGCTTGAGCCACCTGCCCGGCATCCAGCTTGCTGAGAAACTGATCGCGATCGCGCCGGAGGGTTTGCGGCGGGCGTTCTATTCCGACAGCGGCGCCACCGCCGTTGAGATCGCGCTCAAGATGGCGGTGCAATATTGGCAGCTCAAGGGCGACCACAAGCGCACCTTGATCGCGTCGCTCGCGGAATCGTACCACGGCGACACGGTGGGCTCGATGAGCATGGGCTACTCGGAGACTTTTCACCGTTTCCACAAGAGTTTACTTTTCCCGGTGCTGCGCATCACCCCGCCGCATGTGTTTCGCTATTATCAACGCATGAGCGAAGCGGCAGCATTGGACGCGGCGATTGAAGAGGCGCAGAAAAAGCTATTGGAAAACAAGAACGAGTTGGCGGCGCTCGTGATGGAACCGCTGATGCAAGGGGCCGCAGGCATGTGGCCGCAGCCGGTAAAATATCTCCAAGCAGTGAGCGAGATTTGCCGGCGCAACAATATACTTTTAATTCTCGATGAAGTTGCGACCGGTTTCGGCCGAACCGGCAAGATGTTCGCCTGCGATCACGCCGGCGTGACGCCGGATATTCTATGCCTGGCCAAGGGAGTTACCGGCGGGTATTTGCCGCTTGCCGCGACGCTAGCTACTGAAGAGATATTCTCCGCGTTCCTCGGCGAGTACAAAGAATACAGGACGTTTTTCCATGGCCACACCTACACCGGCAATCCGCTTGGCTGCGCCGCTGCGGTCGCGAATCTGGCATTGTTCGAGCGGGAAAATATCATTGGCGAAATGCAGCCGGGTATAAACTATCTGCGGAACCGGCTGCGCACAGACTTTCTTTCTTTGCCGCACGTGAGCGACGTGCGTCAGTGGGGTTACATGGCCGGCATCGAGCTAGTCCAAGATAAGGCTACCCAAGAAAACTATGCGCCCGAACGGCGGATCGGTCACAAAGTCATCCTTGAAGCGCGCAGGCGCAGCGTTCTCATCCGCCCGCTTGGCGACATCATTATCTTGATGCCGCCGCTGACGATTACCCGCGAAGAGTTGTCGGCGTTACTCGATGTCGTGTACGAATCGATTCAGATCGTAACAGGCAACTGATGATTCAGGCGCAAGCGAAAATCCGGTGGACGATCGATCCGCCATCGTCGATCCGCTATCTTCGACATTGGGTGTTCTAATGGGTAACGGCCTTTTCATTACCGGCACGGACACTGGAGTGGGCAAGACTTTTGTCGCAGCTTCCCTTGCGGCGTCTCTCCGCGGTCGCGGCTATCGCGTCGGTGTCATGAAGCCCGTCGAAACCGGCTGCCCTGAAAGAAATGGCATGCTGATTCCGGAAGATGCGCTGCGACTGAAAGTGGCGTCAGGCTGCGCCGAGCCCATCGAGAAAATCTGCCCCTATCGATTCGCCGAACCTTTGGCGCCGAGCATCGCCGCGGAAAGAGCTGGTCAGAAAATCGATGTGGACCTGCTGCTCAACACTTACGGCGAGATTAGCGCCGAATATGATATTACCCTGGTCGAAGGGGCGGGCGGTTTGATGGTGCCGCTGTTGCCAAGCTACACTTTCGCCGATTTTGCGCGCGTCTTGAAGCTGCCCCTTTTGATAGTCGCCGGGAACAAGCTCGGCGTTATCAATCATCTTTTGCTTTCGTTGGAGCACGCGAGTTGCAAAGGTTTGAGCGTGCTTGGCTATGCGCTCAATCGTATCTCAAGCGACACTTCGCCCGCGGCTGAGACCAATCGCGAAGTTCTGTCAGGAATGACCGGCGTTCCTTGCCTGGGTGATTTGCCGTTTATCGAGACGACTGAAACTCAGAAAACTTTTCCGTTTGAACTATTCGAACAGGAATTCGATATTCGGTTGCTTGAGCCGGTTTTGTTGCAGCGATCCAATGCGTTCACGATGAGGTAAACAAACGCGCATGAAAATTGGCTTTTGCCTGTTATTGCCGCCGCACTTTCTTTTTTCATGCAGAGCGCGCTCCACGCCGATCGCTAGCACGACACGACCCACTGTATCACTATCGAAAGAGCCTCGCGTCCGGTCTTCGGTTGCTTCGACTGGCTCAGCATGAACGGAAAAGCCCTCTCCGTTCGCCCTGAGACTCGAAGGGTGAATGGCGGTCTTTCAGCAGCCTGTCAGGCGGTGTGCCGCCGAATGAATGCAGTGATGGTGTCGATCAGACGCATCGTTTCCGGCTGGCTGGGCGATGGGACCATGCGGTGCTCCGGCAGGCCATCGAACGTGTGCACCTCGATCGCTCCGCCGCGGTTTTTATACGACGCGATGAAACGCTCCTGCATTTGCAGCGGATGGTTTTTGTCGTTCGCCTTCAGCAGCATGAGTATGGGCGGCAGATCGGCCTGCGTGTTCTGCTCTATGATCGTTTGCGGGCTGCCTTCGGCCATGGCTTCTTCCGTGCGCCAGTAGTCTATATGGGCCTTGATGTGTTCTTCGCGGTTGAACTCTTTGGCGAAGCGGAAGCGATACAATGGGCATATCACCGGCCAGCCCGCAATCACGTAGGCGATGCTGGCATCGATCTCAGGATGATCGGTCAGTGGCAGCGCCGAATAAGGCGCGTGCCGCGGTCGCAGCGCACTGAGCACGACTTGGTGGCCGCCGCTGGAATTGCCGAACGCTCCGACGGCGGTCGTGCCGTTGAATTCTGTCGCATGCGACTTGAGCCAGCGAACCGCTAAGTTCACGTCACAGATCGAAACGGGATAGCCCGCCTCCGGCGGCTGGTGGAAATCGAGAGCGGCGACGAGAATGCCCTTGGCCGCCAGCGCTCGGTCGATACCGGTATTGTTAGTCCGATCGCCGTTGTGCCACGCGCCGCCGTGCACATCGACGATAGTCGGAAACGGTCCCGTTCCCTTGGGTTGATAAATGCGAGCCAGCCAGGCCTTGCCCGCCTGGCGCTGGTACTCGACATCGCGCACGTCTACTTCGTATGCGTTGTTGTCGTCCATGCCGGCAATCTACTGCCGCGAGGGGCCGCACTGCAAGGTCTGCCTGCCGTGTTTTTTCTTGCCAAGATCACCTCGTTTGTATAATACCTACGCCACAGGAGCGGTTTGTTTGTGACATTATGTTTGTAACGAAACACGCGCGCAGGCTGGCCATCGTTCCTGCGATTCTGCTCTTCGACATCATCCTGGGCTCCCGCGCGGTAGGACAGACGCCCGCCAGATCTGAGGCAAAGACGATTACTTTAGGAATCGTCGCGGCGACAGATCAGAAGGAAATTGAGGCGCATTTTCAGGATTTTGTCCGCTATCTGGCAAGAAAACTTTCCGCGGCGTCGAAGATTGAAGGGAGGATTGTTCTCGCTCCGACGCAGTCGCGGCTCGCC
>JBOHVN010000110.1:0-26479 GCA_050735675.1 Binatia bacterium | reverse complement strand
ACCGCTTCGGTTGCCTGGATCGTGCCGAGCGTGCCGGCGACTGCGCCGAGGATGCCGGACTGCTGGCAATTTAAGATTTCCTCCGGCGGCGGCGGCGTTTGAAACAGGCAGCGGTAACAGGCGCTCTTGCGCGGCAGCACGGTCATCGTCTGGCCTTGCAGACGAACGATCCCGGCGTGGGAGAAGGCGATCCCCAATTGAATGGAGACGTCATTGACCAAAAATTTCGTCTCAAAATTGTCGCTGCCGTCGACGATAAATTGGTAATCCGCGGCGATCGCGGCGGCGTTATCTTCTTCAAAGCGCAGCGCATAAGTTTTGATCTCGACGTCGGGATTGAGATCGGTGAGTTTCGCTTGCGCCGACTCGACCTTTTGCCGTCCGATGTCCGCGGTCGCATGGAGAATCTGCCGCTGGAGATTGGACAACTCGACTTTGTCGGGGTCGACGAGGCCCAGCCTTCCCACTCCGGCAGCGGCCAGATAAAACGCCGCCGCCGAGCCTAGCCCGCCGGCGCCGATAACGAGCACGCTTGCCTGGCACAGATGGATCTGCCCGTTGCCGCCGATGTCCGGCACCATAATTTGCCGGCTGTAGCGTTCGATCTGTTCAGTTGTAAGCCGTGTACTCATGTCTCACGCCAAAAAAAACCTCTTCTTACGCAAGATAAGAAGAGGTTTTAAGAAAACCTCACCTTATCTTTACCCCCGACGCTCGGGAGTGGGAATTAGCACCAGCGTTCCGTGTTTTGGAACCGGTTGCTGTGGCTTCGAAGGGCCTATCCCTCCACCACTCTGGATAAGGTGTCCAGTTCCATGAATAAGTATCCCACGAGGCGGGGCCTGTCAAGTATGGCGCGGCAGACCGCAGGCGGCATTTGGCAAGGCGGTTGCCCGTTGCCCTTGAACTGTTCGTAACCAAGTGCAATGTTGCGCCCAGCGAGCAAGCGCTGACGGGAAGGTGTTGAGGATGTCCACCGCTGCGCTCGGTTCCAGCCCCCACCTCTTTCCTTCCCCGCGTCGCGGGGGATGAAGGAGGGGGATTGAATGGCACGCTTAACTTCGACATCACGCCATGACCGACAAATCTACGGGGCCGACTCAAGAAGTCGCGCACTTCGTGGCGACGACGCGGTACCGGGATATTCCCGGAGAAGTCGTCGGATTGGCGCGCGGCTTTATCCTCGATGGATTGGGCGTGGCGCTGGCGGGATCAACGGATGAATGCTCGCGCATCGTGCAAGCGCACATCCGGCGGATGAGCGGCAAAGCAGAGTCTTCGATTCTCGGGACCTCATTATCGGCGCCAGCGCCTAAAGCAGCGCTTGCCAACGGTGTCGCCGGCCACGCGATGGACTACGACGATACTCAGTTGTCGACTTCCAAAGAAGCCGTTTACGGTCTGCTCACCCATCCGACGACGCCGGTGCTCGCCGCGGTGTTGGCCGTCGGCGAGAAAGAAAAAATCAGCGGCGGAGAATTTGTCTTGGCGTATCTCGTAGGCGTCGAGGTCGAGTGCCGCATCGCCGACGCGATCCATCCGCGCCACTATCAGTTCGGGTTTCATTCCACCGCGACCATGGGCGGTCTGGGGGCGGCGATGGCGGTGGGGAAGATTCTTCGCTTCAAGGAAGAACAACTGATGCGCGCGTTAGGGATCGCCGCTAGCATGGCGTCCGGCTTGCGCGAAAACTTCGGCACCATGACCAAGCCGCTGCACGCGGGACGGGCCGCTGAGAACGGCGTGAGCGCCGCCATGCTGGCACGCGACGGTTTCACGGCGGCGACCCATATCCTCGAAGCGCGCCGCGGCTTTTTCAACGCCATGGCCGGCGGTTACGACGAGAGTAAGATTTCCCCGCGGCTTGGCTCGCCTTACTTCATGAAAGAGCCGGGCATTTCGATCAAACCGTATCCCTCCGGTTCTCTGTCCCATCCGGCGCAGGATTTGATTCTCGATATGGTGCGCGAGCATGATTTGCGCGCGGCGGATATCGCGCAGATCGAGGTCGGGACCAACTCCAACGTGCCCAACGCCTTGATCTATCCCATGCCGAAGACCGCGCTGGAGGGGAAGTTCAGCATTCCATTCTGCATGGCCATCGCCGTGCTTGAACGCGGGGCCGGCATCGCACAGTTCCAAGACCGCAAGGTGCGCGATAAGAAAGTCATCGAGTTGATGAAGCGGGTGACGCTCTACGTCGACGATGAGCTCGAAGGGCTCGGTTACGATCAAGCGCGTTCGCGCGTTCGCGTCAAGCTCCACAGTGGGCGCGTCATCGAAGGCCGCTATGACGTCGCGCGCGGCCATCCGGAAAAACCGCTAAGCTGGTCGGATCTCGGTGATAAGTTTCGCGATTGTGCCGACCTGGTGCTGGCGCGCAAGAACACGGAAAACGCCATCGGCTTGGTGGAGCGCATCGAAAAGCTGAAGAGTTTGACTCCGCTGCTCAAGGCCTTATCAGCGGGCAAAGCAAAAAACGGCAAAATCAATCAACGGGCAAAACCACGGAGCAAGTAGTGGAGCCATATTCGCAAGTCACTGGGCGTTTCGCCCGCGATCTAAAACTCGCCGACGTGCCGCCCGCCGTCGTCGACAAGGCCAAATTAGTTTTCCTCGATACCTTGGGAATTGCGCTGGCGTCATCGACGATGGACTTCGGCGCAATGGTGACCCGAGTGGCGCAACGGCTCGGCGGCGCGCATCACAGTTTGCTGCTCGGTTCATCGATAAGAGTCGCCGCGGCCAATGCCGTAATCGCCAACGGCGCCTTGGCGCACGGCCTGGATTACGACGACACGCTCGAGGAAGCGATCGTTCACACCGGCTGCTGCGCCTGGATGACCGCGCTTGCCGTCGGCGAGGAGGTCGGCGCCAGCGGTGCGGCGGTGCTCGAAGCCGCTATCGCCGGCACGGAAGTCCTGTGTAAGGTCGGTTTGGTGGCGCCGGGAAAGTTTCACGCCCGCGGTTTTCATCCGACGGCGATTTGTTCGACGTTCGGCGCCGCGGCGGCGGCGGGTAAGCTCTATGGTCTCAGTGCCAATCAATGGACCGATGCCCTTGGCCTGTGCGGCAGCCAGAGCTCGGGAATCATCGAATATCTCGCCGATGGCACGTGGACGAAGCGGCTGCATCCCGGTTGGTCGGCGCATGGCGGCCTGATCGCGACCCTGCTCGCGCGCGAAGGGTTTCGCGGGCCGGCGAAAGTGTTCGAAGGGGCGCACGGATTTTTTAGCGCCTTCGGCGGCAAGAACGAATATCGTTACGAGAAAATTCTCGAACTGGGCAAAGCGTGGGAGATTCCCCGCCTGACGTTTAAATCGTATCCGTGCGGCTCGATTTCCCATCCGTACATGGATTGCGCGCTCAAAATCAAACAGCGGCATGCGCCCGAGCCGGAACAGATCGCGGAAGTGATCTGCCGCACGGCGGAAGGGCCGGTGCACCGGCTGTGGGAGCCGCTGGCCGATAAGCAAAGACCGGTCAGCTCGTACGGCGCGAAATTCAGTCTGCCGTACAGCATTGCGGTCATGCTCGCGCGCGGCCGGGCCGGCCTGGAAGAATTCAGCGACCAGGCGATCGCTGATCCCGCCGTCCTCGCGTTGGCGAAAAAAGTGCGCTATGAGCTTGATCCGACGATCGATTACCCGCGCCATTTCTCCGGACATGTAAAAGTCAGGATGAACGACGGAGCGGTGCTCGAGGAAAATCAGCCGCATCCGCGCGGCGGTTTCGAAGACCCGCTGCCGCCGCAGGAGATCGCCGCGAAGTTTCGCGCCAACGCGGGCTTAGCTTTATCCGCGGGCCGGGCCGACGGGATCGTCGACGCGGTAAACCGGCTCGAGCAGATGCCGGCGATCTCGATATTGACTGAGCAGCTAATTGCGTAATAATGGCTCCGCCTGCAGGTGGAGGCAGGATCGGATGATTAAGTGATTAACGGAGCGGTTCAATCGTGCGCAGAGGAGGATCTATGAAAAAGGCCGTGCTTTGCTTGGTTACATTCCTATCGTTTTTGGCCTTGACGTCGCTGCTGGCGGCGCAAGACGCGGCGCTGGTGCAGGCGGCGAGAAAGGAAGGGAAGGTGGTTTGGTACACTTCGCTCGCGCTGCCGTCCTCGACCGCGATCGCCCATTTTTTTGAACAGAAATACAAGGGCATCTCGGTGGAAGTGCATCGCACCGGTTCGCAACGTGTGCTGCAACGGGTCATGCAGGAAGCCACCGCCGGGATCAAGAACGCCGACCTCATTCATACCTCCGATGCCGGCCATTTCGAGCTGCTCAAAGAAAAAAACCTGCTATTGAAATACACGCCGCAGGGCGTGAGCGCGTTTCCCAGCGGCTTCAAGGACAAAGCCGGTTTTTACTACGGCATGCGCGCGACGCTTTCGGTGATCGCCTACAATCCCAAGACGGTGGCGGAGAAGGAAGCGCCGAAAACCTGGAAGGATCTTTTAAATTCAAAATGGAGCGGCAAAGAAGTCACCGCCCACCCCGGTTACAGCGGTATCATCATGACCCACGTGCTGGCGCTGGTGAATGTCTACGGCTGGGATTACTTTCGCGATCTGGCGAAAAACAAATTACACATCGTCCAGTCGGCCAACGATCCGGCCGGCGTGGTCGCGTCGGGTGAGCGGCCGATCGGCGTAAACGGCGCGGAATATTTCTATTATAAAACTCTGAAGCAGGGGAACCCGATCAAGATCGTTTATCCCCAAGAGGGCGTTCCGCTGGTCGTCTCGCCGGTGGCGATCGCCAAAGACGCGCCTCATGCGAATGCGGCAAAACTCTTTACCGAGTTTATTTTCGCCAAGGAGTCGCAGCAGTTGTTGGCGGACAAGGAAGGGCTCTATACCGGCCATCCCGAAGTTACCTATCCGTCGGACAAGCCCAAGCTCAAGGATTTGAAGCTTTTTCCGGCGGATGCCGACGAGCTTGAAAGGCGCAATGCCGAGATCAAAAAGCGTTTCGTCGAGTATTTCGGCGCGTAAGACGAAGTAGCCGCATTCATGCCCGCTTCTCAAACGGGGACGCTCGATCGAGCCGGCCACACGCGCGGGTCCGTGTTTCGCTTCAAGGATCCGACCCTGCCTGTGTGGCTCGGCGCGGCGCTCTTTCTCGTCTTCTTGATGGTGTACCCACTGGGCGCGATTTTTCGCGCCAGCCTGTGGGACGACGCCGGCATCACGTTCACCAAATATCTCGAAGTCTTTAGCAACGAGCAATTTCTCAACGCGATCTGGAATACCCTGATCATTTCCACATGGGTGGGGGTGATCGCGGTAGTCATCGGCGCGTTGCTCGCCTGGTTAGTGACGCGCACCGACTTGCCCTGGAAAAAACCGATCCGCGCGCTGATCATGGCGTCGTTCGTAACGCCGCCGTTTTTGGGAGCGTTTGCCTGGACGCTGCTGGCCGGGCCCAATGCCGGCTCGCTCAACAAACTTTATCGCGCTGTCACCGGTTCGGAGGAAGCGCTGTTCAATATTTTCACGATGCCGGGGTTGATTTTCGTGATGGCGCTTTACAGCTTTCCTTACGTTTTCTCGATGATCGCCAACGTGTGCGAGCTGATTTCGTCGGATCTCGAAGATGCCGCGGAGATTTTGGGTGCGAACAAATGGCGGATCGCCTGGACCATCACATTTCCGCTGGCCATGCCCGCGCTGATCGGCGGCTTTATCCTGGCTTTTCTCCATTCGCTGTCGCTCTTCGGCGCGCCGGCAATTCTCGGTTTGCCCGCCGGCCTGCACACGATCACGACGCAGATCTGGGCGCTGTTTCAATATCCGCCGCGCTTGGATATGGCGGCGGCGTTTTCCGTGCCGCTGCTGTTGGCAACGATGGTGCTGATTGCCGCGCAAAAAAAGATTCTCGGCCGGCGCGGCTTCAGCACAGTCGGCGGCAAGGGCGGTCAGAAGCGCTTGATCCGGCTCGGCTGGGGGCGAGTGCCGGTGTTGCTCATCGTGTTCGGTATCCTCTCGCTTTCGGTCTTCTTGCCCTACTGGATCCTGCTGAAGGCGGCGCTTTCAAAAGCCTGGGCCATGCCGTTGACCTGGAATAATTTTACGCTCAATAATCTTTCCTTCGCCTTTTTCCAATATGACGATACCAAGCTGGCGATTTACAATACTTTTAAATTGGGCATCTTGACGGCGACCCTTGGCACGCTGCTGGCGACCTTGATCGCCTACATCACCAATCGCAATCTGTTTCGCGGCGCGCGTTATCTGACTTTCTTCGCCCTCGCGCCGCTGGTCATTCCCGGCATCGTGTTGGCGGTCGGCCTGTTCATCGCTTACACCCGGCCACCTTTGATGCTCTACGGCACGGTGTGGATTCTTTTCGTCGCTTACCTGACCAAAGAAATGCCGATCGGCTTTTCACAGGCGGAATCCACCTTCAAGAGCATTCATCCCGAGCTCGAAGACGCCAGCCGGGTCATCGGCGCCAACCGGCTCACTTCGCTGATCGATGTCACGGCGCCATTGGCGCGCTCCGGATTGATCGCCGCGTGGTCGTTCATCTTCATCGGCGTGATCCGCGAGCTCAGCGCCTCAATCCTGTTATTTGCGCCCAGGTCGAAAGTCGTTTCCGTGGTGATTTTTGATCTCAAAGAAGAAGGACAAGTGGGCGTTATCGCTGTACTGGGAATCCTCTTATTGCTCGTGTCTTTCGCCGTGATCGTCACGGTTCAGTGGTTTGCCGGACGCGACCCGGTGGCGACGCGAGAATAATTCATGGCGATCGTCTCCATACGAGGGCTCAGTAAAAAATTCACCGATGCCGCCGCGGTCGACGATCTCCACTTGGACATCGGCGACGGCGAATTCGTCTCGCTCCTCGGTCCCTCCGGGTGCGGTAAAACCACGACTTTGCGTTTGATCGCCGGCTTCTTGCAGCCGGACGGCGGCGAGATCCGCATCGGCGGCGAGGTGATTTCGTCCCCGGCAATGCTCGTGCCGCCGGAGCGGCGCAACATGTCGATGATCTTTCAAAGTTACGCTGTCTGGCCGCATATGACCGTGGCGCAAAACGTCGCCTACGGACTCAAGTTTAAAAAACTTTCGAAACAGGAAATCGAAGCGAAAGTGACCAAACTGCTCGGTGTCGTGCATTTGGCGGAGTTGAGGGACCGTTATTCCGCCGAGCTGTCGGGCGGGCAGCAGCAACGCGTGGCGCTGGCGCGCGCTTTAGTGGTGGAGCCGCAGATTCTTCTGATGGACGAGCCGCTGAGTAACTTGGATGCAAACCTGCGCGAAGAGATGCGCTTCGAGATCCGCCGTCTGCACGAAGAATTCAAGATTACCACGGTCTACGTCACCCACGACCAGGCCGAAGCGATGGCGACCTCCGACCGCATCGCCGTGCTCGATCGCGGCCGGCTGGTCCAGGTGGGGCGGCCGGCGGAAATATTCGATCGGCCGAAAACGCGTTTTGTCGCCGAATTCGTCGGCAAGGCGAACATTCTCAGCGGCCGCTGGGATGGCGACGGCCAGTTGCTGCTACCCGATGGCATAAAGATCCGCTTGGCCGGCGGCGACGCTCTGGCGCGGTCGAGCGCCGTGTCGGTGTGCCTGCGGCCGCACAACATCGCGCTGATCGCCGGCGACGCCGAAGCGCGCCGGATGGCCGAGCGCAGCTACAATCTCTTTCCAGGCACCATCGGCCGCTCCATCTATTTCGGCGACGCCGTCGATTACGTTGTCGAGCTCGCGTCAGGGGCCTCGTTGCGTGTCATCGCGCCGCCTTCCCAACGATTCTCGCCAGGCCAATCGATTTTCGCCGCCGCCCATCCCGATCATTGCGTGGTGGTGCGCGACGAGTAAGGGCGCAGCATGCTGCGCCCCTACATTAGCGGGGTGCTGAAAAAGACTCCGGCGCAGCGACCAACAACGCGCGAACTTGCTGCAAACAACTTCTCTGTTTAGACTGCAGAAATATGAGCATCAAGACCATAAAGAAGGCCTCAAAGTCCAGCCGCGTCGCGCCGGCGGCGAAAACCGATTCGCACAAAGTACTGTTGCTCGATGGCCACTCGCTGGCATACCGCGCTTTTTTCGCATTGCCCGATACTCTGGTCACGTCATCCGGTCAGGTCACCAATGCGGTGTATGGCTTTACGGCGATGCTGATCAAGCTTCTCGCCGATGAGCGACCCCAGGGCGTCGTCGTTTGTTTCGATAAGGGGGCGCCGCAATTTCGCCTTGACCGTTACGCGGATTATAAAGCCGGGCGAGCGGCTACTCCCGAGTTGTTCAAGCAGCAGCTGCCATTGATCCGCGAAGTGATCGAGAGTTTGCGGATCCCGATGCTCGAGTTGGAAGGTTATGAAGCCGACGATCTGCTCGCGACCTTGACCAAGCACGCGAGAGAAGAAGGTTGTGAGGTCATCATCGTCACCGGCGACCGCGACATTCTTCAACTGGTTGGCGACGGCGTTTCCGTGATCATGACTCGCCGGGGCATCTCCGATGTGATCCGCTACGATGCTCCGACCGTGGTCGAGCGCTATGGTGTTTCGCCCGAGCAGTGGACTGACTTTGTCGCGCTTAAAGGCGAAACATCGGACAACTTGCCGGGTGTCCCCGGAGTCGGTGACAAAACCGCCGCCCAACTCATTAATAAGTACGGCGACATCGAGCAGGTTATCGCCCATGCCGACGAGCTTACGCCGAAACTGCGCCAAGCCGTCAAGGAAGGCGCCGATCAAGTTCGTATCAACAAAGCGCTCGGCCACCTGTTGGACAACGTGCAATTGGATCTCGATCCAGCGAAACTTCGCCTCGAGGCATGGGATGAGGAAGCGGTTAACAACCTCTTCCGCTCGCTTGAATTTCGTAGCCTGCACGAACGACTCAAGGAGATCAAATTTCACGCTGCAGCGGCCGCACCTGCGCTGGAAGTTATATCCATTGTCGAATTCAACTCGGAGAAGGATTTGCGGCAGGGCGAGATTGTAGCGTTTGCCTGGAATGAGAACTGGCTGGCGGTGTGTGACGGTCCAGGCCAAGCGCGAATCTTGCCTTTTGGCGACGCCATGCAGCGGCTGGCCGGTTGTTTGAATAATCTAAACTGGCGAAAGGTCGCGCATGACGCCAAATTGCTTTACCGCGCAGCTCTGAATGCCGGGGCGCAGATCGAAGGGCTCTACTGCGACACGAAGATAGCCGCCTATCTCCTCGAGCCTGGCTCGAGTTCCGGTTATGCCGTGCGCGACACGATCGCTCGTTATCTCGGTGTGTCCATTGATGCAGACCAGCCCGAGCCGCAAGCAGGCGAGCAGGGCACGTTGTCTTTTGCCGCCGACGAGAAACAAAGCATATGCCGGGAAGCCGTGGCGGTTCGCGCCGTCGCTCCGGTCGTGGAGGAGCAACTCCGTGCCCAAGACATCTGGGAGCTTGCGACTACACTGGAATTCCCCTTGGTTCAAGTGCTTGCACACATGGAGCACACCGGCATTCTCGTCGACCGGGACTATCTCGAAAAGCTTAATGCCGGCTTCGGAGAAAAGGTGATCCATCTGGAGCGCGCGATTCAGGATCTCGCGGGAGAGGAGTTCAACGTCAACTCCAATCTGCAGCTGCAGGGCATTCTCTTTGAAAAGTTGGCGTTGCCAAAAACCCGCAAGATCAAGACCGGCTACTCTACCGATGCCGCGGAGCTGGAGAAGCTTGCCGGCAGTCATCCGATCGTCGCTTCGTTGCTCGAATATCGCGAGGTCTCGAAGCTCAAGAACGGTTTTACCGAGATGCTGCTGGGGCTGATCGATCCAAAGACCCAGCGAATCCATACGACCTACGAGCAGACCACCGCGGCTACCGGACGTCTGTCATCAACGGCGCCCAACTTACAAAATATTCCGATCCGCGGCGACCTCGGTCGTCAAATCCGCCGTGCCTTCATCGCGCCGCGGAGTCACGTATTGCTCTCGGCGGATTACTCGCAGATCGAGCTTCGGGTGCTGGCCCATCTATCCGAGGACGAGATGTTTTGCCAGGCGTTTGCGCGAGGTCACGACTTTCACGCCACCATCGCCGCGAAGGTCTACGGTGTCGCTTTGAGCGACGTCACTTCGGCCATGCGGAATCAGGTCAAACAGTTCTCCTATGGGATCGCCTACGGCATGTCCACCTACGGAGTTTCGCAACGGCTCGGAGTCGAAATGGACGAAGCGGCGAGCTTTGTGGAAACCTACTACGGGCAATTTCCCAAACTGAGAGAGTTTCTCGCCTCCCAGGTGGAGAAGGCCAAGATCGACGGGTTCACAACGACGATGTTTGGTCGCCGCCGTTATCTGCCGGAGCTGCTCTCCTCCAATTTCCGGCTGCGTGCATTGGGCGAGCGCATGGCTCTCAACGCGCCGATCCAAGGCAGCGCGGCCGACATCATGAAAATCGCAATGATCGGTGTCGACGCCGCGTTGCGCCAAGATCCGGTCGCGAAAATGCTCCTGACGGTCCACGATGAGCTGGTTTTCGAGGTGCCCACGGAAAAGCTTGATCAGGCGAAAACGTTAATCGAAAAAACCATGACTCAAGCCGCTGATTTGCGCTGTGGCTTAGCCGTAGAACTGCACAGCGGAACCAATTGGGCCGACGCGCACGCGTAAGGCAGGAAGTTAAGTAAAATTAAAAAGTAAAAAGTCAAAAATTAAAAAGGCAAAAGGCAAGAGTATCGGTCGGTCGACTGGTGTCTCTTCGGTTGCGTTCGGTTGTCTCACCACGGTCGCGGGAGGAAGGATTAAGAAAAGATCCGGTGAACCCTGCCTCTCTGCGGTGAAAATAGCATGGATCTTTCACCGCGGAGGCGCGACCCGCGGAGCCACATGCCTACGCCCGGTAACATACGTTCGGCTTTATGTTCAGAACACGTTTCCAACATGATGCTCGCCGGGGCCGGCCCCGGCGAATGAGTTGGCGTCACCGGCTTCGCGGCTCTTGTCTGCTAATTGTCGGCGCGCTGATTGTCGCCTGCGGCGGCGATGATTTCGATAAAATCCGCAACATTCGTTCGGCCGGGGAAACGATCATCTGTTTCGGCGACAGTCTGACCGAAGGCATCGGCGCGAGCACGGGCGAGGATTATCCAACATTGTTATCGCGCCACTTGGGCTTGCCCGTAACGAATGCCGGTTCCCGCGGTGATACGACCGCGCAGGCTCTGCAGCGTCTGTCGGAGGCCGTATTGCAGAAACGGCCTCGGCTGGTGATTGTCTTGTTAGGCGGCAATGATTTTTTGCGCCAGCTGCCGCGCCAGGAAACGCGAAAAAATCTGGAAGAGATTGTGCGGCGGATACAGGCGCAAGGGGCGATGGTGGCGATCGCCGGCATTCGGCTGGGCCTGTTCACCGATGAATTCAGCGCGATATTTGAGGAAACGGCCAATCAGTTCGGCGCGCTCTATATCCCGCAAGTGACGAAAGGCATACTCACGGATGCCAGCTTGAGGAGCGATCCGATCCATCCTAACGGCGCCGGCTATCGTTTGATCGCCGAGCGCATCGGCGAAAAGGTCAAGCGGCTGTTACAGGAGGCTGACCGGTTGCGAGTTGCGAACCGGGCCGGGTCAGCCGCGTGATCACCAGACCGACCAGCAAGATGCCGATCCACGTGGCGACGCCGCTGACGATCTTTGGATCAGTGGAGCCGAACGCCCGGCCTAAGTCCTGCCGGCGGTAATCGCCGAACACGCGAATTGTCTTTAAAGCGATTACCCATCCGGCGTGCAGGCCGATCGAAAGATACAAGTTTCCCGTCCGCGCCAGCGCGTAGCTAAGCACGACGCCGGTCAAAAAAAGGCCGATCAGCCCGGGTAAGATCGTCGCCGGCTCGAAAAACGGTTGAAAGGTCGTGAGCAAGTGGCGGAAACCGGCCAGGAGATCCAGCCGATCGAGAAAATAATCCTCGCCCGGTTTCACGAAGTGGAGCGCGGAATAAAAAACATTGGCGAGTCCGTAGGCGCGCAGCGGACGGCCTCGCTCGAGCAAGCCAAGAAACAGCATGCCACGAAAGAAAACTTCTTCTATAAAGCCGACGAACACGCCGGTGGCGAGCGCGCTCGCGATGCGCGATAGCGACTGCGCTAAGGAGAGGCGAAAGAAGGGCGTGTACACGTCGGCGGCCGTCATCACGGCGAGCAAGAACGCCATTGACCCCAGCGCCAGACCGGAGCCCGTCATAAAACTTTGCCACGCTATCGATGCCTTGACCGCGAGCAGTGACTTTATCTCAGCCGGGATTAAGTGACGGCGCCCGACGATAAAGAGAGTGATCCCAGCGATCATGAAACCCCGGTTGAATACCCGCGCGAAGGGAACGCGCTCTTCCAACAAGTCCGGCCAGCGCGCGGCGGCCCAGTCGGCGCCGAGCGCCATCCACGGACTGATGACGCAGGTCAGTGCCAGCGCAAGCAGTAGAAAAAATAACAGGAGATGAATTTTTACCGATTTCATGCGTAAAATTGAATCGATAGCATGCGAAAAATGCAATATGGAGTAGGCAACGGAGAATGGCAAGCAGCGGCGAAAAAAAACTGTCGGGAAAAGTGGCGCTGATCACCGGCGGCAGCCGCGGCATCGGTCGAGCGGTCGCCGGCGCTTACGCGCGCGAGGGCGCGGCCGTTTTCATTTGCGGGCGGAATCAAAATGATGTCGCCGCGGCGCTAGGTGAGCTTCGCCAAGCGGGCGGAGAAGCCGACGGCGCTGCAGGTGACGTCGGCGTGCCGAAGCATGCGCAACGGGTCGTCGATGCGGTGATGGCCCGTTGCGGCAAGGTTGATGTGCTGGTGAATAACGCAAGCATTCTCGGGCCGCGCGAACCGATAACCAATTATCCAATCGCGGTATGGCAAGAAGTCCTACGTATCAACTTGACCGGCATTTTCTTAATGACTCGGGTCGTCTTGCCGATCATGGCGGCGCGGCGCGCCGGGTCGATCATCAACGTGACTTCGGGAGTTGGGCGCCGCGGCAAAGCGCGATGGGGCGCCTACGCGGTGTCGAAGGCCGGCGTCGAAAACTTCACTCAGGTGTTGGCCGAAGAAGCAAAGGAACTGCAAATACGAGTCAACGCGGTAAATCCCGCGGCAACCAGAACAACGATGAGGGCGGCGGCTTACCCGGACGAAGATCCATTGACCCTGCCAACTCCGGAAGAGATCGTCCCGGTCTTTCTCTACCTAGCGTCGGATGAGTCGGCAGGAATCACCGGCCAGTCGTTGGATGCGCGCGATTGGTTCGAACGCAAAGATTGACGGCCAACTCGCATTCGGCTACAAACATTTAGTCGATCTGTCTTTGTTGCAGCAATTGGCAAAGGAAGCCTTCGCACCGACCAGACTGTGTCACAATGTCATCCTGAGGCGATAGCCGAAGGATCTCGTCTCCGTAAGCGACTAAATGCGAGATGCTTCGCTGGCGCTCAGCATGACCGTTATGGATTTTTCGCATTGTGACACAGTCTGGAGATCGCGCGCTATCCGTAGCGGATTGAATTCCTGTTGCCATCAAACTGTTTTCGAAGGTGGGGGCTTGAACGATTTGAACGGAGGCGTCCGCGCCGGTTGAATTGAACTGAGCGCCTGAAGGGTGCGGTTGAACGCCACCACGGGTCACTCTCCGGATTGATTATTGAGGTGCGACGATGAATCTATCGGTAGGCCAGCGTTTTCCCGACTTCGAACTGCCGGATCAAGACGGCCAGCCGGTCAAACTGTCGGAAGCGGCCGGAAAGTTTCCGTTCATTCTGTCTTTCTACCGGGGCTACTGGTGAGGAAAATGCCAGGTGCAGTTGCGCCATTACGTTGAACTTCAAGAAGAGCTGGCGATCAATTATTGCAAACTTGCGGTGGTGAGCGTCGATGCGCCGGAGGTCAACGATGCTTTCAGAACCGGGCTCGGCGCCAACTTTACTTTCCTCAGCGATCATGAACGCAAAGTCGTTAAACTACTCGATATGACGGAAACCTCGAAAAGCCGGGGAGTAACTGCCATGCCGTATACGTTCTCTCTCTTGCCGGACTTGACGATTCACAATCTTTACTGCGGTTATTGGTTTCTCGGCCGGCCGACTTTGGACGAGCTGAGGATGGATTTGCGCGCCATGCTGAAGAAAGTCCGTCCGGATTTCTCAGGTCCGGTCGGTTAGATTGATCAAGCTTGGCCTGGGCGAATGCTTGCCGCCGGCTTACCGTAGTATCGCGGCCGAGTGCGCGAGAGTCTCCCTTCGACACAGCGCAGGAATCGCCATTCGCCGTGCGGGTACTTGTCAGAGTTGCAAGCACGACGCTTAATCGGTAAGATTTTTCCATGATCTCCCCCGAAGAAATAAAGGAAACTCTGGGTAAGGCGCTGCCCGTGACGTTGGTGGAAACGCAGGATTTGACCGGCGGCGGCGACCACTGGCAGCTCATTGTCGTTTCGCCGGTGTTTGAGGGCAAAGGCCTCATCGAACAACATCGTCTGGTGAACGAAGCGCTAAAAGAACCATTGGGCGATCAGCGCATTCACGCCTTGTCGCTCAAAACTTTCAGCCCGGCGCAGTGGGACAAATTGGGGTCTTAACCGCTTAGCGTATAAGGAGGACATTATGACAGAGGATATTAAAGAGCGGATCGACGAAAAGGTTAAAAACAATAAAGTCATGGTTTACATGAAGGGCACACCTGATTTTCCGCAGTGCGGTTTTTCCGCGCACACCGTAGAAATTCTCAAATCCTACGGCTTCCCGTTTGCCAGCGAGGACGTTCTTGCCGATCCCGTGGTTAGAGAGGGGATCAAGCGTTACTCGAACTGGCCGACGATTCCCCAGGTTTACATCGACGGCAAGTTCGTCGGCGGCTGCGATATTCTGCACGAGCTGCACGAGCGCGGCGAGCTCGAGCCGATCTTAAAATCGGCTTTCGGCAAATAAGTACAACCCCTCCAAGCAACATTCGGCGTTCCCGTTCGTCTAAGCGACACTGGAGGAGGGCCAAGGACCATGAAAAACCGCTGCGCCATTGTCATCTTGATTTTTGCGATGATTTTATCGAGCTCCTGCGCCATGCTGGGACGATTCGATCCGGCTTACGAGGATTTCGATCGCGGCTTGGCGCTCTTCAATCAGGGCTATTTTGCCGATGCGGTTCCTTACTTCGAGCGCGCGACTCGGGAAAATCCGGAGTTCGGTGAAGCGTATTTCTATCTCGGGCGCGCCTACGTGAGCCAAAGCAAGTGGCGCGCGGCGATTGCGCCTTTGCGCACCGCCTTCCGCCTTTCGCCGCAAGATGCGCAGCAGGAAATCGTGAATCTGATACTGGATGCCACTTTCGCGGCGGCGTTGAACGACTTCAACCTGGGCGGGGAACGTCCCCGGCCTGAGCGGATTAAAGAGTTTTTTTAGTAACGAAGTTTCGACATGGCGGGCGCAAACCTGCAACGCCACCAACACCTGGCGTGATGTCCGTCGGCATTTTCCCGGATAACCAATTGAAGGGAGGCTCAATGTTCAGACTACTAGCGGCTATGGCCTTGGTGCTGACGATCGCTGTGCCGGCATGGGCGCAGTTCGACAACATCCTCAAAGGGTTGGGAAAGATGTCGGGCGGCGGCGGGCTCAGCGATGCCAAGATCGGCTCGGGACTTCAGGAGGCTTTGAAAATCGGCACGGAAAACGCCGTCGTGCAAACCGGTGCGGCCGACGGTTTCTTGATGAACAAAGCGATCAAGATTTTGATGCCGCGACCACTTCAGTCGATTGAACAGCCGCTCCGCCTGGTCGGCTACGGCCCGCAGATCGATGAATTAATCGTGAGTATGAATCGTGCGGCGGAAAAGGCTGCTCCCTTCGCCAAAGAAATTTTTTGGGACGCCATCGGCCAGATGACCTTTGACGACGCGCGCAAGATTTTGAACGGCAACGATACCGCGGCGACGGATTACTTCAAGGCGAAGACTTCGGAAAAACTGCACGCCGCATTTCGGCCGCCGGTTGAAAACGTCATGGCCGACGTCGGTGTCACGCGGCAGTACGACGATTTGATCGGCCGATACAAGAGCGTGCCTTTCGCGAAAAGTATTTCATTCGACATTAACCAGTATGTGACCGAAAAAGCTACGGATGGAATCTTCTACGTGGTGGGACAAGAGGAACGGAAAATCAGAACTAATCCCGCCGCCCGCGGGACCGATCTTCTAAAAGAAGTGTTTGGCAGTCGAAGGTAGGGGCGCAGCATGCTGCGCCCCTGCGCCCACAATTGTTGGGTTCTCCAGAATCGTTTCACGCCAGATGCGTTCCTTGCATTTCGACGAAGCATTGCGCTGAATGACCGACTCAGCAGACATCAACTACGCCGCCAGCGATGCCATTAAACGGCCAAAGCCTTTCACTTCTTGTTTCACCTTAGCCATCTTTAGCGCGTGCCAGATATAAGCTTGGCAGCTTGTCACCACGGGTTTGCCGATTTCCCGTTCAAGCAGGTCGACGTCCGTGATCGTCGGCCAGCGTGGGCAGGGGACGAAAACACCGTCGGCCTCCGGCGCCTGCTCGTAAAGCCGCTTGGCGATTTTATACGCCGAGTGCTCGTCCATGTCGGTCAGGTCGGCGTTCTTCCTGACGCCATAGCCCTGAATTGTCAACACGTTAAAACCTGAAGCTTCGAGAAAAACCTTCATTCGCTCGTTGAGCGTATCCTCGTGCGGCGTGGCAACCACGAGCTTTTTGAGACCGAGCGATTTAAGCGCCTCGACCTCGCCGGTGATGCCCGGCGAAACCGGCACGCCGAACTTCGCCGTGAGTTTCTTACCCATCTCGATGTCGCTGCCGTGGCCGAGCTTGGTGAAGAGCGGCGAGCCGCCGATAATGATCGAGTCGCACTTATTGTCGACCAGATCCGCCGCGGCTTCTTCGATGCGCTCCAGTTGGCGCTCGAAGTCGGCGTCGACTAACTGCCGGATCGTTCCGGTGCTGTTGAGGATCATAAAGCCCTCAGGCAGCATCTGATAAAACTCATAAACCAGAGTGTCGCCGCGCGATGGGGCGACGTGACCGATTTTTGCGCGCCAGCCGTACATCTTCTTAACCTCCTCAGACCTTTATTATTTCAGCGAAGCGATTTAGCTTCGCTGGACCTTTTACTTCAATTCAAGCTTTCTGGTTCAAAACGTTCCATCGTTCCAGTCGTTCAAAACGTTTCGGAAATCGGAAAAAATACTACGTCACCAATTCAGCCAGGCGCCGTTGATGTGGATCGTTTGTCCGGTGACGTAACTGTTCTCGTCGCTGGCGAGAAACAGGACGGCGCTGGCGATTTCTTCCGGCGTGCCGGCACGGCCCATCGGGACCTGCGCTATGGCCGCGGCCCAGGCTTCGTCGGAATAGCGGCCGCGAACTCTCGGCGTGGTGACCCGTCCCGGGGCAACTGCGTTGACGTTGATGCCGTCGTTCACAACTTCCAAAGCGAGCGATTTCGTAAATGCCGCGACGCCGGCCTTGGCCGCCGCATAACTCGAGCGCGTCGCGTTGCCGGTAAAACCGTAGATCGACGAGATGTTGACGATCTTGCCGTATTTTTGTTTGAGCATCGCCGGCAGCACTGCTTGCGAGCAGAGAAACGCCGATTTCAAATTCATGTCGACGACATAGTCCCAATCCGCCGCCGTCATCTCGATCACCGGTTTTCGCTCGGCGCCGCCGGCAACGTTTACCAAAATATCGATGGAGCCCCAGCGGTCGACGGCGGATTGCATCATTTCGCCGACCGACGTCTTGTTCGTCACATCGGCGACGATGGAGATGGCATCGGTTCCCTGACCGGTCAATTCAGAAGCAACCGTTTTTGCCGACTCCGGATCGATGTCCGCAACGGCGAGTTTGGCGCCTTCGCGCGCAAAGCGCCGGACGATCGCTCGGCCGATGCCGCCGCCACCGCCGGTGACGATCGCGATCTTGTTTTCGATTGCGCCCATGACTTCCTCCGCTGCGTTTTATTTGAGGTGATCCCGGAGTTCGTCAAGCTCGCGAATGCGCCGTACTCTCGGATGACTGAATGCTTGATTGTAGGGCCGGTGCGGCATCAACCCTACGGCGTCGGTCGCGGTGGCGACGTCCTCGCAGTTTTCGTGGCGGTCATCGACAAAAAGCTGGATACCCGATTTTCGAATCAATGCGGACTTTTTCTCCTGAGTGAAATAGACCACCGGCCGCCTCAGGCCGTGGCGGCGCAGCCAATCGCAGGTGATCTGGTGGATGTCGTAATTGTCGCGTACCCAGCGGTGCGTGATGAATACCAGGTCATGTTCGCGGCTGATCCGGTCCAGCGTCTGCCATTGATCAGACGATAATAGCGGCGTCAGCGCGCGCCAGAACTCGGGGTCGTACGAAGCCGCTTCCATGCAAGCAACGATCGCTTCCTCGGTCAAAAAGGGATGGTGCATGAAATTCGGGTCGGTAATCGACGTAGGGTCAATGGGCCCATGACCGGTGTGCCCTTCGAGCAATTTTAAAAATGGCGTGATAAAGTCGGCGAGCACGCCGTCGATGTCGAGCCCTAACGTCATGGCAGGCACAATCTAGGCAAATTACTGTTTGCCGTCAACTCAGATTGTTGTCACTCGCTGAGCTGGTGTGTTACAAAACATTTCCGGCAAAAAATTGCGTCAAAAGATCGAAGGAGAAACTGATGGAAGAAGTCTTGCAACAGGTGGATCGCGACAGGATCGTCGAGCTGGCTTGTAATCTGGCTAATATCGTCAGCATCACGGGCGACGAGGAAGAGGTTGCCAAGTATCTCGGCGGCGAATTCGAAAAGCTCGGCATGCAGGTCGAGTATCAGTACGTCGAAGACGGCCGGCCCAACGTCGTCGGCCGGCTCAAGGGGACGGGCGGCGGCGCGACGCTCATGTTCAACGCGCACATGGATCATTTCGACAATCCGCAGGAAACGATAGTTGACGACGACCGCATCTACGGCCGCGGTTTGGTTAACATGAAAGCGGCGTTTCCTTGTTACATCGAAGCGGTGGCGGCGCTGCGGAAGGCCGGGGTTAAACTGAAAGGCGATCTGATCATCGCGGGCGTGGTCGGCGAGATCGAAAAGGCGCAAACCGGCAGATTTCAAGGCAAGACCTATCGCGGTGCCGGTGTAGGAGCGCGCTATTTGATGGACCACGGCGTGATGGCGGACATGTGCATCATCGGCGAACCCACCGGACTGCAGTTACAGATCGGTAATGCCGGCCTGCTCTGGGCGCGCGTGAGCGTCGACGGCAAGGCGACCAAGTTCGTGCTCGCGGCCTGCAAGGTGGCGCAAGCGATTCAAGATTGGGAAAAAGAATACCAACGTAAATATCCTCACAAGTTCATGCTGCCGACGGTGCAAATCGGCGCCATCGACGGCGGCAACGCCTTCAAGCCCGGCACGCGCCCGACGACCGATATCTTTGTCATCGTCAAGATGTTGCCCGGAGCGGTTCCCCTGGCGATCAAGCGTGACATCGAGCAAGTTTGTGAAAAAGTGAAAAAGCGCGAGAGCGATATTCTCGATATCCGGGTCGCTCTCTATTTGACCACGCCCGGCTACGAAATATCTAAGAGCGAGCCTCTGGTGAAAAGCATGGAGCGGGCACACAAGACAGTGTTCAACCAACCAGTGCCCTACGCGAAGCCGATCCGCTACGGCATCACCAGCGACGGTTCACGCATCGCCGCCTACGGCGTACCGGCGATCACCTACGGCCCCGGCTTCGGCACGCACTTGGTGGATCCGACGGAGACCAAAGCGGGTGAGGAGTGGGATTCTCCGACTGGGGTCCGGCGCGGCGTGGGAATTACAAACATGGTTAACTGCAGCAAGGTCTACGCGATGGCGGCGCTGGATATCTGCAACCGAAAAAAGGAAGAAGTGGCGAAAGCGTAGAAGCCATCAGACGTGTCATTCTGAAGCAAAGCCGAAGAATCTCGAAGCTAGCCGGTCGAGATCCTTCGCTGACGCTCAGGATGACATTCGAGATCACTACCGCAATTCCAACTTGTAAGTCGCCCAACGAATGCGCTGGGCGTATTTTAGGATTTTCCATGGACCTCACCTTCGCGCACTATCGAAATCGCTTCTGCATGTTTCGCACTTACTACGCGTTGGCCGTGGGAAAGGTGAAGCCCGATGGCATCAACATGAAAGTCATCGAGCTGCCCGATCCGCCGAGCAAGGAGCAGGAGGAATCGTTGATCCGCGGCGACGTGCAAGCCGCCAATCTCTATTTACCTAATTTCCTCCGGCGCAAGCTCCAGGGCGCGCCGATTATCGGCTTGGCAACGGAATGGAAATCGACGATGAAAGGCAATGGCGTGTTCGTCCGCGCGGACGGTCCGGTGAAGACGCCGAAGGATCTCGAAGGGGGGCTGATCGCGACGCACCAGGGTTTGCACGCTATCCACCGGTATCTGCTGCGGCGCGTTTACGGTGTTGACGACCAAACACTTCGCTGGGAATCTTACCCGCAAGAAAAACTGCTTGACGCGCTCATGAGCGGTAAAGCCGACGCGGTGGTGTTGCTCGATCACTTCTTTTTCCGCGGCGAGGTCGCCGACGGCGCGCGCTGCCTTTACACCGACGGCGAAGCCTGGAAGAAACTGCATGGCTTCGACGAGATCATCAAGCACATGGTGGCGGCGCGCGAGGATTTGTTGCAGCAGCATCCGGGCATCAAGGACACTTTGCTGCGGGCTTTCCGCGCCTCGTTCGCCTACAGCGAAACGCATCTCGAAGAGATCGCCGACGCCTTTATCTCCCGCTACGGAGGCGATAGAGAAGCGCTCCTGGAATCGGCGCGCTATCCACGCATCGAGTTTACCTTCACTGAGAATGAACAACGCCTCGCCGAAGCCGAAATGGAGTTGCTCGTTGAAGTAGGGCAAATTTCACGCCGGGCGCCGGTATCGACTTTGTTTGCCCTGTGATATTTCCTTGTAAGTTTGCCAGTGCGAATGGGTTCAACTGAAATTAGGCGGCGATTCCGGCCCGGAATTACGGCAGGAATCGCCGCAGCGCTTTTGGGCGGCCTCTTCCTTTCGTCGTGCGCGACTAGTCTCGGCCCAAGCGGCGAGGCCGCGCTACGACTGCGGGAGACGGCCAACCTTATCGATGAAGTCAAAAGCTTCGGCCGGACACTCAATATCGAACCGACCGAGGCGCTTGCGCGGACGGCCGGCAGCGGTCCGGCCTTGTCCATGCTGTGGCTTTGGATGCAGCGAGTGGGCACGATCGCCTTGCATGTGCCGCTCGATGTGCGCATGGCGATTGGTTTTTACAACGATCGAGAGCGGTTGCAGCTCGAGCAGGTGTATCAGGTGGACGGGTACAGCGTTTACTATCGTCAGGGAAACGAGTTCGCCGATTCTCGTTCGGTGGCGACGGTCGGTTTCGCGGCGGAGCCGATTGTGCGCCGGGTCATGGTGGTTCTGCACGAGGACCTGCACGGTGATGGCAATTTTATGCTGCCGTGGGAAATCGAAGAGGCAATCGTGACGCCATTGGGGTCGCTCGCTGCCGTTGAATTTTTTCGGCACAAGGGCGATGCTGCGATGCTCGAAAACGCGTTGCAGTCGGTGGCTGAAGAACGGCAGCTCTCCCGCGAGTTAAATGAATTGGCTCAGATTGCGGATCGTTTGTTCAAGTCGGCCTCGCCCGAAGAGGCAAATACCGCGATATTTGCCCTGATGCCGAAATTTCCGACCTATGAGGGCCAATTTCGCCGCCAGACACGACGGCAGCACGCGCCGACGACGCTGGAAGCCAAGCTCAGCCATGATCTCGCGTACTATCGCTACTTTGACAGGATCGCGGCGCTCTCCGAGATGGCGCCGGATTTGCCAACGCTGATTCAAGACTTGAAAGGTGTTCCAAACAACCCCAGCCACGCGATTGTCGACCAATTCTTAAGCAATGTCGAAGTCAAATATCGCGCCGCAGCCATGTAGCAGAGCGACCGCGCTCCAGCATGAATTCGACTTTTTCAAGTTCCACCGTGCGCGGCCTGAGCGCGCTCTACGCCGGCACATTTTTGTCCGGCGCCTGGGCGATGATTTTGCCGACCATTCCCGTCCTGGCACGACAATTCGATGTCTCGGCGGGCGGGGCGGCGCAAATCGTAACCGCGTTCGCCGCAGGCAAATTTGTCGGCACGGTGATCGCCGGCGTGCTCCTCGATCGCATGGGAACACGCGTGGCTCTGGTCGGCGGGCCGCTGGCGGCCAGTCTCGCATCGTTGTGCGTCGTCTGGGCGCCGTGGTTTTCCGTGATCCTATTTTTGGCTTTGATCATGGGCGCCGCCGATAGTCTTTGGGCCACGGCCCGCGAGATCGCGGGGATCGATCTGGCACATCGCAGCCAACGAGGTCGTCTCATCAGCGGGTTGCACGGAGTGCACACCATGGGCGCGGCGTTTTCGCCGTTTGCCGGCGGCTGGCTCACGGAAACATACAGTTTCCAGGCCGCATTCATCGGCTATGCCGCGGCCACCGCGCTGTCCGTTCCATTGGGCTGCATCGGCCCCGATTCCGCGGTCCGTTTCCCGTCGGAAAAACCGCAAGACAACCCGAAGGGCTGGAGTTTAGCGGCTATTGGCGGGCGGCTTCGAGCGATCAAGCGTCTCTATCGCGAAATTCAACCCCAACTTCGGCCGACTTATTGCGCGATCGTATTCGCGACCTTCGTCAATCAGTCGCAGCGCGTCCTGGTTCAGAGCATGCTACCGCTCTACGCCGGCTATTATTTGCATCTGGCGCCGACGCGGATCGGTATGCTCTTCACCGTGTCCGGGATTATCGTTTTCGCGATGATCATTCCCGCCGGTTTTCTCATGGATCGCGTCGGCAGGAAATGGTGCACGGTGCCGAGCACGGCTATTCCCGGCATTATATTCTTGCTCATACCCATGACCGGCAGCTTCAGCCAGCTCGCCGTTCTAATCGGCGTCGCCGGGCTGGCGCAGGGATTATCGTTGGGCTCCTTGGCGACATCGACGTATGACGTAGTGCCGGGGCATGTGCGCGGCCGTTTGCAGGCGCTGCGCCGTACGCTCGCTGAGTTGGGCAGCGGGGTTGCGCCGCTGCTCGGGGGTTATTTGGCGAACACATATAATCCCGGCGTGCCGTTTTGGGTTTACGCGCCGCTGCTGTTGCTCTCGGCGACATTGCTGGCCGTCGTCGGCAAGGAGACCCTCGAGCGCTAGTTGCCGCGCCGATGTCTGTTTTTGCACCGAAATTCTTGCTAGGCCGGAAGACAAGACAAGGAGGGTCCCATGATTGTCGTATCGAATCGGCTTCAAGTGGCCGCGGGACATGAAAAAGAGTTCGAGGAACGGTTTGAGGGACGGGCGAGGCTGGTCGAGAATATGCCGGGTTTTGTTCGTCTGGAGATTCTCCGGCCGGTTAAAAGCGATTACTACATCGTTTTAACTCACTGGCAGGACGAAGCCTCGTTTCGCGCCTGGACGGACAGCGCGGAGTTCAAAGAGGCGCATCGCAATCGTCCGCGGTCGGAGATCTTCGCCGGTCCGAACGTGTTCGAGATGCACGAAATCATCCAACATGCCGAAAAAAAATAGCATTCCGGCAGCACCTTGGCTATTCCGCGTACTACTATGGTTGAGGATTTAGCAGCTTGCGCAAATTTCTGGTGCCCGTCGCTCTTGAAAACTAGGATTGCTTGCGCCAAGACGCCAAGAACGCTAAGTGACGGACGAAGGTTCGTCATCCCGACCGAACGCGAGGGATCTGAGAAGGATTTCTCCCTTCGGTCGAAATGACAACGCACGCCTTTGCGTAAATCTCATAACTCAAAGTTATATAGCCGTGCGCAGTTGTCCCAGAGATATTTTCGCTTGGTTTGATCAGAGAAGGGGAGTTTTAGAAAGGTCTCGATGGCGTGCGGATACTTCACGTCCAGGTGCGGGTAGTCGGTCGAGAACACCATATTGTCTTCAAGTCCGTACTCGGGGATGTGCTTTGCCGTGATCTCGTCGCATTCGACGGCGCCGTAGCACTGGCGCTGGAAATATTCGAGCGGCGTCAACGTCAGATACGGATACTCCGCCTTGCCGGTGGTTTGCGCGTATTCGCCCATGCGCCAGAGCAGCCAGGGCGCCCACGAACAATTTCCTTCCAAGAAGGCTACTTTCAATTTTGGGAAACGTTCCATCACGCCGCCGAAAATCATATCGCCGCAGGCGAGCATATTGGCAAAAGGAAAACCGAACGTGTTGAACATCGAGAAGGTCGAGCAGATATGAAAAAACGCCGGTTGGGGCAGATAGACCCGGCCGGCTTCGTGAAATCCCACCGGTAAATTCAACTTTTCGCATTCCGCCCAGAGCGGGTCGTAGTATGGATCGCTCCATTTCTTATTATTGACGTGATTGGGGCGGAGGAAGATGCCGCGGAAACCGTATTCCTTTGCCGTGCGGCGGATTTCTTCTATCGATCCGCTGATGTCGTGGGGAGCGACCATCGTGACGCCGAACATGCGCTGCGGGTTGGTCTCGGCGAAATCATGCAGCCAGTCGTTATAGGCGCGGCCGATGGCCGTGGCGAAGTCGGGGTCGAGGCCGTCCATGCCCAGGACTGTCAGGCCGCGCGTCGGGAACAAGACCGACACGTCGAGGCCTTCTTTGTCCATCGCTTGGATTTGCGACACGCCGTCGAAGTTTCTCTTGCCGGCATCCCCATATTTTTCTTCGAAGAAATTTTGTCGATACTCTGCGAGAGCAGGATTCTCAGGCTGCCGAGGAATTGGCATGACCTTGCCTTCCAGTTCAATACCCAAGTCGCGAAAGGAACGATTGAGCCCTTTCGGCGCGCGGTCCAGGTATTTCTTGTCGATGTAGCGTTGCCACAAATCCGCCGGTTCGAAAACATGCATGTCGGAGTCCATCGTTTTGAATCCGTTTTTGGCCATCGTTATATCCTTCTTCCTTAGTTACCGCCGTAAGCTAACAGACCGGATATTTAACCACAAAGGATCTAGCGCGGCAAAAGCCGCAACCAAAGCGAAGAAGAGATTAACCACAACGGAAATTTACCCCAGAGAACGCAACGTACGCAAAGGAAAACTGGTTGTCATTTCACCGACGGGAGAAATCTTTCTCGGGTTCGTAGCTTGGATGCGGCGCAACGGAATCCGGGTCTTTCGGCACAAGAATTTGCGCAAGCCGCGCAAATTATGATGGATAGCAGGGCAAAGTTCGCAGGGAAAAACCCTCTTTATACTCTTTGCGTTCTGTGCCTTCTTTGCGGTGAAATCCTATTTTGCTTGAGTGAGGAATGCCAAGCTCTCTCGGACTTTGAAATGACTGGAACGGGCTTCGGTATTAAACAGTGCCGCGCAGATCATTTGAAGGTATTTTATGACAATGGTACTCTCGTCAGAGTCGAGGTGAAAACCAATGAAAGCAAGACGAAAAAGAAAAGATCCTGAAATAGTGATGCGGGGAGGAAAGCCGACCGCGGTCATCCTGAGCATCGACGAGTATCGCAAGCTGCTCGAACGAGTAGAAGATGCCGAAGACCTCAAGACACTCAAGGCGATGAGGAAACGACCCCTCAAATTCCGCAAGCTCGACGATTTCCTAAAGGACTTTGCTAGTGTATGAAGTCCTGATAGAACGTAGCGCTGAGCGCGATCTAAAATCCCTGCCAAATCCTCTTTTCCACCGTATCGTTCCTCGCATTAGAGCGCTCGCAGATAATCCACGCCCATCCGGCTGTCATAAATTAGCGGGCTCCAAGAACGACCGGCGAATTCGGATTGGTGACTATCGAGTCGTCTATGAGATTGATGATGTGCGAAAAGGCGTAAGAATCTTCAGGATCAGACACCGCAGGGACGTTTATCGCTAAGCTAAGAAAGCATGATTGGTCTCCGTCATATAGCCGGATCCTCAGTGCGTCATTTCAACGTTTCGAGAATTCCCGAACCGTGGAAGTCCCCTCCGAATCTCAATTGTACCAACGGCTTGAACGGAGCGCAGCGGTTGAACGGCTTGAACGATTGGAACGAGCTTCAGTCCTACTTTGAACTTTGAACCGGCGATTTCCGCCCATTGTCTCCCTCTCCTTGCCTCCCTGTTCTGGCCTTTCATGGTCTCCAGCTCTCCTTGTCTCCTAGTCTCCGTGTCTGTATCAAGGTATCCCTGTCTGCCCCGTCGCTCTCCTCGTCTGCGTTTCCGTCCCGCCCTTGCCCGAAACCCACCGAAAGCAGTAGACTCACGAAAATTTCGGCCAAGTTAGACCTCGCATCAACCCGGAGCGCCACACCAACGCGCCGAAGATTATTTCGCGGAAATTATCATCCATATTAAGACCGATCATTTGACGTCCTGTCGGTAAGGCTCGATAACTATGGCTAGACAAAAACCAAATAAGGCATCAAACGGTGCGAATGTCGGTTATGAAGCTGAGCTTTGGCAGATGGCGGACGCGTTGCGTGGCAGCATGGAC
>JBOHVN010000109.1:0-6636 GCA_050735675.1 Binatia bacterium | reverse complement strand
AGGTGTTTAAAAAGGCACGGTAGTCCTGCTCCTCAACAAACGTCGCCTGCCGGGCTGTGCCGCGGTTGATCACATGATAGAGCGCGCCACCAAACTGTATCCGCAAGGGCCTGGACATGCTCCCATGTCTAACAAACATTCATCTCAACTGTCAACAAAAGACTTGACCCCCAGTTGACCAGTTGACCCCCTCGAAAGTGTGGCACTCCGAAAAGTTTGCAGGGGGCTGCAACGAGACCTCCGCTATGAGTATGAGGCGGCGGAGCGGGAAAATAGAGGACAGACCAGCAGACGCTATAAAGGAGGTTTTATGCCGAGATTTTTGATCCAAGCTAGTTTTAACCAAGAGGCCGCAAAGCGACTTATCGAGGATGGCGGCACCAAGAGAGCCGCTGCGGTTCAAGAACTCCTTAAACAACAGGAAGCGCGTCTGGAGAGTATGTATTTTAGTCCACAAAATGATGGACCTGATGCTTTCGCTATCGTCGAGGTGGCTGCGGGTAGAGCGGACGCGCTTGGGGTCGTCGCGCTAGCAGGCAGAGCCGTGGGCATTACGCTAACTGCCAGGCGTATTTTTACGCCAGAAGAGTTGGATAAGGTGGCGGAAAAGAGCAAGAGCGTTCCTGTGCCGGGAAAATAGTTTCGGCTCGCAGATTCCTTCCCGGACGTATAATTCCTCACCGGCTGGCTAAGGTGCGGCGCGCGGTCTCCGCGCGCCGCCAAAAGCCCTATGTTGACGTTACGACCTGGCGAGGGACAAAGCCCACAGTACCGTGAGCGCGGCGGCGGCCTGAACTCGCTGATCGCACCTCAATCTACCTATCCGTTCTCGCCAAAAACTTCGACGGAATCTCAGTCCGATCTGCTAACGATCTTATGTCCTACTTAATCAGCCGGCCGAGTAAATTGGCGCCGATAGTCTGCTTTCTGGCGCTGGATCTCAGCTTTGCCTAGAGGGTCATGATCGCAAGCGCCGTAAAAGTCGATGATGTCGCCCTCGCTTGGGTCTTTGAGCACCGGCCGGTCGGTAAAAAGCGAGTCGCGTGTGATGGCGGGAAATTTTAGATGACAGTATTGCCCGGAGGAGTCCGCGTTTTTGAAGATGATCCCTTGGGCTGCTGCCACGAGAGATGCGCAATTGAGAAACATTTCCACAAAAACCGTTATCGCAAAAAGCGCATTACGTCGAGCCATACAGTTATCCTTTATAGTAGTCCAGGGCGATTAGTCATGAATCGGGCTCTCGGTGTTTGCTCTCTGACCATTGCTCTCGCAGGGTTCACCTTAATCACCCGGTCTGCCCGCGCCAGCACGTTTGGCGGAATTGTGAGGCCGATCTGCTTGGCCGTTTTAAGATTAATGATCAACTCAAACTTTGTCGGTTGCTCGACCGGGAGATCGGCCGGCTTGGCGCCTTTCAGGATTTTGTCAACGTAGATCGCCGCCCGTCGGTGCAACAGCTTCTGATCTGGCCCGTAGAACATCAAACTTCCTTCGTCGACGAACGGAATCCCATCCGAAACCGTCGGCAGGCGGTGTTTGGCGGCGAGTCCCGCGATCCGAGGACCCTGCCCAAGATTATTGATAAAAAGCGGCTGGATAATTAGCGCGCCCGCCCGTTCTTTGATCATTGCCGAAAAGGCTCCCTCAATCTCCTCGGGAGCCCCTATTACCAATGGCTGAAAGTTCATCCCAAATTGCCGGGCTGCATCCTGCGCTTCCTTCACAAACAGCTCGTGTGCCGGATCCGGCCCGTAGGCCAGGAAGGTCACACGGGAGAGTTTTGGAACAACTTCTCTGATTAATTCCAATCTCTTTCCAGCTAGCTCGGGCGCCATGCTCGACATACCCGTAATGTTCCCGCCCGGCCGCGCCAGGCTCGCGACGAAACCACTCGCCACCGGATCTGCCGAGCTTAGTATCACGATCGGTATCGTTGTCGTCGCCTTCTTCGCCGCCTGGACTACCGGCGTGGCGCGAACCGCTATCAGGTCGACCTTCAGCCGGACCAATTCTTCGGCCAGCGCGGGGGACGGTTTACTTTTCCCGCCGCCCGTCGGTAGTCGATGATGATGTTCTGTCCCTCGATGTAGCCCAGGTCACGCAACCCCTGCAAGAAGGCCTCCTCCAACGGCGAAGTCGCGGCGGGCAATGCCAGGAAACCTATTCGCGGCATTTTCTTCGGCTGCTGCGCCTCAACTGGATGGTCAAAAACTAGAAGCAGAAAAGTCACTAGCCAAAGCAGGTTTTTATTCATGGCCGCGAGTGTTTTGTTCAGCAACGAATATGCCATAACGACAAACGAATGAAAATCTATATTTTTTGGAAGACGAACTGAGGCAGTGTGGCAACTTGACTACATGGGAGTATCAAATTTGATCGCTCAGAGTGAGACTATTCTCAATTCGGCGATGATCATCACCACGGATTTCTCGCAAGCGGCCTTCGCCTCCAGCCCCTTAGCGCGAACTTCAGCAAGATCCGTTTGCGATGGATCTCCACCAATCAATTCGGAGGCCGGCGTAGCATTTCTGCTACTGCTGTAGCAGTATGACTACTTGGTTTACGCTAAACCTTTGTTTCCGATGTCCGGTAGGGGACGTTTCTCCGTCAAATCTCTGGTTTGTCTTAGATCCCGTGTAGATTCTGTTTCTGGCATTGCTCTTGCCAGTACGTCTCAAGCAGCGCTTCGAGCGAAGCGATGTCAATTTGCCGGGGAAGCATGCATGGCGAAATAGTCATGTGATTTGAGCAAAGGAATCGTTAACGTTGCCCGTTCGTCGGGTTTTTGAAGAGATTCTCACCAAGGAAAGTAGCCACAAAAGCTAGCGGGTCGTTGCGCTACGGTCGATTGGTCAGCGTGGTTCTGGCAGTTCGAGTAAATGAGCTGCAAACTACGCACGGTTTCCAGACTAGACGGGTAGGTCGAGAATGACGAAGACTAACTCGGCGGCAGCGGTGTGGCCCTTATTTTCTGCGAATCGCGGACTGAGATTGAACTGTTTTCTTGTACCGGGGAGGAGAGTTCAATTCCTAGCTGATTGAAACTGTGTTGACAGACTTTCCTCGTGTGATATGTGGGGCCTAACGAGCCTCCCCGACTCTGAGTGGGCTTCTGGCATGATCTGAGGCCTAAACGAACGCAGCCGTTCGTGGGAGGAGATATGAAAAGGAGAGTTTAGAGCCAGCCGCTCGCGCGATTTATCGCGAGAGTATGCTGGCTTTTTTTTCTTCAGGACGGCTATAACATCGTGCGCCGATATAACGCGACCGAACTCTACTGATCGTGGAGGTTATAGCGGGCGCGTTGACTAGGCCACACACAATGGAAGAGATAAAGTTTGGTAAGGAGTTCATATGAAAAGCAAATCTAGGTTTTTTGCTTTTATGGTCGTCCTCGCTACAGCGATGCCGTCCCTGGGGCAAGAAGACAGACTTGGCAGAGTTAGCTTTCCAACGTCTTGCGATCCCAAAGTGCAGGCTCAATTCGAGCGCGCCGTCGCCATGCTGCATTCTTTCTGGTACAGCGCGGGCGAAAAGCTGTTTCGTGAAGTGCTCGCGCAGGATCCCTCATGCGCGATCGCGACCTGGGGCATCGCCTCGCTCCTCATGTCCAATCCCCTTGCGGGAGCCGGTTCTTCGCCGAAGGGCGCGGCGCAGGCGCAGGCAGCGATCGACGAAGGCCGTAAAATTCGCGCTAAGACCGAGCGTGAGCGCGATTACATCGAAGCGGTCGCCGCTTACTACGAGGATTGGGCAAATCGTTTTGAACGCGACCGGCAACACTCACGAGCCAAGGCGTATGAGGCACTCGCCGCACGTTATCCAGATGACGACGAAGCGCAGATTTTTTATGCGCTTTATCTGGCCGCCACCCAGTCACAGGCTGAACAGACCTATGCGACATATCTAAAGTCAGCCTCGATCTTGGAAAAACAATTTACTAAACACCCTGCCCATCCAGGCGTGGCGCACTACTTAATTCATAGCTACGATGCTCCGCCCATCGCGGAAAAAGGTCTGACAGCCGCTCGCCGTTACGCGAGTATTGCACCTGCGGCGCCGCACGCCCTGCATATGCCGTCGCATATATTTACGCGGGTCGGCGCGTGGGAGGATTCGGCTGCTACAAACCGGCGCTCCGCAGATACCGCCAAACAGGGCAACGATAAGGACGAGCAAATGCATGCCCTGGACTACATGGCATATGCCTACCTGCAGGTCGCACGTGACAATGATGCGCGTCTCGTTATGGAAGAAGCCAGCCAAGTGTCGGGTTTCAGTCGCTCATCAGGTCCGTATGCCTTTGCCGCGATCCCCGCGCGCTATACGATTGAGCGCGGCGACTGGAGTGCAGCGATGAAACTTAAGCTGACTACGAACAATCTTCACTACACCGAGGCGGTGACTCGATTTGCCCGCGGGCTGGGAGCCGCTCGCAGCGGCGACTCCGCGTTAGCCCAGGCCGAAGTGGAACACCTCGCCCGCCTGCGCGACGCTTTGAAAGGCAAAGATGAATACTGGGCAACTGAAGTTGAGGTGAGCCGGCTTGGGGCTAGCGCTTGGGCAGCTCTCGCGTTGGGCAAAAAAGATGAGGCGCTCAAGCTCATGCGGAGCGCGGCCGAAATCGAGGGCAAAAACGAAAAACATATTGTAACCCCTGGCCGAATCGTCCCCGCACGTGAGCTCCTCGGACAAATGCTGCTGGAGCTCAAGCGGCCCGCGGAAGCGCTCAAGGAGTTCGAGGCGTCGCAGATCCGCGAGCCAAACCGTTTCCACGGGTTTGCCGGTGCCGCGCGCGCAGCGGCAGAAAGCGGAAACTCCGCGAAGGCGAAGCAGTACTATACCCGGCTCATCGAACTGACGCGGAAGGGGGACTCACGACGGGAGGTCGAGCAGGCAAAGGTATTCCTGGCACAACCTTGAGGCCTGTTTACCGGAGCAGCCAGCTTTGTTTTGGAGCCGAATGATTTCCCGGCGGCGAGCGATTGCCGTGCTTGCCGCCGCAATCGGTCTGGGCACGGCTTCGCCTTGTTTTTCAGATCCTGAGGAAACCGTGCCGCAAGCTTCCGCAGAAGACGCCGATTATGCTTCCGGCAAGAAGGCCTTCGAGGTAAAAGATTGGCAAGCCGCTATCAAATCTTTTTTGTCAGCTGCAAAGCGCAATCCCCGTAACGCAGATATCCAGAACTATCTCGGATACGCCTACCGCAAGACTGGCAAGCTCGGCCTCGCATTCAAGCACTATAATCACGCTCTCACTCTAAACCCTCGCCACCGCGGCGCACACGAATACATTGGGGAGGCTTACCTCATGAAAGGTGACCTGAAGAGCGCGCAGAAACATCTCGCAGCGCTGCGCGAGATCTGCTCGCTGCCGTGCGAAGAACTCGCGGATCTCGAGCGCGAGATCGCTAGCTATATGAAGAAATCAGTAGCGACTCGCTCAAAGTGAACGGTTCGACACTTCTGACGCCCCGATGAGCTACGAAAAAATTATTGGGCCCCCTATCTCCCGCCTGCCAGAATGCGGTGATCGCAGTTCTTGATCACGTCAAGGAGGCAAAATGATGCCGCGGGTTACAGCGACGAGCTTACTGATATTCCTCGTGGGCTCGTGTGCGCAGACGTTTACGCGGTCATGGTATTTGCCGGCCCAAGCCAAATCGATTCAAGTAAATGGCTATGACACGTCCTTTGTCGAACTCGGAACCGGACAGCCCGTCGTTCTTGTCCATGGAGGCCTTTGCGACTTTCGGTACTTTGCCGATCCCTTTTCCCCCCGAACATTAGCTCCGCAGTTTCTTGAATTTGGGGTCACATGTAGGGTCTCACATGCACATGTAGGGTCAGGTCTTTACCTTTGCTCTTTGGTCACGCTCTTAATCAGGCGACTGACCGTCGAGTAGTGCAATTTGAGATGACGGGCGACTTCGATCTGACTGTACCCGTGATTATACACTGCTTCAGTGATAAGCCGATCGCGCTTGGCTTTCCCGCCGCCGGTCTCTTCAAACAGCTTCCTGAGACTGACTCGCGCGATGAGTCGTTGCGCTTTCGGCACCTCCCGCAGTTTCTCTCTCCCTGTGACATGCCCTCGCAGCGCGTCGGCAAAGCCTTCCAATCCCAAAAGACTCTGCGCCTCTAAATCGTCCCAGATCGTGGCTTTGTCAATTCCTTCGCTCACATACTTCCGGTACTTCTCTTGGGCGGCACCGCGCCGCTGCGCAAAATGACCGAGGACCTCATCCACCGTGAGACAGCGGGGGAGGGGAGCTTGTCCAGCGGTTCCCCGGTAACTGCTCCACGCCCACTCTCTGGGGTGTTTGACCGCTTTCGCTCGTACCGGATTGAGCACTACGTAACGGCAGACTTCCAGAAAGTGGCTCTCTTTTTGAACCAAGATCCCCTTAAACCGTCCCTGAAACAGATGTCCGACTCGGCGGTGACGCCGGTTAAACGCTTGGGTATAAACTCCGTTGAGCTGGCGCATTCCTCTGGAGAGATTGCCATCCGGGGTTTCGATCACCAGGTGATAGTGATTGTCCATCAAGCAGTAGGCGTGGCAGAGCCAATTAAATCGATCGGTGACTTGGGAAAGGGTGTCAAGAAACAGTTTCCGGTCGGTGTCGTCTT
>JBOHVN010000108.1:0-3238 GCA_050735675.1 Binatia bacterium | reverse complement strand
GAATCGCCGGCGATCAGGCGGTTGGACCAGTTGTGCGGGTGTTTGTAGAACTCGATGGCTTCGCGGAGCGGGGGGTTTTCTTCCGGTGACGAGAATAGAGACATCTGCTGATCGGCCTGCCCGTTGCGCCGGCGCACCGCCTCGACGATGGTGCGCGGGTCGATGCGCTCGTGCACGTGCAGCGACACCGCCGGCACCTCGAACGAAGTCCGCTCCGCTTTTCCGGCCCAAACGAGTTGTGGATCGAGATGCGGATCGTAGGCGTAAGTCTTCTTCGCGCTCTCTTTATCCGTCGCCGGTGTGACCAACCCGACGGGCGGATTGTTCGCCCGCTGTTTGCCCTTGTGCGCGTACTGCTCGATGGGCTTTTTCTTGGACTTGCTCGCGGTCTTCTTCGCCTTCGCCATCTATTCTCTCCCTGATGAGGAGCTACGGCTATCTCGCCGAAGAATGTCACCGATGTTACACGACATGCCGACGAGCCTCCAGAACTTTGCGCGTCCTTTCGATTTCCCGGGCGAGGAGTTTTTCGTTAGGGAGCGCTAGTTTGTCTTCGCGGGCGAGAACCTTGTTGGGAAGTCCTTCGAGGGCGTACCGAGCTAAAGCGTCGTCCTTCTGTGCGCAGAGTATCAACCCAACGGGTGGATTTTCTTCGGGTCGGCTCCAATGTTCACGCGCGTAGTTCAAATAGAGATGCATTTGGCCCGCATCGGCGTGGCTAAACTTGCCGATTTTCAGATCGACGATGACGAGGCAGCGCAAACGGCGGGGAAAGAATATCAGATCGACTCGATACCACTCGCCGCCAACACGCAGCCGTTTTTGCCGGCCGATAAACGCAAAGTCTCCGCCTAACTCCAGCAAGAAATGTTCAAGATGGCGGATGAGCCCTTCTTCCAGATCGCTCTCCGAGTACTCGTCTTTAAGATCGAGAAATTCAAGCACAAAGGGATCTTTGATCTCTTCTTCTGGAGTGACTAAGTCTTCGGGTTTGGCTGTCGCGGCCTTGGCGAGCATAGTCGCTTTGTTTCTCGATAGCGCTGTGCGTTCGTAGAAAAGCGAAGAAATCTGCCTATCGAGCTGGCGGGCCGACCAACCGTTGTGAAGCGCTTCGATCTCGTAGAAGTCCCGCGCGTCACGATTTTTCACGGTGAGCAAATGGACGTAATGCGACCAGGGGAGCGGGAAGGCTTGAGCGAGATCGGACAAATCGAATATACGCGACATCGTCGCGGACTTTCCGATCCCCAATTCCGCAGATAGTTTCTGCGATTTTTGAGATGTTGTCAGTCCAATTCCAGTGCTCGTAGATTTACGCGACACTGTCGCGTAAATCTGCTCCCGCCCCCAAGCTAGATAGAAACCGCGCATACGTTGGAGATTGTCAACGCCGAACCCTCGTCCAAAACGTGCGCACAAATCGCTTGAAAGACGCTTGAGCAATTCTTGGCCGTATCCGGCCCGCTTCTTGCCGCGTTGTTCAAACTCGACGATACGCCGGCCGATCTCCCAGTAGGTCGCCGTCATCAGGGCGTTGACCGACCGAGCGGCGGAATGGCGGGCGGTTTCTACTAGCGAGCGGATAGCGCCGATGAGAGAGTCGTAACTGGCAGGCGCCAAGTTGCTGGCTGTTTTGTCAGAGCCTTTACTCATATTTCGCCTTCGCCATCTATTCTCTCCCGCGTCCACCGACTTTGAGAGTGAGGTTTGAAATTTCGCCGATCTTACGCGAATCCGCACCATCGGAGCAAGGATGACGGGAGTTTGTTCAACTGAACGACCCTCGGCTTCAAGCCGAGGGGTTCTGAATTTGTCGACTGGAAGTCGACTCTTAATCCCGTCATGCCGGCGTTATCGTCACCCCGGTGAAAACCGGGGTCCATCCCCCTTAACCTGGATACCGTTTTTCAACGGTATGACGGACGCTGTGCGTCACCTGGATGCCGGCGTTCACTGGCATGACCAACTTTCACTTCGCCTCAAGCATGCCCTGAGGCCGCTCGAAGGGGCGAGGGATTTCAACCATCCCCGAGAGAGACATTAAATGAGGAAAACAAGAATACGAAGAGAAACCGGCGTTAGGCGGCGGCGTAGTCTGGCGCGTCGTGAAGAACCATCAACTTGTCAGGCTGGATCGGCACGATAGCATACGCCCGGCCGTCGCGGTCAGCGAATTCGACCTCGCAAGCTCCGTCTGTGTAGGTCATTACCACCGTACCGATTTGGCCGCGGTGCAGATGCAAGGGCCGGCCACTCTCGAAGTGTTTTGCCGGAATATCTTCGAGCAACGCCACCACATCGTGCATGTATAGTTCGCCGTTCATCGCCTATAATATATAGCAAGTCGTCAGCCGGGGGAAGTCTTCGTCGTGATCAATCCATTTTTTTGATATGAGCAGTCCTACTCGCTCAGCTTGTTCGCGCGTATCGTAGTCAAGATCCCACTCTAAATCCTTAATGAGTTTTCGGGAGTCTTTCGCCAGTATTGTGCAGGTGGGTCTCCATTTAGATTTACTATCAGGATCTCCCGCGGTGACTACGATAATGCGTCCCTTATAATGTTCTTCCAATGGCAATTCTCCGGTTTCACCTGTATACCGCGATTACCCATGAGTTCTGTGTAAAAGTGAACCAACAATGATAAATTTAACATGTCGCCTTCTATCCAGGGACGACCCCGATGCATTTCCTCGAGGTGATGCTTGTGCCCACACGGGTACCACTTTTCGCTTTGCCCGTTGCCCATTCAATTTCGCCCAGCCCTCCTTCCCAAAATCGCTTCCATTCAGCGAGTCCAATGGTCTTTCACGGTCCGAGGGCGCGATGAAAGGTTGGGTAATTTTCTCTTAGCGCTCTCGCGCCGGTTGCCTAATAACTCTCCCCGTATTGGACCAAAGTCCAATATACAGTTTCTCCACTCTTCGGTAGAAACACTTGAGTCGCTCGCCGGAGTTCTGAACGGAGCTTTCCGAAAGGCGAATAGACGCTTGATCCAGGAAGCTTACGGATGAATCGATTCGCTAAAATTGCGGCAGCGCTATTTTTCTTTGGCATTTCTCTCATTGAGCACTTGTGGGCCGCGGATGCCGCCTCCCCGAATCCCTATTCAGGTGACTTCTGGAGGCGTTCCACGCTCAGCGGCGACTGGGGCGGGTTGCGCAATGATCTGGCGGCCAAGGGTGTTACCATCGACATGAGCCTGACCCAGGCGGCGCAAGGCATCGTCCACGGCGGCAAA
>JBOHVN010000107.1:0-12482 GCA_050735675.1 Binatia bacterium | reverse complement strand
GTCGCGCTGATGTTCCAATGGTCTTTAAAGGCGATGGCGCGCATGCCGCACTTGGATGCCTCGATCGCGATCTGGATCATGTCCTGGGAGCGATGGACGAAATCGGGAAAGGCGTGGATGTGACAATCGATGCCGCCCTGGAGCAACTCGTTTTCGATACCCGGATAGATCTTCAACATCTCCGGGTTGTCTTTCAGCATCTGATAAAAATAATCCTTGGCGTTAAGCTCGCGCACCCGCGCGACGGACAACGTCCGGCCCACCATCAACTCTTCGGCTGCCTTGGCATCTGCAGCAAAATCACACATGTTAAATCTCCCTTCGTTCGATTTTCGGTTCAACGTTCAAGGTTCAATGTTCAACGTTCAACGTTGAGGTCGGTTAAACAGTCTTCGTCTGACTTTGAACCCTTGAACGTTGAACTTTGAACCGACGTCAGCGCTACGCGCGCCCCCACGCATCGAGAAATCGCCGGGCATCCTCAACGACGGGTTCGGTCACCGGCACGTAGGGAATCACCATGCGCGTCACGCCCGCTTCCTCGAAAGCTTTCATCTTTTCTTTGACCTCTTTGATGTCGCTGGCGGGGACGACGGGGAGCTTGTCCATGTATTCATCGGTCAGCGCGCCCATGGCGGCTTTGAAGCCGCCTTTTTGAAAGGCCTCGTGGATCGCGTTGACTTCGGTTTCGAAGCCCATGCCGCGCAGCATGTCGCTGTAGTGATCGGCGATGTTGTAAAACGTCAACACCTGGCGCAGTTTCGCTCGGGCCAAGTTTTTGTCCGGATTGAGCGATACGCGCGACTTGGCGATGATCTCGATCTTGCTCGGATCGCGGCCGGCTTCGATAGCCCCTTCGCGCACTCGCGCGGCGATTTCTTTGACCTTCGCCGGCGTCGCCATATTGATAAACACGCCGTCGGAAATCTTGCCGACTAATTTGGTCATCTGCGGACCGAGGCCGGCAAGATAGACCGGCAAGTTCGGATGGCTCGGCTTCCACGAGAGTTGAAAGCGCTTGCCGGTTTGGTAAATCTCCCCCTCGTACTCGACCCGCTCGCCGGCGGCGACTTTGCGGACGATCTCAATGTATTCACGCGCTCTTTTCAGCGGCCGGTCGAACACGCCGCCATGCCAGCCGGCGATCGCCTTGTTGGCGACGCCGAGTCCGAGCAGCAAACGGCCGCCGGACAGATCCTGCAAGGTCGCGGATTGAATTCCCAATGTCACCGGGCTGCGTCCATAGATATGGTAGATCGCCGTGCCGAGCTTGATGGTTTTGGTCCGGCTCGCGACCGCCGAAAGCATGACGATGGGATCCGTGCTGTTCGACTCGCCTTTCCAGAACGCGCCGAAGCCGGCTTGCTCCGCCAAAACGACCAGGCCCGGCACGTCGGCCGCCGGATAGTGCGCCGCCGAGTTGATCTCAACGTCATAGATCATGGTCGGTTCCCCTCTAACTCTTGAATGATTGAACCGTGAACGAAAAACTTTCGGTACACTAGCCAGCGGTCCGACCTAAGTCAAATCGCAATGCGGCAAGACAATGAACTTACGGCTGCGACGCTTTTGCTTTTTGCGCGAGCGCGTCAAGCTCCTGCTCGAGCTTTTGACTTCGGTCGATGAACTGATCGACGGTGATGGTCGGCAGCCACGCCGCGTCGATCGGCTTCAGGATGCCGGTGAACTCCATCGTGTTGGAGAACTTGCTCCGGCCGGCGTAGTCGGAGATCGCGCTCACGCCGGCCATCGCCGCGCTCACCGAGAGCGCCGCCCAAAGACGCGAGTTACGGCGCATCATCGAAGCAAACTTGAGATGACCATAGACTAACGCCGCAAAGATCAGCGCCGAGCCAAAAAGTCCGGCGAGCCAGAGCACCGGCAGGAATGGGAAGAGAAACTCCAACCACTCGGACGAGAAGCTCAACACAAAAAAGGCCGCGATCGCGCCGCAGGCGATGGTCACATGTTGGGGAAAGTGAAACCGGCTGACGATGACTCGGCTCGCGAGCGCCCACAAGCCGGACCACACGAGCAACATCGAGAAGGTCATCAGCGGCTCAGTGACAATTCCGGCGACGGTGGCGCGCTCGACGGTGGTAAGATATCCGTCCAAACAAAGCAGCAGAAAAACCGCCGCGCCGACGATCACCGCAGTGTAGGGCGAATTCAGCCACGATCTTCGGCTTTCGCGGTCCACCAGAGTAGGCGTCAATGGATGCTCGACGCTGCAATAACGCAATTGGGTATGGCCGACGCGAAACTGGCTGCCGGAGTGAATTTCCAGGCTCGACACCGGCTTGTCTCGCGCGTCCGCGCGCAACCCGTTGACGCTGTTCAAGTCGCTCGCGATCAGGCGGCCCTGCTCATCCGGCGCGATCGCGACATGCGACGGACAGGCATACGGGTCGTTGAGAATTACATTGTTGGTATAGGCGCGTCCGACGCGGATCGGGAAAGAATCGACAGCGATTCTTTCCATGACGCCGCCCTTGCCGTCCAGAATTTCGATGTAGCCTAGCGGCGCCATTTGATATTTTCCAAGTAGCGCCGCGTCAGTAGCTCGACATTATCGAAGCTCGCCCCCGATAAACTCAGCGTCGACACCAGCCCGACGTTTCGTGCGCCGACCGCGGCCACCCTGAACGCCGCGTCGTAAAGCCCGGGCAGCTTCACATATTGACGCGCGCATAAGACCGCCTTCAGTTTTCCGGTTTGCGTCCGGACGTTGCGCGTTTGACAGCGAAAGCGCGTCACTTCCTCCTCATTGCCGAACACAGCCGTGTTGCCGGCTTGAAATTGCCCGGAATAGAGCGTGAAAAACTGCGGCGGATTCAGCTCCTCGGTGGACAGCATTTGATGATAGAACCGTACGATCCCCGACGACTGTTCGCTCGACACGAATATATGATCGTCCGTCGAGCAGTCGTGGGTAATCGCTGTGTACGGCAGCTCTTTGCGGCGCAGCGCGTCGGCCCAACAGCGGAAAAACTCCGTGGGCTTGGTGGGTAAGGAATACGGACCGAGAGCCACGCTCGGCGTTGTCCGCGAGAACATTCCGGCAAGATAGCGCGCTTGATTGGCGTGGATCTGGCGCCCGACCTCGGCAAGAAAACTATTCGCCGCCGGGCTGTCGGTCTTGGCCGTTCGCTCGAGCAACGCCAACACGCGCTCGGCGGGAACCAGGAAGCTGATCTGCTCGCCTTCCGTGGCGACATTAACGCCGACCACCCGGCCCGCCTGCGTCAAGGTTGGACCGCCGCTCATGCCCGGATTGAGCGAGCCGGTAAAATGAACCTTCGGATAAAGCGTGTGCCGCAAGAGGCCATTATAGGTGCCCTCGACGATGGTCAGGCCGAGATCGCGCGGATGACCGAGAGAGTAAAGCCGCGTTCCTTGATCGATCGGCTTGGCTTCCAGCGTGAGATATCCTTTCGGCCGGCGGCTGGTGCGCAGCACCGCCAGATCGTAGACCACGTCGACGCCCAGAACCGTCGCCGGCGCCGCCTGCGCCGATCCATCGGTAACTTCGATGCGGTAGCGATCGGGCGTGTGAATCAGCTTCGACACGACATGATAGTTGGTGACGATATGACCCGCGGAGCTGGCGTAAAAGCCGGTGCCGATCGACGCTTTGGCCGCCGAACCGGTCTCGATGACTTCGATTTTGACGACATGCTCGGAAAACTGCTTGAAGATTTCCTGCGTCGTCGCGCCCATGCTTTGCGCTTGGAGCCGATCCTGCGGCGAAAATACCAGGAAAAGAAGCAACACCGCGGCGCTGATAAATGTTTTCATAATCGAGCCACAGCCGAATCGCTCAGCGTTGGCGTGAATGACGGCAGTTTATCGGAAGGTGCGCGTAATGCCGCGAGCCTTGAGATCGCTGATCGCCGCCGCGCTATGACCCAGCTCGCGCAAAAGATTATCGCTCTGCTCGCCGAGCATCGGCGGCGGTGTGGACCTTTCTTCGGCTAGATTTTCGAAGCGCACGGGGCCGACGACAAACTCCAACGTCCCCGCCGTGGGATGCTCCAGCTTCTCAGTGAGACCGAGATGTTTGACCTGGGAATCGTCGAGCACTTCAGCGACGCTATAAAGCGCCACCGCGGGCACATCGCCGGCCTCTAAAATTTTCAGCCACTCATCGCGCGGCTTTTCCCGAAAAGTCGGCGCCAGCGCTTGCTCCAACGCTTCGTAGTTCCGGCGGCGCGCGTCTCTATCGTTAAATCGCTCGTCGGCGCCAATGTCCATGCGATCGGCTGCCTTCAGAAGCGCGAGCCAAAATTTCTCCGGCACCGAGCAATGGATCGCCAGCGGCCGTCCGTCTTTGCAGACGAAGGCAAATGCATGGGCGTTTTTCACCCGCGCCATGCGGTTGGGCACATTGCCGGTGCGCAGGTAGCCTGCCGCGGTTTCACCGATGAACGAAAGCGTTGCTTGCAAGAGCGAAGTTTCCACGCGGCAACCTGCGCCCGACTTTTCCCGCGCCAGGAGCGCGCCGAGAATGCCATACGCGGCGGAAAGCCCGGTGACATAATCGGACACCGCCATGCCCATTACCTTCGGATCGTTGGTATCGCTCAGCAAGCTCAAGAGTCCGCTCATCGCCTGCCCTAAAGTATCGAAGCCAGGCTTGTCGGCATACGGCCCGCTCTGTCCGAATGCGGAGACCGAACAATAAACCAGCTTTGGATTGAGGCCACGCAGCATTTCGTAGCCGATGCCCAGGCGATCCGCTGTACCGGGACGAAAATTTTCCACGAACACGTCGGCCTTCTTGAACAAATCGAGGCCAATCTCCTTGCCCTGAGGAGCTTTGAGATCGAGCACCAAACTTTCCTTGTTGCGATTGAGATGGGCGAAGTTGAAACTAAAAACCGGGTCCGGCGCAAAGTACCGATACGGGTCGCCCTCGGGCGGCGACTCGATCTTGATCACGCGCGCGCCGAGATTCGCGAGCAGCGAGGTGGCGTACGGACCGGTGACAAAAGTCGCGCATTCGATGACAGTGAGATCGTTTAAAATGGGAACGGGCATAAATTTTTGCTTCGCTAATCTTTCATGGAGAACTAACCATTGCAAACTACGGCGCCGGCATAGCTTAAATGAGAATTGAATTATGACGAAGCAAACCGATTCACGAGCAGATCAGCAGGTTTACGATCTCAATATGAGAGATCCAATCCTGGATTAGCCTGGATTCCCGCTAAATACATGCGGGAATGACGGACATGGAACCCGATAACTTATGTGCAGCAAGCTGGCCGCGAATTATTTCGCTAAAAAGTCAGGATGCTCGCACATGTTTCACCGCGGCGCGACTAAAATCTCCTCGCGCGGAAAATAATCCATGATCTCGGCGCCGTTTTTGGTCACGACTAGCATATTTTCCAACCGCACGCCGCCGAGCCGGGTTTCGCCCTCGCGGCACTCAACGGCGATCGTCATGCCTTCTTCGAAAACCTGCGGATGATTCAAGGACCAAAGACGGTTGATGATCGGCACGTCGTAGCCCGTGCTCGTGCCGAGGCCGATGCCGTGGCCGATCTCGCTGGCGAGAACTTCAACTTCGCTCTCGTAACCCCATTTGCTCGCCGGCGGAAAATGCTTGGCCGCGTCGGCGGTGGATTTCCCGGGCTTGATCTCGCCAATGATCGCATCGATGCGCTCGCGCATCACTTTGTACCAATCTTTTTCTTTGGGGTTGGGCGGGCGGCCGACGATGAACGTTCGATAGGTGCAGCTGCCGTAACCCATGTAGGTTGCGCCGCAGTAGGAGCCGTACACCAGATCGCCGAACTGGATCACCCGGCTGGTGGCGTGCGGCCCGCGGTCGAAAGTCATCGGACCGCTGCGCCAGCCGCCCGGAACGGCCGCTTCCAAGCCAATTTCATAACCGGCGGTGGACCCCAATGTCATCAAGTCGGTGTCTCTCATCCCTGGTTTTAGATTTTCCCAGACGCGAAACCACACGCCGTCGACCATGGCGGCGCAGGTCTTCAGACACGAAATCTCGTCCTGATTTTTGATCATGCGCGCTTCGAGCATGAGTTGGCGCGTATCGACCAGATTTTTCACGCCGGCGTTGACCAGCGCTTCGCGCGCATTGCCGTCAAAGCTGCCGAGGCCGAGCTTTTCGCCGAGCAAACCGCGTCTTTCGAGCTCGGCTTTGATCTCCGCGGCAAAGGCTTTGGCTTCCACCGCGCAAGCCTCAGGACCCGGCGCGCCGGTGAGCCATGAGCGCGCCGGACGCCACTCTTTGATCCACGGGCACTGGTCGGGCATCTGATGGTAATAACCGTTGTGTTCGTACATCACCGGATCATGCTCGGCAAAGAACAGCACGTAGCGGCACATCGGATAGGCAAAACCCTTGAGCGCGGTCAGATAGCGGATGTTGTGGTGATTGGCTTCGAGGATCGCCGCAACGCCGTGCTTGCGCATCAGCATCTGCGCGCGCTCGACGCGCAACCGGCGCATCCGTTCCGGGTTGAATCGCTCCTGCCAATCCGCCGTTTCAGGACCATAAGTGAGTTTCGCTGCGTATTGAATCATGATCGGCCTCCTCGGGATTCCAAACGATTTTGATTTGCCGCGATGAACATGTTGCCCGGATTCTCCGCTTTTCTTTTTTCACTATTACTTTTTAATTGTTAGTTTATACGGCTCGAGCTTGCAACCGAAGAGGCGAGCCGTTTTGCGGCTGCCATCCCTTGCAATATTCCGGCAGGCTGGATACAGAGCATCACAGTATGGGAACTAGAATTCGATCATCGCCGATCGTCCAAGAAGAATAGCAATGGTTGAAACTGGAATGCGAATCATCGATGTGGACGGTCACGTGCGCGAAGCCGACGACCTCTTCGAAAAATACTTGGAAGCGCCCTTCCGCGCCCGCGCGCCGAAGGTCGAGACAGTCGCCAACGGCCAGCTCTTGTTTAGATTGGAAGGCGACCGGCATCACCGCCGGCCGGACGAATCGCCGTTTCGCGTTAAAGACGACGGCTCGCCGGTTAACGAGAATCGCCACCTCGCCACCGATCCGAAAGATCGTCTCGAAGCCATGGACCATGACGGCATCGAGCGCGGCCTGCTCTTTCCCTCTGCGGGACTCTATTTGCCGTCCGTGGAAGAAGAATCATACGCCGCCGCTCTCTGCCGCGCTTATAATAATTGGCTTTACGACTACTGCGCCGCCGATCGGAAAAGGCTCATGGGCGTCGGCGTCATTCCCGTTCAGGACGTGAAGCTCGCAATCGAAGAAGCGAAGCGCGCCGTCAACGAGCTCGGCTTCAAAGGTATCTTCGTCCGGCCCAATCCGGTGAAGGGCCGCAACATCGACGATCTCTATTACGACCCGCTCTACAAGACCGCCGTCGATCTTGGCGTGCCGCTGCTGGTTCACGAAGGTTCGGGTGCGTTTCTGCCAACGGCGGGCGCCGACCGCTTTGCCGGCCAGTGGTTTTTCACACACACAATCTCCCACCCCGTAGAGCAAATGCTTGCAAGCCTGGGATTGATCTGTCGCGGAACTCTGGAGCGAAATCCCGAGCTGCAAGTGGTCTTTCTCGAATCCGGCGCCGGCTGGCTGCCTTATTGGCTGTGGCGCATGGACGAGCACTACGAAATTTTGCCGTTTCAAGTGCCGTGGCTCAAGATGAAACCGAGCGATTATTTCCGCCGCCAGTGCTTCACTTCGTTTGAAGCCGATGAAACCCGCTTGGGCGAAGTGATTTCATCCATCGGCGCCGACCGCGTCGTTTTCGCCTCCGACTATCCCCACTGGGACGCGACCTTTCCCGGTGTCACGAAGATGATTCTTAGCCGCGAAGATCTGAACGCCGAAACCAAAAGAAAAATCATGGGCGAAAACGCGGCACGGCTTTTGCGCTTGGACTAACTAACCAGTTCCTGGTTTCGAGTTTCAAGTTTTGGCGTCGTGTAAGCAGAAACTCAGTGTGGTGACTCAGCAGTTCGTTACATAACTCGACCGTCATTCCGGGCAGCTGGCGAGAGCTTCAGCCGGAGGCTGATCCGCCTCTGGAGGTAGCGCGACCGGAATCCAGGAATTTCAAAGACGACTGGATGCCCGTTTTCACGGTCATGACGGCAAAGCGGCGAATGACTTTATTTCACCGATTTCGGAGACAGGACACAAGGAACTCGAAACTATAATAGAAACCAAAGTTGGAGTTTTTATGGCTGACACACCGAAACTTGTTTCATCAATGGGGCGTGCGGAGCTCGATCGAATCTTCGTGCGAAATTATGATTTGAACCAAGATCTGCTCGGCAAGATCACCTTCGCTCAAATGGTTTATCTGATGATCGTCGGGCGCATGCCGACGGCGGAAGAAGGCCGTATGGTCGACACCATGCTGATCGTCCTGGTCGATCACGGGATGACCACCGGCGCCGCCGCGGCGCGCATGACGTTTCATTCGGCCCCGGAAGCCATTCAAGGTGCTGTCGCCGCCGCCATTCTCGGCGCCGGCAGCGTGCACCTGGGCTCATCGGAGCACTGCGCGAGAATGTTGAACGACGCATTGCCGAAGGACTCGAAAGAAACGGATCTGGATAGCGTCGCTCTCAAAACAGTCGAGAAGCGCCTGGCGAACAATCAGCTCATCCCCGGCATCGGCCACGGCATTCACACTCATGGCGATCCGCGCGCGGAGCGGCTTTTCGAAGTGGCTCAGGAAACCAAAGTCTATGGACGCTACTGCGAGCTATTGCGCAAAATCGGCAAGATCGCCGACCAGAAAGTCGGCAAGCACTTGCCCGTAAACGTGACCGGCGCCATCGCGGCGATTTCTCTGGACATGGGCATTCACTGGCAGATGTCCAAGAGCTTCGCGATTCTCGGCCGCGCTTTAGGAGGTCTGGCGCATGTCGGCGAAGAAATCCGCCGGCCGATCGCGCGCGGCATTTCAAATTTGATCCGGGACAACTTGCAGTACGAACCGGAGAAATGATCGTCTTTGAGTCTAGCGTTGTGTGTTCCGGGCTGAGATGACTCCTGACACCAGGATTCCCGTCCTCATTGCCGGCGGCGGCCCGGTGGGATTGACGCTTGCGCTGGAGCTCGGCTGGCGCGGCGTTCGCTGCATGCTGGTCGAGCCTAACGAGCACTTCAGCGGCAACCCCAAGGCCAAGACGGTCCATCAGCGCACGCTGGAACTATTTCGCCGCTGGGACCGGGGCGTGCCGGACAAACTGCGCGCGGCCGCGCCCCTCGGCGCCGACTTCCCCTCGACCATCTTGTACGTCACGCGGCTAACGGGCGAGCTGATCACGGCCTTGCACAACGCCACCCCCGCCGATACCGGCAACCGCTTCAGCCCCGAGCGAACTCTACGCATACCCCAGTCGTTCTTGGAACCCGTTCTGCGCGCGGAAGTGCGGCACACGCCGGCCGTGGATCTTCGGCTCGGCTGGAAGCTGGAGCGCTTCGAACAGTCGCCCGGCGAGGTCCGGGCGGAGATCGTTCACGTGGATAGCGGAGAGCGCCAGGAAGTCACGGCCCAGTACCTGGCTGGCTGCGACGGCGGCCGGAGCACTGTGCGCAAGCAGCTGGATATTCGCATGCATCGCTCGTCAGACGTCAAGCACGCGCTCGGCGGCGTCTTCCGCGCGCCGATGCTGTGGCCCACGCTCGCCTTCGAGAAGGCCTTCCACTACAACGTCTTGAATGATCACTTGCCCCACCTTGCCGTCGTCGGTCCGCTGCAGCCTCCGGACGTGTGGTTCTTCGACCTAATGGGCGTCGACCCCAACGCGCTCGATCCAGGTGAGGTCATCCGCAACGTCGTTGGCCAGCCGATCCCCTTTGAGTTACAGCACGTCGCACCGTGGACCGTTCACAACGCTCTGGCCGAGCGCTACCGCGAAGCCCGCGTCTTCCTGTTGGGTGATGCCGCCCACCTGCAGTCGCCGACCGGTGGCTATGGCATGAATGGCGGCGTCGGCGACGCCGTCAACTTCGGCTGGAAACTAGCGGCCGTCCTCCAAGGCTGGGGCGGCGACCACTTGCTCGACAGCTACGAAATCGAACGCCGCCAGTTCCATGCGCGCGCGTTGGCGGAGTCGATCCAGAACTCGGAGGATAACGATCTCGTTACTCCCGGCTTGGAAGACCCTCTCCGTGGCGCAACTCTCCGCGCGGCGCTGGGGGAAAAGATCCAGCGGACCAAACCGAGAAATTTCCAGAGTTTGGGCGTCAGCCTCGGCTATCGCTACGAGACCTCGCCGGTCATCGTGCCGGACGGCACGCCGCCCACGCCGTACGAGACCTCGCGCTACATTCCCACGGCTCACCCAGGCCATCGCGCCCCTCACGCCTGGCTGCCCGACGGCACGGCTTTATTCGACCACTTCGGTCAGGGGTTCACGCTTTTGGTGCTTGGGCCGCGCGAGGTGGACTGTTCCAAATTAGAGCTTGCCGCCGGCGCCCGCGGCGTACCGCTCACCGTTCTGCGACGCTCCGAGTCCGAGCTTCGCGAGCTCTACCAAGCCAGCCTCGTCCTTATCCGCCCGGACCAGCACGTTGGCTGTCGCTCCGACGCCGAGCCGGAGGAGCCGAGTGCTGTAATGGACGTCCTTCGCGGGGCTATTCCCCAGGCGGAGCGGTTAGCGAGCGCTGAACGAGACCCGGCAAGTCGGTCGGTGTCACGCTAGTCATTCGATCCGGAATTCCTGGCTGAAGCGAAAAAACGCGAATGGGATGTCGAGGTACGTCACCGGCCTGGAGCTTGAAACTCTGGCCAGACGAGCCGTCAGCCAGACGGAGACAATCAGCCGCCTCAAACAGATACTCTCAGAGGCTGTGAAAAAATTAGCCGTTGCCCTTCGACGAGCTCAGGATGAACGGCTAAGTACTTAAATTTCCATTGTGCAATACCGCTCGGGGTGAGCATGTCGAACAGGAGGCACGCCGGCCGCCAATCGCCAAACCCGTCTTGGTGCAAGCAAAGAGCGGCTCGGTATAAGTTCACTTAGTACGCGCGGCCCCTCTGGATTGTGATTTAAACGACGAACCCAGTCGAGGGTCGTGTGCATCGAACGCAACGCGCAATACTAAATACCGTTCTCCCGAACCCAGAATGACAGCCCATCGCAGATGGCTCGTCTTGCCCGATCCATCCTATAAAATCCAAATTTCGCAAGTAGAAATCCGCCACGCTCGTATGGTAGGAGGGATACGATTGAACTTTACTCGGCAAGGAAAGAATTCTTATGCTGACCACCGTCAAAATCGACAATCGAATGAACGGCTTTCTCGGTATTCCCGATGGCCCCGGCAAGAAACCGGTCGTCATCCATCTGCACGAGCGCTACGGCATCGTCGAGCACACGACGGACCTCGGTCAAAAATTCGTCGACGCCGGCCATGTGACCATTGTTCCCGATTTTTTCTCGCGCTTTACCGGCGATCGCGACGCGTTGGCGCGGGGGGAAGATCGCTGCGAGCTGAGCGACGAGGAAGTTTTGCTCGATCTTGACGCCGTCGTCGAATTTTTGAAAACAGTGCCGCAGGCGGACATGAGCAAAATGGCCATGTCGGGCGTGTGCCAAACGGGACGCCAGCCCATCTTAGCCGCTGCCAAACGCGATTACCTGAGCGCCGCCGTGGTGCTCTACGGCGCGGTTTATGACGCTGACTGGAAGTCTCATCCGATCCGGCCCGCGCCGATCGACAAACTCATGCGGGACATCTCCTGTCCGCTGACTGCCGTCTTCGGCGAGCTCCATAATCTGATTCATCGCGACAACATCGTGCGCATGTTTAGCGTCCTCGCGCAGGCGAAAAAGAGTTTCGACATCCGCATGTACGCCGATGCGCCGCATGGTTTTTTAAACGACACCATGCCAGGACGGTTTCGCCCCGGGCGCGCCGAGGCCGCATGGCAGCAAATCGCTTCGTTCTTGCAGTCGGTGTTTGCCGGCGCATGGAAGAAAGACCGGGCCGTCTGGCGCTTCGAAGCCGACAGCTCGGTGAATTACGATTTCACCAAGATGAAGCGCTGGGAGTAGCGCGCGTCGTCCCCACGCGCGCCTCTCAAATCGCAGCTCTGAAATCTCACAGGTTCTTTTAAGATCCGAGCCTGAGACCTGAAATTTGCGGTGCGCGAAGCGCCTAGCGCTTCGCGCGCCTTGACAGTCACGCCGAGTGGCGAATAAAGTCGTTTACGTTAGCCAGGAGGAATCCGCTACGGCAAAACGAGAACAAGATGCCGTCGACCTGGTCTCGGTCGACTCTTCCAACCCGCTGACGACAAATCGTCTTTGGCAACGCTCGCGGGAATTGGTCTCCGATTGGCTCGGCGTCATCGGCGTTATATTGTTTTTCGTCGCATGGGAGCTTGCGACTCGTTTCGAAATCCTCAATCCCTTCTACTTTCCGCCGTTCAGCGCGATCATCGCCAAAGGCTACGAGCTATTTGCCGACGGCTCGATCTGGGAGCACATGTGGTTCAGCC
>JBOHVN010000106.1:0-8085 GCA_050735675.1 Binatia bacterium | reverse complement strand
CGGTATCACCAGCCGACCACCCGCACAGGCCGATGCCCGACGCCTGCTTGAGATCAACCGCGGCCACTGGACCATCGAAAACAGTTGTCACTACATCCTCGATTGGAACTACGACGAGGACCGCTGCCACATCCGCACCGGCCACGGCCCCGAGAACATCACCCGCCTGCGCCGCTTTGCTATCAGTGTGATCAAGTCCAAGGGGGTGAAAAGCGTCGCTCAGAAAATGCGCCAACTCAACCGTAACACTCGCTTGGTCTTCGACTACCTGCGCATGACCGCCAACTCCTGCGCCACTCGCCCTGCGTGAGATGAAAAAAGGAGAACAAATTTACCGTGGCGTTGAGCGGGAGTTGGCTTAGATCGTGTTCGTGCGCCGTGGTCGTTGTCGTTCCCGTTGGGAACCTGCCGGTGCGCAAACCGATGACCGGTCGATTCGGTATTTATGAGTTTTCAGCCTCGGGGTTTTTAAATCCTTGCAGCGTCCCGTCGGCTGTTCTGACTACGTGCTTGAGGGGCGCGCCCGAAAGATAGCGGCGCGTGTTGTCGCGGATAAGTTCGCTCATCCGCCGCCACAATTCGCGCCCGCCCTGACCGCCCACATGAGGTGTTATCAGCACATTGGGGAGATCCCAGAGCGGGCTTGCCGCGGGTAACGGTTCTTTGGCGAAAGCGTCGAGCCCGGCCCCCATGATGCGGCCCTCGGCGAGCGCGCGGACCAGTGCCGCCTCGTCCACCACCTTGCCGCGGGAGATATTTACGAGGATCGCGGTTTTTTTCATGAGCGCGATCCTTTCGGCGCTCAAAAATCCCTGGGTGCCGGCGTCGAGCGGCATCGCCACCATGACCACGTCGGCGGTAGGAAGCACGTCAGCCACCTTTTCCCGGGGCACCACGCGGTCGATCTCGGCCACGGCCGGCACCGGCGCGCGGGTGACGCAGATCACCTCCATGTCGAATGCCTTGGCCTTGCGTGCGATGTCCTGACCGATACGACCCATGCCGAGGATCACCATACGCGCGCCATCGGGCGCGATCATGTGGCGGGGCATGCCCTGCCGCGCCCAATCACGTTGCGCGCGCAGGGGCTCGAACCGGCGAAAGCCCCGCATGACGCCGAGCATCAGGGCGATGGCGTGGCCAGCCAGCACTCGCTGGCTCACGTCGCCGCTATTGGTGACCCAGACACCCTCGGGCAGGCCCGCTCTAAGCGCGACATCGATGCCTACAGTCGTGAACTGTATCCACTTGAGCGCCCGACCCCGGTCGCGCACCAGCTTCGCGAACTCCGGCGTGAAGGCGGAATTGTAGACGTGGAAGATCTCCGCGCCGCCGAGCGCCTCGGCCAGGGATTCTAAGTTATCGGCCTTGGCCGCCTCGACTTCGGGGAATTCCCGCAGAAAGGCTTCGTCCACCACATCGTGGGTGGCGTGCACAAACTGGGCAACGCGAACCGTCATTGTTTTCGTTAGACCGAGTCGACGGGCTTACGGTTTTTCAGCGACGACCTTGCCGTTTTTCCAGACGTAAACGGGCGTGCCGTGCATACGAGCGGTCTTACGCGCAACCTTGGCGGCGCGCCGCAGCGCCCGGCCGACCGCAAGGGTTAGAGGCGAGGGTACTATTTTCTTGCGTTTTGTCTTCATGGTCCTTGTTCAATCACTAGTGGTCTATCACCCGAGTTATCATACACGGTCCATTCATCAGCTAAAAGACGGTAGTGCCGCACAAAATTATTCCAACCGCGCTTAAATCGCCGGAGCACATCGGCTCGCGGGACGTTATGTCCGCCTTGTTTAACTCGCGCATTGATACGCCGCAAGGCCAACTGCGGAGATGATATTCGCAGATAGACAATCTCAAGACGATAGCCGGTCCTTTTCCAGCGCGTGAGCCGATTCACGTGTGTGAGGCCGCTCAGCGTGCTCTCGAAGGCAAAATCATTTTTCCCTTTGGCAAGCCGATCCAGCTCACGGAGAAAAAGACGCCCCGCCGCCAGCGCGGCAAGTTCGGGCCGCAGCGGCGAGAGTCCCCTGCGATCAAATCAGGGTTGACCTGCTTCTTTTGCTAAAAACTCACGGGCGAAACAGCCCCGTTGGGACCGGCAATGATGATACAACGTGGCGATGAATACGCTGATCTAGCCATTAAGCGGCGATATTAATTGCGCCGCAAGGATCAGGCAAGCACCAAGTTAGGCTCAGGCAACAGCAATAGTCAGGACCCAATCGTAATGTTCAAAGTCAAGGAAAGACTAACTCCGCGACCTTCCACGTGTCGGGAATTCTCAAAACGTCAAAATGAGCGGCACGATGCAAAAGGTAGCCGAGCCTTCTAGATCGACGTTCAGGATGCCTTGCTGCCGTTCTGCGTTCGAGTGCGTGCCCTTGGTGGAACTTTGTCACCGCAAGAAATTGATGACGGAGCAAACTTGCCAGGAACTCAGAGCGAAACTCGAGATCATCTGCAAAATGTTGACCGCGCCAATCAAGGGGGACGGAATGACAAATTTTTGCTCCGCAAAAATTTGGTGGGCCCACCTGGAGTCGAACCAGGGACCAACCGGTTATGAGCCGGTGGCTCTAACCAACTGAGCTATGGGCCCGAGGAAATTTTCGATTTTGGATTGCCGATTTTGGATTTTCGATTCGAGATATCAAGCTGCCAGCTTCACGGTGTCTTTGCAAGCTCGCTTTCCCAGGTGCCCACCTAGTTTTCCATAAAACTCTTGAGCCGCTTGCTGCGGCTGGGATGACGGAGCTTGCGCAGCGCCTTGGCTTCGATCTGGCGAATGCGCTCGCGCGTGACGGTGAATTTCTGCCCGACTTCTTCCAACGTGTGATCGGACTTCTCGCCGATGCCGAAACGCATTCTTAAAACTTGCTCTTCGCGCGGCGTCAAGGTCGCCAAGACCTTGCGGGTTTGTTCCTGCAAGTTAATGTTCACCACCGCGTCGGCAGGAGTGATGATCCGTTTGTCTTCGATAAAATCGCCAAGATGGCTATCTTCCTCTTCGCCGACCGGCGTCTCAAGGGAGATCGGCTCCTTGGCGATTTTCAAAACCTTGCGCACTTTGTCGAGCGGGATCTCCATTTTGGTCGCGATCTCTTCCGGCGTCGGCTCCCGGCCGATCTCCTGGACCAGATAGCGCGACGTCCGGATCAACTTGTTGATGGTCTCGATCATGTGCACCGGGATACGAATCGTCCTGGCTTGGTCGGCAATCGCCCGGGTAATCGCCTGGCGAATCCACCAGGTTGCATAGGTCGAAAATTTGTAGCCGCGTTGATACTCGAATTTATCCACCGCCTTCATCAGGCCGATATTGCCTTCTTGAATGAGGTCGAGAAACTGCAGACCGCGATTGGTGTATTTCTTGGCGATGCTCACGACCAGGCGGAGATTGGCTTCGATCAATTCTTTTTTGGCTAGATTGGCCTTGGTTTCGCCTTCGACGATCGACCAGACGCGCCGCTTGATCTCCTCGGCGGGAATTTCGAGATCCTTTTCGATATGGCGAATGTCGCGCCGCGACGCGCGAATCTCCTCGCTCATGTGGACAATCGCATCGTGCCCCATGCGCAATGAAGAGATTATTTTCTGCCAGTTTTTCTTACGCCCGTCGGCGTCGGCCACGAGCCTTAAAATCTCGCCGGACGGTTTGCCGCACTTGTGCTCGAACTCCTTGACGCGCCGTTCGAGGCTCTGCATCCGCTCCATCGCCCGCTTGAGCCCGTCGGCGATGGCTTCAGTCTGCCTTCGATTGAGCTGCAAATTCTTTAGCCCATTGACGATCTTGTCGTCGTATTTGGCGATGCTGTCGAGCAGCGCGCGGCGGCGCTGGGCCGACACCCGTTTGGCATCGAGCTGGCGTCTGAGCTTTTCGCGATCGTTGGTGATCCGGCGAATTCTGCCGATGTGGTCCAACAACCTTTTTTCGTGAACCTCTTCCTCTTCGAAGTCCTCGCTTTCCTCGTCGGTTTCGTCCTTAATAATCTCGCGGACGCGGATCTCATGCTGCGCCAGCTTTTCGCCGAGGTCCAAGATATAGGTCAATGCCAACGGGCTCGATAGAACTTCGTCGATAACCCGTTTCTCGCCTTCTTCGATCTTTTTGGCGATCTCGACTTCGCCCTCGCGGCTGAGCAGCGAAACCGTGCCCATCTCGCGCAGGTACATGCGCACCGGATCGCCGGTCTTGCCGACCACGTCGCCGTCGGCGTCGCTCTCGACTTCTTTCTCCTCTTCATCTTCTTCGCCAAGATCCTCGCCGGCGCCGCCGAGCGTCACCCGCGCATTCGAATCGACGACTTCGATTTCCATCTCGCCGAAGATCGACATGACATCGTCGATCTGGTCCGGCGATACCACCTCGGCGGGCAGCATGTCATTGACGTCGTCGTAGGTCAGATAGCCCTTCTCTTTGCCCAGGTCGATGAGCTTCTTGACCTCCTTCATATTTTTTTTCTCCACCGGCTGACCGGCGGCGCCGTCGGAGGAGGCGGCTTGGGTCTTCGCTACCGGGCGGGTCGTTTCGGCTCGAGCTTTCGGGGTTCTAGCTGGCGTTCTTTTCGTACGAGGTCTTGCCATTCTAGTGTCCTTTCTCTCTTCGCGTTCTCATCGTTCTGTTCTTCGGCGGCGCGAATCGCTACGCGCAGATCGCGTTTCATGCCCTCGACATGCTTGCGGCGGAGGTGGGTCAGACAGTCCACGGCCATCCGGGCACATTCCGCATCGGTCAGCTCCTCGCGTTCCAAAGACAACGCGGCGATATCGCTCGCCAGCTCCGCCGGCAAACCTTCCAACAACAGGGAAACATCGATAGCGCCACGCTCCTGCCATTGGGCCAGAATGCCGTCGACGACCGCCCCCCACTTGGGACCGAACCATGGGCGCGCTTCGGCCTTGTGCGCGACCGTTTCCAGCGCCGCCGGCAACCGCAGCATCAGGCTCACCAGCGACCGTTCGGCGATATCCTCGCGACTTTGCGCGGCTGCGCTCGGGCTCGCGGTTTGGGAACGATTGAAAGACGCTCGATCCGCTGCCGGTTTCGACCGCCGCAGTAATTCTTCGCGAATGCCCAAAATATCGACCGCTCGTCTGGCGAGCAAGTCCGCTTCGAACGCATTGGTGACTTTGGCCAACACCCGGCTCACTTCGCCGGCAATTTGACTTTTTCCTTCGAGACTCGTGCCGTAACGCTGTTCCAACCATGAAAAATAGTAATCCGCAAGCGGCACGGCTTGATCCAACACGGCCTCCAGGGCGGCCTTGCCTCGACTGCGCACAAACGTATCGGGATCATCGCCCTTCGGCAAAAACGCCGCCCGGCCGAGCATCCCCGCTTCAACGAAAATTTCAAAGCTGCGCGACGCCGCTTTGCGCCCGGCGTCGTCGCCGTCAAACAGCGCGATGATGTTCTTGGTATAGCGCGAGAGCACGCGCACGTGATCGGCGGTGAGCGCCGTGCCAAGAGTCGCCACGGCGTAGGAAAGTTCATGTTGCGCCAGCGCGATCACGTCGAGATAGCCTTCCACCACCACGACCCGGTCCGCTTTGCGGATGCCGTCCTTCGCTTGATAGAGACCATAGAGCGTCGAGCCTTTATGAAACAGCGGCGTCTCGCTCGAGTTGAGATACTTGGGCAGAGCCTGATCCAGCACGCGCCCGCCGAAAGCGACGACTTTACCGGCCGGGCTGACGATGGGAAAAATCACCCGCGCGAAAAATTTTTCGTAATACTTTTGTCCGTCGCGCTGTCCAATGAGGCCCAGACGGCACGCGTCGTTGGACGAAATATTTTCCTGGCTGAACACCTTCAAGAGACCGGAACCGGTTTGCGGCGCGTACCCCAACATGAATTTTTGCGCCGCCGCTTCATCGACGCCACGCCCTTTCAAATAGTCTAACGCTCTTCGACCCTCCGGATGGCTCAAAAGCAGCTTTTGATAGTTGAGCGCAACGCGCTCGTTGACGCGGTAAAGTTTTTCTCTTTCACCACTCTGCTGGGAGGTGCGGCGACCGTCATGTTCCACCGTGATGCCGTAGCGCTTGGCGACCCGCTCCACGGTCTCGGGGAACGTCAGATGATCGTAGTTCATGAGAAAGTGGAAGACACTGCCGCCGGATTGACAGCCGAAACAATGGTAGATGCCCTTTTCCTCGCTGACCGTAAAGGAAGGGGTCTTCTCGGCATGAAACGGGCACAGGCCCATGTAATTGCGGCCGGCTTTTTTGAGCGTTACATGATCGGAAATAACCTCAACGATAGAGGCGCGCCGGCGAATCTCGGCGATTTTGTCCTGGCTAATCATTCCCGGTCGCTACAGCCGTGCCGCACCCGAAGACGAGGTCGGTTGCGAACCCTCGCCGGCAAAAACCTTATCCCGGCCGAAGTGAATAAGACCCTGGCCAAGTCGGGACAGTGGCTCGACCAGATATGAACTTGCGAAGTCATCGCGCGACGGTCCTGGCAGCAATGAAGTCGAATTGAGCGTAACTATCGTCAAGGCGATGACGGCAGCGCCCTTGCCGAGGCCCAGCGCGATACCTCCGGTGCGATTGAGGGTCGTAAGAAAGAGTAATTTTTCCGAGCGATGCAGCAGCCAGCCGGCCAGGTTCAGAAGAAAATACCCCACGAAGAAAAGGGTCACGAAAGAAATGCCCTGCAACAGCAACGGCGACATCCGCCAATGATTCGATACCAGGGCGGCGAGGTTTTGATCGTAGGCTACGGCAACCATGAACCCGGCGACCAAGCCGGCGAGAGAAACAAACTCCCGGAAAAAACCCCTAAAGAAGCCGCGAAAGCCGAATAGGGCAAAAACGCCGAGAAGAATGAGATCCACCCAGTTCACTGGCGGGAACCGTCCAGATGACATGCGTCAATCGTACCGCCACATGATGGGCGTAGCCATTTGACGAGCCGCACGGATTTCGCCTTGCCGCCGTAAACCGATAACATCTGCGAAACTCCGCTCAAGGTCGACGCGGTGTTGCTTGCGCGACTCCTCGTCGAGCTCAGTGTTGCTATCGTTCGAGAAGCCCCCTGGCCAATTCATTGACCCGCTTGCCATCGCTTCGTCCGGCAACCCTGGGCATCACCAGCTTCATGACCTTACCGAGGTCCTGGATGCCATTGGCGCCCGCCTCAGCGATGCAGGTCTGAATCAACGCCCTCACTTCCTCTTCGGAAAGCTGCTGCGGCAAGAAGCGTTTAAGGACGGCAAATTCCGCGTCCTCTTTTTGCGCGAGATCTTCCCGCCCGCCCTTGCGATACAAATCGCTCGCTTCAGTACGCTGCTTGCACAGGGTCGTTATCGTCTTCTCGATATCCTCTTTGCTTAACTCTCGGCGCACCCGAATCTCTTCGTTGTGCACCGCCGAGAGCAGTAGCCGAAGCGTTGACAGCGTGACCCGGTCGCCGCTCTTCATCGCTTGTTTCACGGCCTCCTGAATCTCGGCTTTAAGTTGCATCGCTCGAACCGCTTAAACGTCAACGACGATGGCTAAAAAGAATGACGCACTCTGCGCATCGCGCGCTTCTTGGCGGCAATCGCCTTTTTCTTTTTCTTGACGCTGGGTTTCTCGTAATGTTCTCGCTTACGAAGTTCAGCAAGGATACCGGCCTTCTCACAAAGCTTTTTGAAACGTCGAATGGCGCTCTCAATGGATTCGTTTTCTCGAACTCGCACTCCGGTCATAAACTCAATCACCCCCGATCCAAGCGGACCGCGCTAATTCCGGCGTTGATTCTAGCGCATTTGCCTTCCAAGTCAAGCAATTCACTTGAAAAATGAATACTTTGGAGACAATCGCGGTAGGGACGGTCATTGCTGACCGCCCCCCGCACAGACCCGTACGTGCAGAGCTACCGCATACGGTTCTTACCGCGGATGTTGACATGCAAACCTCACGCTAGGATAGGGGTGGAGGATCTTCGGAGTCGGTAGCCAGCGTTTGCAGAGCTTGGAGAACTTTGCCCAAGTCAGGCGGCGGCCTCGTTGGCTGCGTCGTTGGAGGTTGCGCAGCCACATGACTCGGATCGCACTGCGGAACTGCTGCAGGCGTGCCGAATTGCCGGGG
>JBOHVN010000105.1:0-13866 GCA_050735675.1 Binatia bacterium | reverse complement strand
AGCTGCGACGAGCCTGCTCACTGAGGGCGAAGTCCGAAACTCGCTGGTCACGCTGGCGTGGTGGGTGAAGCGATGACCCGGCAGCCTCCGTGGTTGGAGGCGGAACGACAGGAAGGTGTGGCGCAGTCACCAGGGACTGTTCACCATGACGGCAGCCTGGAAGCTGGCGAGCCAATCCCGATGAGGAAACCACCGACCGGAGAGCCGTGTGCGGGAAAACTGCAAGCACGGTTCGGAGGGCGGGGACGGCGAAAGCCGTTTCCGACCCCTATCGGAATAAGGAGTCGACTTCCAGTCGACAAATTTAGAACCTCTCGGCTCTGAGGTCGTTCAGTTTAATCGCTGCGGGCTCATTCCCCGCAGCTGCGTAGCGGCGAATCCTAAGTCCGTCGTTCCCGCATGCTTTTAGCGGTGGTTCGACTGGGGCTCACCACAGGCGAATTCGGACTGGACCCGCCTGCATGGCTGCGGGCAGGCCCCCGATAAAAACATTCGGGGGTGAGAATTTTGTGGAAAATTGTCTCAAAGGTCTGTCAATACCCCGCTGCTTGCGGTGGAGTTCTTCATTAACACTGCCGTTCGCTGGCCCGTCAGAAGCGTTTTCACCTCCTTCCGTTAGCCAATCAGTCATGATATCTAAGCCCGGTGGATCAGGCCAAAGGCGGCGTGTTGCGCCGTTCGCTGAACGATTTTCTCAGCTTCGCGCTCGATGAAGCGGCGCTGGCGCGGCTGTCATGGCGCGATTTCGGCAACGGTCTGTCGATGGCGCGGCTGGCGCGTGAAGGCCGGCGCGAACTGGTGCTCTACCGGACCGCCGCCACGGCTTCGGCCGGCGCGTTCCTAAAACATGAGCACCTCGGCGGTGAGTTTTACTTGGTGCTCAAAGGGCGCATCGCCGACGAAACCGGCGAGTACGAGAAAGGCGATATGGTTTTTTTGGATCCGCACTCGGTGCACACGCCGCGGGCGCTGGGCGAAACCATCGTTCTGGTGCTCTGGCCGGGTGGCGTGCGCCTCGTCGATTGAATAATCGCGCGCGGCGGGTTCGGGCACGGAGGTCAAATGAAAACTCTAGGATTCATCGGCACCGGCGGCATGGGCAGCGGCATGGCGGCCAACTTGATCAAAGCCGGCCACCCGCTCGTCGTCAACGATTTACGCCGCGAGCAGTGCGACAGCTTGGAGAGCCAGGGAGCGGTATTCAAAGAATCTCCCAAAGCTGTCGCCGAGTCTTGCGAAATCGTCCTATCGATGTTGCCTTATAATGAAGCGGTTCGCGCCGTCGGCCTCGGCTCGGGCGGCCTCCACGAAGCCGCGGGCGGCGCCAAGCTCTGGGTCGATTTCAGCAGCATCGATAAAAAGACGATCGTCGGCGCCAGCACTGAGTTGGCAAACAAGGGCTGGACGATTCTCGACGGCTCGGCGGGCGGAGTTGAAGAGGCGGCCGCCGCCGGAACCTTGTCGCTCTGGCTATCCGGTTCCAAGGCGATCTTCGATGAACACCAGCCGCTGTTCAAGGCGATGGGCAATAAGGTCCTTTACGTCGGTGAATTGGGCAATGCGAAATTAGTCAAAAACGCCATGGCGATGTTCGCCGCGGTGACGCATTTAACCCTCGCCGAGATCTGCTCGTGGCTAAAAAAAGGCGGCTTGTCGGAAGAGACCTTTCGCACGATCCTAAAGAACTCGCAGCAAGATTCCGCCGCCATCGATCGGATTATGGAAATCGTCGTCAGCCGAAAGTATAAGCCGCGCAAATCGTGGATGCCCAAGGATGTGGGTTTCGGATTGGACATGGCGCGCGAGATGGAAGTGCCGATGCCGTTTGTCGCGCTGGCGTACCAAATGTTTTCGATCGCCCAAGCGACGGGGATGGATGAATACGAAGCGACCGGTATCGCCTGCAACGTCTACGATGTGATCACGGGCCAGAAGCGGGGTGTCTGACGACATGGCAGGGCTGCCGCCGGAACGGATTTCCCGATTTCTCACCTACCTTTTGCGCCATCGGCCGAAAGAGTACCCGCTGGTGTTCGACCAGCGCGGCTTCGTCGAGTGGCGCGACGTGGTCGCGATTGTGCAAGAGCGCTACTACGAAGTTACCGAAGAGGACATCCGCGCCGTCGTCGCCGACTCGCAAAAAAAACGCTTCGAGATCGAGGGCGACAGCGTGCGCGCCACCTACGGGCACTCGTTTCCCGTCGATCTCGGCCGGGAAGCGGCAGAGCCGCCGGCCCAGCTCTATTACGGCGCGGCGCGTGATTTGGCGCAGTCCATGCTCCGTAACGGCCTCAAGCCGCGCGACCGCCAATATGTTCATCTAAGCCTGACCGCCGAAGAGGCCGAATCCGTGGCGCGCCGGCATGACTCATCGCCCGCCATTCTCGTCGTCGCCGCGCAGGCCGCTGGCGCGGAGGGAATCCAGTTCTACCGGTCGGGGCCGCTGTTTTTAGTAGAAAACGTGCCGGCGAAATTCCTTGCGTTGAAATAGTTTCAGGGCGGCTCCCCGGTCCGTTATTACTCTGCTTGCGGTAAGAACAAATCCAGGCATCGAAGCCGGGTGATTTGCACGCGCGACGTCATTGCGATAAATTAGCGTCGGTAACAGCGATCATTCCCCCACATCTTCAAATGCGGTTGATTATCCCGTGCCGTGAAAAGTACGCCGTCAGACGCGAATGATCAAAGGACGCCATGCGCAGTCATCTTAGGGAGCTATTGACCCGAGCTATCGAGAAGACGGCCAAGGGGGGAGAGCTGAATTCATCAGAGCTTCCCCCTTTGTTTCTTGAGCCGCCGAAGCAGCGGGAGTTCGGCGATCTGGCGACCAACGTGGCGATGATCTGGGCCAAGAGCGTGAAGAAGCCGCCGCGGGCGATCGCCGAAGCGATTCTCAAAAATATCGATGATCCCGGCGGTGCGCTGGCGCGCACGGAGATCGCCGGACCGGGCTTTTTAAATTTTACCTTTTCGTCCAAGTTTTATTTTCAGCAGCTGCGCGAGTTCGCGGCCGGAAAAGGCGCCGTTCTAGATCTCGGTCACGGACGAAAGGTTCAAGTGGAGTTTGCCAGTGTCAATCCGACCGGGCCGCTGCATGTCGGCCACGGACGCGTGGCGGTGATCGGCGACGTGTTGGCGCGCCTGCATGAAGCGACCGGGTTTACCGTCGAGCGTGAATATTATGTGAACGATGCCGGCAATCAGATGGAAAACCTCGGACTGTCGCTCTACGCGCGCTACCGCGAATTATTCGGCGAGCCCGTCGAGTTTCCCGAGAACGGTTATCCCGGCGATTACGTCAAAGATCTCGCGGCTGCGGTAAAGCAGCAGCACGGCGATAAATACCTCAACCATGACCGCGGCGCGGCGCTCAAGTTCTTCAGGGAATACGGCGGCGACGCCCTGCTCGCCATGATTCGCGCCCAGTTGCGGGATTTCGGCATCGCCTTCGACTCTTTTTTCAGCGAGAAAGCGATGCGCGAGCGCGGCGAGGTCGAGCGAGCCATGAATGAGCTGCGCTCCAGGGGGCTGCTCTACGCGCTAGACGGAGCGGAGTGGTATCGCTCGACGCGGTTCGGCGATGACAAGGATCGCACCGTGATCAAGAGCGACGGCGGTCTTACCTATTTCGCCAGCGACATCGCCTACCATCGAAATAAATTTGAGCGCCAGTTCCAGCAGCTGATCAACGTCTGGGGCGCCGATCATCACGGTTACGTGCCGCGCTTAAAGGCGGCCATGCAAGGGCTCGGTTACGACCCGAATGTTCTGCAGGTGGTCCTGGTCCAAATGGTGCAGCTGACCCGCGGCGGCGAACCCGTGCGCATGGGTAAGCGCACGGGCGAGTTCGTTTCGTTGGAAGAAGTCCTCGAAGAAGTGGGTCGGGACGCCGCGCGGTTTTTCTTTTTGATGCGCAAATCGGACAGCCATCTCGATTTCGATCTGAATCTGGCCAAGCAGCAGTCGAGCGAGAACCCGGTCTTCTACGTCCAGTACGCTCACGCCAGGGTCTCCAGTATTTTCGAACAGGCGCGCAAGAGCGGCATGGATCTCGGTGAGCGGGGGGCGGTGCCGGTGGAGCGCTTGGAACTGGCCGAGGAAATCGAACTGATCCGCAAAATGATCCAGTACAATGATGTCCTGGAAGAAAGCGTGCGCGATCTCGAGCCCCATCGGATGGTTTTCTACCTCCTCGATCTCGCCGGTGAATTTCATCGTTACTACAACCGCCAGCGGGTGATCTCCGAGGACGTCGACTTGAGCCGCGCGCGCTTGTTGTTGATTGAAAACGTGCAGAAGACGGTGCGCCAGGGATTGGAGATTCTGGGCGTTGAGGCGCCGATAAGAATGGCCGCGCGGCCGGACACGGATACTTATTAATGAGTTCATGGGTATTTAGACATCTGAAAATTGTTCCGCCGAGCGACGAGCGCTCCGAGCGCGGCCCATGGGGGCTCGTCCTCGTTGCGCTCGCAATTTCAAATGCGAGATGACAAATTTCAATTTGGGCTATCTGAGATTTGCAATGTCGAATTTATAATCCCGCGGAGCTCGCCCGCTGGCGACTTACTTATGAACTCCTTAGTCATTAAATACTCGCGAAGAAGAGGAACCCTCCATGGCGGAAAATCGCAGAGGCAAAGACAATCGCTTCTATTTTAGCCGCGGCCAAATGGTGCTGCTCGGAGCTTCGTTTACCTTCGCTGCGCTGATTATTTTCGTACTCGGCGTGTTCGTCGGCCAGGGCATTGAAAGCAGAAAGCTTGTCAAGAAGGAGGAGCCGCTGGTCAAAATTCCGGTCAAACCGGGCGCTCCGGAATCGAGCGCCGCGCCGGCGCCGCAAGCGAAAAACGAAATCACCTTCAATGAATCTTTATCCAAGCCGGGCGCCGCGCTCGCCGCCGCGGAAGAAAAACCGCGAGCCGCCAAGCCCCCGGAAAAAGCCGCCAGAGTCGAAACCAAAGAAGCCGCGAGCGCCGCTCGGGCAAACAAGGCCGAGAAAAGCGCGCCGGCGCAGGCCGCCGCGAAAAAGACCGAAGCGGCGGCCAATGCTGAAGCGAAAGATCGGGGCCAAGCCTGGCGCGCGCAGGTGAACGCTTTCCCCGATGAGAGCTCGGCCAAGCTGATAGTTGATCGGCTGAAAAATAAAGGCTACAACGCGTATGTCACGGCGGTCGAGAATCGCGGCAAGACCTGGTATCGCGTCAATGTCGGCAAGTACGGTTCGCGCGACGAAGCGGAAAAGATGGTCGAAGTGCTGCGCAGCAAGGAAAATTTTCCGAAGGCGTTTGCGGCGACCAAGTGAGTCGATCTAGCCGGATTATTCACGAGATTACGGCCGAGGAGCAAGCCTCTTCGGTCGCGGCCAATGGGCCTGTACCTTGAGGAGGTCGGCTGACTAAGTAAGTCCCGCCACCATCGAGCAAAATGAAACCACTGCCAAGCACCCACGAATCGTCGTACCTTTGTACTCCGGTGTCCGCTCTCTACGAGGCTTATTCCTCGGCCGACACGCTGTTGTGGGTTCTCTGCGAGGCATGAATAATCCGGACTACAGAGCATGAATATTCGTGAAGCGATCGAGAAATTGGTGAACCGCGTCGATCTTTCCGAGACGGAAACCATCGACATCATGAACCAAATTATGACCGGCGAGGCGACGCCGCTGCAGGTGGCGGCCTTTCTCACGGCGCTGCGCATGAAAGGCGAGACCGTCGATGAGATTACCGGGGCGGCGCGGGTGATGCGCGAGAAAGCGCACCGGGTCAAGGTCGGCGCGAAAACCGTGCTCGATACCTGCGGCACCGGCGGCGACCAGAAGGGCACGTTCAATATCTCGACGACGTCGGCGTTCGTGCTCGCCGGCGCCGGTGTCAACGTCGCCAAGCATGGCAACCGATCGGTGTCGAGTCAATCCGGCAGCGCCGACGTGTTGGGCGCGCTGGGCGTCAAAGTCGACGCGCCGAAGGAGCGCGTCGAGCAATGCATCGCCAAGATCGGCATCGGCTTTCTCTTCGCGCCGCTGCTCCACGAGGCGATGAAGTACGCCGTTCAACCGCGCCGCGATATCGGCATTCGCACGATTTTCAATATTCTCGGCCCGCTGACCAACCCGGCCCTGGCGACCCACCAGCTGATCGGGATCTATAGCGGCGAGCTCGTGGCCGTGATCGCTCATGTGCTCAAAAATCTCGGCAGCGCGCGGGCGATGGTTGTGCACGGTTTGGAAGGGCTGGACGAAATCTCTCTTAGCGGCCCGACCCAAGTCGCCGAGCTGCGCGACGGTGAGGTCAAAGAATACGCCGTCGAGCCCGAGCAATTCGGCCTCAAACGCTGCGCGCTCGAGCAGCTGCACGGCGGCAATGCCGAGCAGAGCGCCGTGATCGTGCGCGGCGTGCTCGACGGCCGGCAAGGCCCGGCCAGGGACGTGGTGTTGCTCAACAGCGGCGCCGCGCTCTACGTCAGCGGCAGCGCGGCGACGATCCAGGATGGCATCCGCCTCGCCGCTGAATCCATCGATTCGGGGAAGGCGCGGCAGAAACTCGCAGACCTGGCCGCCATGACCAACGGCGCCTGACCGGGCATGGCTGAAATTCTCGCCACTATCGCCGATCACGTGCGCAGCGTGGTCGAACGCCGCCGCCGCGAGACGCCGCCGGAAGCCTTGCGTGATCGCCCGCTTTTCCATCTGCCGGCCCGGGGCTTCTCTCAGAGTCTGAGCGGAAACCGGCGCCGGATCATCGCCGAGGTCAAGCAGGCATCGCCGTCCAAAGGGCTCATTCGCGCCGATTTCGATCCGGTGGCGATCGCCAGGGATTACGCCGCGCATGGCGCCAGCGCAATTTCGGTTTTGACCGAGCGGCGTTTTTTTCACGGCAGCCTGCGCCATTTGGAAGCGATTCGCGCGGCCGTGAACGTTCCCTTGCTGCGCAAGGATTTCACCCTCGACTCCTATCAGATCGTCGAAGCCAAGAGCTATGGCGCCGACGCCGTGTTGTTGATCGCGGCGCTGCTCGACGCGCGCCTGATGAGCGATTTGCGCGCCCAGGCGGCTGAGCTGGGGCTGGACTCGATCATTGAGGTGCACACGGAAAAGGAATTGGCCGCCGCCGCCGCCGCCGGCGCCCAGGTGATCGGCGTCAATAATCGCGACTTGAAGACTTTTGAGGTGAATCTTTCGACCACCGAGCGCTTGGCGCCGCAGATTCCATCCGGCACGCCGGCGGTGTGCGAAAGCGGCATCGACAGCCGCGCGCAAATCCGCCGCGTGGAGGAGTGGGGCATTCGCGCGTTTCTGATCGGCGAGTCGCTGATGCGCGCGCCTGAACCGGGAAAGAAGCTGGCCGAGTTATTAGAAGAGCCCTGAGTGCTGAGTATGCGTGCCGAGGACCGAGCCGATGGTCAAGATCAAGGTTTGCGGGATCACTAGCTTAGACGACGCGGAAAAGGCGCTGGAGTTTGGCGCGGACATGCTCGGGTTTAATTTCTACGCGCCGAGCGCGCGCGCCATCGCGCCGGAGAAGGCCAGCGAGATTCTCGAGCGCTTGCCGGCGGATTGCTTCAACGTCGCTGTGTTCGTCAACGAGACCAGAGAGAATGCTCTGCGAGTGATCGCCGCGGGACGGCGCGCCGGCGGCAGCCAAGCGTATAGCGGAGTGCAATTTCACGGCGAAGAAGGCGCCGGCTATTGCCGCGGCTGGGAATTGAAAGTCATTAAAGCCATCCGCCTAAAGGAAAAGGCCTCGCTTACGGGCATGGGCGAGTTTCCCGCGGATTTTTATTTGCTCGACTCCTGGTCGGCGGGCTACGGCGGGTCGGGAGAAGCGTTTCCCTGGGAGTGGCTGGAGGAGCTCGACGCCGGCAGGCTCATTCTCTCGGGCGGCTTGCGCGCGGACAACGTCGTCGAGGCGATCCGCCGGATTCACCCGTTCGGCGTCGATGTTTGCAGCGGCGTGGAGGCGCGGCCAGGTATCAAGGATCATGGCAAGCTCAAAGACTTTATCGCCGCTGCCAAAGGTGCCTGACCGGCGCGGCCACTTCGGCGTTTACGGCGGGCGCTACGTCGCCGAGACATTGATGCCGGCGCTCGCCGAGTTGGAGCGGGCCTACGCCACGGCGCGGCGCGATCGCGCATTCCGCAGAGAATTTCAATTCTATCTGCGTGAATACGCCGGACGCGAGACGCCGCTCTATTTCGCCGAGCGCCTCAGCGAAAAGCTCGGCGGCGCGAAAATTTATCTCAAGCGCGAAGACCTGTGCCATACCGGCGCGCACAAAATCAACAATACCATCGGTCAAATCTTGCTGGCGGGGCGCATGGGCAAAGAGCGCATCATCGCCGAGACCGGCGCCGGCCAGCATGGCGTGGCGACCGCGACGGTGGCGGCGCGCTTTGGCCTGCGGTGCGAGATTTTCATGGGCTCAGAAGACGTCGAGCGCCAATCGCTCAACGTCTTTCGCATGAAGCTCCTCGGCGCGCAGGTTCGCGTCGTGAACGCGGGCAGCCGGACGCTCAAAGACGCCATGAACGAGGCGCTGCGCGATTGGGTGACCCACGTGCGCAACACTTATTACTTAATCGGCTCGGTCGCCGGGCCTCATCCCTATCCGATGATGGTGCGTGATTTTCAATCGGTCATCGGCCGGGAGGCGCGCCGGCAGATTGTGCAAAAAGAGGGCCGGCTGCCGGATTGGCTGGTGGCGTGCGTCGGCGGCGGCAGCAATTCCATGGGGCTTTTCTATCCATTCGTGCGCGATCGCAAGGTCAGAATGCTCGGCGTCGAAGCCGCCGGCCACGGGCTTCGCAGCGGCAAACATTCGGCGTCGATCCAGGGCGGCGCCGTCGGTGTGCTGCACGGCAGCAAGAGTTACGTGCTGCAAAATGAGCGCGGCCAGATCACTGAAACCCATTCCATCGCCGCCGGCTTGGACTATCCGGGAGTGGGCCCCGAGCTGAGTTATCTGCGCGATTGCGGCCGGGCGGAGTTCGACGCGGCGACCGACCGAGAGGCAATCGCGGCCCTCAAGCTGCTCGCCGAAGTCGAAGGCATTATTCCGGCGCTCGAAAGCGCTCACGCGATCGCCGCGGTGGCGCGGCTGGCGCCGCGATTGCCGAAGCAGCGGATCATTATCGTCAATCTCTCTGGGCGGGGAGATAAGGACATGGCGACGGTCGGCGACTATCTGGGCGTCAAACTGTAAAAAAGCCTTGTTCAAAAGTTCAAGGGTTCAAGGGTTAGAGTCCTCGCCCCGATTCGATTAAACTTTTGAACGGTTGAACCTTTGAACGAACGACTAAGAATGAGCCGCATAAAAAAGACTTTTAGCGAATTGAAACAGCGCCAAGAAGCGGCGCTGATTCCTTTCATCACCGCCGGCGATCCCGATCTAGTCACGACCCTAAAAATCATGCGCGCGCTTGAACAAGGCGGCGCCGATTGCATCGAGTTGGGCATGCCGTTTTCCGATCCGACGGCGGACGGGCCGGCGATTCAGCGCTCTTCGGAACGCGCGCTTAAAAACCCGGTCTCTTTGCCGGCTATTTTTCGTCTGGTGCGCCAGTTTCGCGCCGGTTCCAGCGTACCGGTCATTCTCTTTGGCTATTTCAACCCGATATTTCGTTTCGGCCTGGAAAAATTTACCCGCCACGCCGCCGAGGCGGGCGCCGACGGGGTCCTTTGCGTTGATCTGCCGCCGGAAGAGAGCGCTGAGCTGCAACGCTGGACGGACGGCGCCGGGCTCGATTTGATTTTTCTGTTGTCGCCGACCAGCGGGCCCGACCGCATCCAGCTCGTGGCGCGCAAAGGCCGCGGTTTCATCTATTACGTGTCCGTGACCGGCGTGACCGGCGCGCGCCGGTCGCTCGACGACAACCTGCGCGCGCAAGTCGACCGGGTGCGCAAGGCTTCGGCGCTGCCCGTGGGCGTCGGCTTTGGGATCTCCACGCCGGAGCAGGCCGCCTGGATCGCCGGCTTCGCCGACGCCGCGGTCGTCGGCAGCGCGTTGGTCGAAAGAATCGAAAAGGCCAGGGGGAGCAGTGCAAAGGCCAATCAAGCCGGAGCGTTTATCGCGCAGCTCAAACGGGCGATCAGGCGCGCGGCGCGCGCCTAGGGCAGGCTTTTGCGCTCGAATGTTTAACCGGGGACGACTCAAATAAAGTTCTTGCGCCGAGTCGCCAAGAAGCATTAGCAAAGGGATAGCGCATGGCGCAAAGGGTTAACCGTAATCCGACATTATTTTGATGTTGTTCGCGCGCTGAGTCCTACAGCCGTAGGCAATCGGCCGGGCCTTAGAACAATCGGTATGCTCAGGTGCCCACGGCTTCCGGGCTCACCGCCCTCGCTCAACGGTTTATGTGCGCACGTTTTGTCGGATTAAGGTTAGCTGCCGCCCAAAAGCATTTTGTGATTTGCTCTAGGCTCTATGCTCTTTGCTCTCTGCCCCGTGCGCTCGACCGGCAGGCGCCGCATGGCTAGCTATTCCGAGACGCTTGATCGCATCTACAACCTGCGCGGCGGGATCATCGATCTGCGGCTCGACCGCATGGAGCGCGCGCTGGCGCTGTTCGGCCAACCCCATGAAGCCTTTCCATCGATCCATATCGCCGGCACCAACGGCAAGGGGTCGACCGCCGCCATGTTGCACCGCATCTTATCGGACGGCGGCTACCGCACGGCGCTCTATACTTCACCCCATTTGGTTTCTTTCACCGAGCGCATTCGTATCGACGGCGAAGAGATCGCTGCCCAAGACGTGGTCGCGATCGCCGGCGAGATTTGGCGGGAGACCGCCGCCGCCGATGTAGCCCTGACGTTTTTTGAATTCATCACCGTCATGGCCTTGGTTTATTTTGCCCGCCGCCGGGTCGATATCGCGGTGGTCGAAGTCGGGCTTGGCGGCAGGCTCGACGCGACCAACGTAGTCACGCCGCTGGTTTCAGTGATCACGACGGTTGCCAAAGATCATGAGGCGTATCTCGGGCCCGACGAGTTTTCCATTGCCCGTGAAAAGGGCGGCATCATCAAGCCTGGAGTGCCGCTGGCGTGCGGCAAGCTTTCCGCAGAAGTCGCTGATTTGTTGCGCGAAATCGCCCGCCAGCGACAGTCCCCGGGGTATTCGCTGGGCCGTGAATTCAGTTTTTCCTTGAAACCTGACGGCCTCTTCGATTATAGAGGTATAAAACAGCATTTTTTTAATCTGGAACTTGGGTTGCCGGGCCGTCATCAAAGGGCCAACGCCGCGGTTGCTCTAGCGGCCCTAGAGTTGGTCCGCGAACGTTTTCCGGTTGCCGAGGGCACCCTGCGCGAGGGTTTGCGCCAAGTGCGCTGGCCCGGCCGCTTGGAGGTCATGAGGGAGCGCCCCACGGTCATCCTCGACGGCGCCCATAATCCCGAGGGCATCAAAGCTCTGGTCGAGGAGCTGAACGATTTACGCCAGGGCCGGAAAATTAAATTGCTATTTGCCACCATGGCGGACAAGGAATGGGGGTTGATGCTGCGCGCGTTGGCGCGGGCGGTGAATGAGATAACCTTTACCAGGGTCAATATGGAACGCAGTGCCGATCCAGAGATTTTGGCGGCGAAGCTAAGCGAGCCGATTGCTCATCGGGTGATTGCCGACTCCCGGCACGCCTTGCGCACGCTTTTGGACGAGGCCGATGAGCGCGATCTTATCGTGGTGGCAGGCTCGCTGTATCTGCTCGGAGAAGTGCGTCCGATGCTCCAGCAGGTTGCAGAAAAACTCTGATTGCAGGCTGCTCAAAAGATCTCAGAGGCGAGGCGCGCGAAAAATCGGGCGAGCGGAGGCGTACCTAGGTAGTACGTTAACGCGAGACGAGTCAGCGCAACGAAGCATATGAGTCCTTTTCAGCAGCCTGCTCGACGATTCAACATGATGCTCAAGACCGGGTTTTTTCTTGCCGCGCTCGCGGGCGCGAGTTTGATCGGGATTGTCCCGGCAAGCGCGGCTCAAGCGGGCACGGCGGGGGCGCAAACCCCCGGCAGCGAAATCAATCTGACCGCCGACAAATTGTCGACGGGAAACGGCGCGAACCTGATCGATGCCAGCGGCAACGTCATCATCAAGCGCGAGGGAACCACGCTCAAAGCCGACGAGGTTCACTTCAATCGGGCGACCGAGGACGTCGAGGCCAAGGGCCGGGTGACGATCGATGACCCGGAATGGAAGGTCAAATCGGCCGACTCGATAAAGCTGAATTTAGGCACGGAAACCGGTGAGATTCTTAACGGCGACCTGTTTCTTGAACAGGGGCATATCAGTCTCACCGGCCGCCGTTTCCAGAAATTCGGCGGCCAAACTTATCACATCGACGATGGGTTTTTCACGACTTGTCTATGTGAATCTGGGCCGCCGTCGTGGAAGTTTTTCGCCGACGAGATGGATCTGGCCCTCGATGGAGTGGGCACGGTCAGGAGCGGCTACTTTTACGTCATGGACGTGCCGGTGTTCTACCTGCCGTACGGTTTTTTCCCCCTGAATACTGAAAGACAGTCGGGTTTGCTTTTTCCCAAGTTCGGCCACTCCACGGAAGATGGCTTCCGGTTTTCTCTGCCGTTTTTCTGGGCCATCTCAAAGAGCACCGATGCGACGGTCGCCTTCGACATCGAAACCCGCGCGCGTTTTGGCTTTATCGGCGAATTCCGCACGGTTTTCGATCGCGAGTCGGATTTTCGTCTCCATGGGTCCTATTTCAACGAGGGAATGCGAAAACACGAAGATGACGCGGTCGTCGACCGAACGATCGCCGACCAGAGGATTCCGCAAGACCGCTGGAGCCTCATCGGCACGCATCGTTACACGACGCCCTCCGATTGGCTCACCTTCAGCGATTTCGCGGTCTACCGAGACGATCTGTTTACGCGCGAGCTGATCGATAAGTTCGAAATTTCAGGCTTGAGAGGATCGGACATCCAGCGCAGCCGTTTCGGCGAATCGCGTTTCGGCGCATTTAGAAACTGGAATGATGCATTCCTCAAAGGCGAATGGAATTTCTATCAGGATTTTATCCAGCCCGATGGCGGCACGCTACAGCGCACGCCCCAGCTCGCTTTTTGGGGCCGGCGTTTTCTCAGCGGCTTTCCTCTCGAATTTCGCTGGCGCGCGGAAGGCGTCAACTACATGAGACGGGAAGGCGGCGACGGGCTGCGGATGGATCTCAGGCCGGAGCTCGTGTTGCCGTTTCAACTGGCCTCGCGTCTCTTCGGATCCGTCAGCGCGGCGCCGCGCCAGACGATCTATCATCTTTACTCGCCGGTCAAATCTTCGGACCGAAATCTTTCCCGCGAGCTCTTCGAGCTCCGCGGAAACCTGGGCACGGCGTTCAGCCGGGTCTTTAACTTCAATAGCCTTGGCTTGAGCCATGTCAAGCATGTGATAGCGCCCGAGCTCAGCTACCTGTTCGTGCCGCGCACGGATCAAAGCCATATTCCGATCATGGACGAGGTCGACCGAATCAACCGGCGCAATGTTTTGACGTTTGCCCTGACCAACCGTCTGTGGGGAAAAACTTCCCGCGGCATCGCAGCGCCCGCCGCGGACAGCAATGTCGAACTGCTGAGCCCGGGGGTGATCGGCGATGTTCGCCGGATGGGCCTGCTCCGACTCGCCTTGAGCTACGATATCGATAAAGAACGAAAAGGCGGCGACAGCTTGTCGGACCTCGATATCAATCTGCGGCTGTCTCCCATGTCCTACCTTGACGTGGCTCTCGACGGCGGCATCAATCCCGGCGCCTGGGAAATAAGTCAAGCGCGGCTCGCGTTTAGCCTCACCGATCCGCGCCCGATGTTGCGCCGAAGCCTCGATCCGGATTTCAACCGGCCCAACTCGGTAGGGCTCAGCTATCAC
>JBOHVN010000104.1:0-33982 GCA_050735675.1 Binatia bacterium | reverse complement strand
TCGATCGCTTTGCTCATCCCTGCATCGTCTTCGACAACGACGATATATGGGTCTTGGCTAGCCATCAGCGCAGCGTTCATGCCTCATGAACGGCTTTCATCTCGCAGTTCATTTCGGGAAACCTGCGGAAAGGTTTAGCAGAAGTGAAAAGGGGGCAGCTATTGTACTTTGGAACAATATGGCGGAGAACACGGGATGTCAGCAGATGCTGGGAGTCCAGGTGCCAGGTGTCAGGTTTCGGATGCCACTAACTCCCGAATCCTGGCTGAAGTCTGAACACTGAAACCTGGGAACTACTTTTTATAAGCTGAAACTTGACACCCGAAACCTTTGTATCAATGAATCGGCTGGATACCCAGTTGCTGGGCGAAGCGCACGAGTTCAGCTACGGATTGCACCCTGAGCTTCTCCATGATGCTGCCGCGGTGGGCCTTGATGGTGCGCTCGCTCGTGCCCAGCTCAAAAGCGATTTGCTTGTTCAGCTTGCCGCCGATGACATGAGCCAGCACTTCTCGCTCGCGCGGGGTTAAGTTTTCAAAGCGCTTGCGTAGTTCGCGCAAAGCCGCTCGGGCCGCCCGGCCCTCGGCATCGACGCCAAGGGCGTTTTGGATCGCGCGTAGGAGCGCCTCGCGCGGGACCGGTTTGGTCAGAAAATCCACGGCGCCGGCCTTCACCGCGCGCACGCTCGCGGGAATGTCGCCGTGACCGGTAAGAAAGATAATCGGCAACCGCTCCTCCAGCCGAGCCAACGACTGCTGCAAGTCGAGGCCGCTCGCTCCGGGCATCCGCAGGTCCAGAAGAATGCATCCCGGCTCGGCGCATGGATCGGAGTCGAGAAACTCCGATGCCGACGCGTAGCCTCGTACTTGATACTTGGCAGCGCGCAGCAGACGCGTCACGGCCGTGCGGAAGGATGCGTCGTCGTCTACGACACGGATGATGGGGATGGACATGGGTGTTCGGCTTCAGAAATCAGGTTTCAGGTTTTCGGTTTCGGGTTTCAGCGGCGAATTTGCGAGCCGATTTCGTATCTCTCCTCAGACGGCCAAGCGTGGCTCAGATCACAGATCTCAATATGGAGCCGACAAAGCTTCTGGTAGACTTCCAAGTCCTCAACGTCCATGAAACTTTTCATCATCGCCTCTCCAAACTTCATCCTGACACCCGAAACCTGACACCTCAAGCGTGGCACATGGTTTCAGGTGTCAGTTACTGGTTCACTCGACCCTCGCCCCCGCATCCCTCCCTCTTGTCCACCGGCAATGTGAAGTAAAACGTCGCCCCGGCTCCGGAATTGTTCTCGGCCCAGATTCGACCGTGATGCGCTTCTACGATGGTGCGCGCGATCGACAGCCCCATCCCCATGCCTTCCTTCTTGGTCGTGAAGAAGTGCTCGAACAACCTCGGCAGGTTGTCAATCGGTATGCCGGGACCGGAGTCGGTGACGGCGATTTTCACCGTGCCGTTGTCGCCGGGCCCGGTGCGGATAACAATCCGGCGCTTTTCTTCGGCTAGCGGTGCCATCGCCTCCATGCCGTTCAGGACCAAGTTCAGTACGACTTGCTGGAAATGCACCGGGTCGCACCAGACACGTGGGAGGTCCGCCGTCCTCTCGAACTTCAGCGCCACTTTACGAGTGGCGGCGGCGATGCTCAGCAGCTTTAAAACTTCCTCTATCGCTTCGTTGATCTCAATCGACTTCGGCGCTATTTCCTGCTTGCGCAGCAGGCTGCGCATCCGCCGGATGACTTCGCCGGCGCGCTGGTCGTCTTTGCGAATGTCGGCGAGGATGTTTCGCACTTCGTCCATTGCCGGTGGATCGGCCATGAGGAACATCTCGGCCGCTTCGGCGTTGCTGAGGATCGCGCCGAGCGGTTGGTTTAGTTCGTGGGCCACAGTGGCGGTCAGTTCGCCGACGGTGGACACCCGCGTCACATGCGCCAGCTCCTCGCGATTGCGCTGCAGCTCGTATTCGATCCGCTTGCGCTCCGTAATATCGATGATCGAGGTCAGTACCAGAGTGCCTTCCGGCGCGTAGATCGGATTCAGCCCAATCTCAACCAAAAACTCCGAGCCGTCCTTGCGCCTGGCGAACAAGTCCCTACCCGCCCCTATCATGCGGGCTTGCGGGGCGCCGAAAAACGCCGCCCGATGAGCGGGATGTTCGGCCCGGAACCGCTCCGGCACCAGCATTTCCACAGAATGCCCAATCAACTCCTCGCGCGAGTACCCGAAAAACTTTTCCGTCAAGGCGTTGACCAGCCGGATCTTGCCTTCCTGGTTCACCATGACGATCGCATTGGGCGAGGCTTCTACCGCCAGCCTGAATCTTTCTTCGCCTCTTTTACGCTCCGTGATGTCCAGAACGACGCCCATTCTGTGGAGACCGGGGTTTTGAGATGCATTAATGGCCCGTTCCTTGGTCAACGCCCACCGGACGGTTCCATCAGCCTGAGGAATGCGAAACTCCCCTTCAAACGGCAGATCCTCCTCTTGCGCACCCTGCACCTGCACCATAACCCGCGAGCTGTCGTCGGGATGAACACGCGCGAGCATATCGCTGAACTGGGCCTTGGCGTTGTCACCAAGGCCAAACATGGAGCGCAAAGGTGTGTTGCCCCAGACGGTGCCCGATTTTGGATCGCGCACCCAGAGTCCAATCTCGCCGGCGGTGGTGGCAAGGTCCATCAATTGTTGACTCTCGCGCAACTCCTGCTCGGCCCGGCGCCGGCGCGCTCGCTGCACGAGCAAAGCGACGATCGTAGCGGCCTGGATCGCGATGATGACAAGGGCGCCGATGATGTACCCACGGTATTGCTGCCAGATCGGCTCCGGACGAAATCGAACGACACTGTTTGGCGGCAGACGACTTTCACTGATGTTCCAGCGTTTCAAAGCCCGCCAATCGAACATCAGCACCCTGCCGGTGTTGTTTTCCAAGGGCAACGACGCCGGCGCAGTACCGGTCAGAACAAGGCGCGCCAATTCGCCGGCTCGCCTTCCGATTGCCTCGACACTGGCCACCGATCCGCCGACGGCGCCGGTGCCTAAAGCCGTATCCGTCATGACATACACAGGCACGTTGGCCCGCTCAGCAATCGACTGGCCCGCCTGTGAAGAAATGACGGCTTGACCGGCCCCGTCGCGAAACATCCTGGAGAACAGGATCACGGTTCGCGGCGGTAAAGCTGTTACCGACTGCCGCAATTCAGCCATGCTACGATTGTCCCAGAATTCAAACTCAACTCGTCCCGCGAACGAACGCGCGGCCTCTTTCACGCGATCCAGAACATGACGATCGACTTCCGCCGTGCCGCCGATAATGACGACGCGCTGTGTTTCGGGTTGTAGAAGGAAGATCAATTCCAGCGTCGCGCGCGGGTCGGCTCGCGACGCCAGTCCGCCGAGAGGACTGCGAAATTGACCGGCTCGAATTTCCTCTTCCGTCGCGCCTGCAACGATGATCGGTACCCCTGGAAACAGCTGGTTCAGCAACTTGCCGGCGATTCCCAAGCTACCGACGAAGACCAGTATGATGAGGTCCGGCGGCGGTTCGGCGTATTTTTCGGTTAAATACTCAGTGAAAATTCGCTGAAAACGTTCAGTCGGGAGTCGCAGGATATCGAGATTCTCGGCGTAGGCTTCAATTCGTCCCGACGAGTCGTTTTCCAGTGCTTCGAGGATACCGCGGTCTATGAGCGAGAAACCCGGGGACAGCCGGCTTCCGGTCGAAACGATCAACACTCGCTTGGCCGGCGGGGCTGCGGCGGCGTGGGCGCCGCTTGCCACGATCAGGCAAGCAATCGCACAAACCGCGCATCCGAAGCGTCGGATCAGGCTTTGACATGAATGTCCCATCGCTGAGGCGGCTCTACTCGCTCCCAAAGAAATCAATCTGCTGGACTGAACTTTGTCAAGTCCCAAAAATCCTGTCTTTAACCCTTACTGGACGGATGCTTAACCGGTGGCTCCTTCGCTGACGCAGTTAAATGTGACGGTCGCCAGATCCTAATGCAAACAACACCTGACCGGACATCGGGAAATCCCGGGTTTTAGCGTCGATATTCCTTAGAGAACGGCGGTCGCCTTCGAAGTATTGCCAGAGCGCACTACGTGTTGCCAGAGCGCACTACCACTAACGACGATCCTTATTATCAAAAAATCCCGTTCAGGTATATTGGCCTTGGTGGTCTAATGGCGGCGTGGGCAGGAACCTTCGTGTTGCCGGCGGGCGAACTTTACGGCGATTACTCGACCCAGTGCAGCACGTTGCGGATGATCGACCAGCGCGGCTGGCGCTTGCCGGCCTGCTTGCCCAAAATCCAGTGGCTGTAGAGAGCGTCAATGGTGCCGTCTCTCCGTTTCAGCTCGATCCAGGTATTGATGAAATAGGCCCAATCCTGATCTTGCCCGGCCAGGGCATAGGCCAGCGGAATCTTGATGGTTCCCGGTTCAGGCACGACAACTGTGTATTTCGGGTTCAGCAAGGTCAGCACCGACCCGCGCTCGGCCGGTAAAGCAATGGCATCAAACCTCCCCGCTTTCATCCCGTCATCGATTTGCTTCATCGTGTCGACCACCTGAAACTTCAGTTCAGGAGCGCGCGCTCTTACGGGCGCGATGAAATACGGCAAATTGGGACTTGCCACGGGGAAGACGCCGAGGTCTCGAATGCTCGCCCAGCTGGAAAACTCCTCGCGCAGGTGGTCTCTTACCACAAAGGCGAATGTTTCATCGACATACGGATTGGAAAAAACCATCCCGGCGGCGCGGTCGGGAGTTACGGCGATCCCTGTCATTGCAAGGTCGACACCGCTGGTTGCCAGCGAGCGCGCTAGCCCGTTCCATTCTGCCATTTCGACGAATTCGACCTTGACGCCAAGGTCGCGAGCGAGGAGTTGGGCCATTTCCACGTCGAAGCCGACAAGCTGTCGTTCTTTGTTTAAAAACACGAAGGGAAGCCGATCCGTGAAAACCGCCACTCGAAGCGTGCCGCGCTTTTTGATCGCATCGAGCAGCGGCTTTGCCGCCGGCTTCCCGGGCACGTCGCCGAGATCCGCCTGTTTAAGGACGCGCGCGTCTGGATCGGTCATGATCGGACGCATGCTATAGACCAATTCTTCGCCGCTAAAGCTTGGCTCTAGTACCCGAACAAACAGAGATCTCAACCCGCCGAGGATTGCCGCCGACAGCACCAGCGTGATCACGAGGTAGCGCGCAATGTGAAGCGCGCTGAAGCGGAGCGAACCAACGATGGCGGCGCTGCCGAGCAGCGCCACCGCCACGGTGTGAACCGCCGCGAGAAGGGAGCCAAAGCGCGAATTGACGACGCCGGTAGCCAGAAACAATTGGAAAGTATCAGCCGGAATGCGGAAAAGATCCAGTAGAAATGGTACCGCCGCCGACAGGCTGCCGAAGAACGTCAACAGCCCCATCAGGGCGAGACGCGGGTAGTCGGTCACCGATATTGCAGCATCGGCGAACCATCCCGCGAATAGGATGAAACTGATCGACAGCAGCTTGCCGGTATGAGGAAAATTGAACGATGTGGGCACAATCACATCCGGCAGCATTTTCGTGGACTCGTCAACCAGCCGGTGGCGCTCCAGCAGATCTTTAGATGTCTGGATGAGAATCGGCAGGACGATAAATAGATCGCCTGCCATGAAAGCGGTGATCAGCGCGTCCCGCGTCGGCCCGAGCACCTCACGATAGCTGAACGGCGTAAGCGCTGCGACCAGTCCCGGCAGCACCCACAACGCGACCAGCGTCGAGATCAGCACGTAAGTAATCAAATAAACCTGGATACGAGCGACCTGCTCGAGATTCAGCGTCCCCGCAGTATTGGCGGCGATCGCGAAGATGCCGTAGGGCGTCAGATTTACGACAAATTTCGTGGCACGGGACAAGGCGTCTTTGGCGACCACGAAAACGTCGAGTGCGGTCTGCTTGCGTTCTACACCGATCAGCGCGACACCGACGAAAACGGAAAAAAGCACCACGGCCGGGACGACGTTGTTGGCAAGAGCGTAGAAAGGATTGGACGGAATAAACAGATCGACGAAGTTAAACGGCTTGGGCTGTTCGACCAGCGAGGTGCTGAAAAAGGACGCGGTCTCCAGAGCGGGAAAGGCCAAGGGAATGAGGAAAGTGAAAATCAAAGCTAAACACCACAGACCGATGAGAACCGCCCCTGCTCTTAGACCGAGAATCTTAACCTGATGGTAACTGAGCGCCCCTAGGCTCGTGATGATAGAGAGCGTGATATAGGGCAGCACCATCATCTGCAGCAGCTTGACGAAACCGTCCGCCACCACCTTGAGCACACCCGCATGCTCGCCCAAGAAGACGCCGAGGAAAACGCCCGCTAACAGTCCGACAAGGATTTTGGTCGAAGAACTCATCTTCGGTAGGTCATAAGCTCTGGTTCACGCAGCCCGGCCTTCTATTATCATGATGTCCCAAGGCTTGGCCAACGTTCCCTCAACCGCAACCGGGATACGACTTTGGCAGAAAAACCCCAGAAACACTTCGACAAGCTCAGCGTGAACGGGACATTTCCAACGAAATGAACCGCGCCCGTTCCTCCGGCTCAAAGGCTGAGCGGTGGCTTTTGCTACAAATTGACTTTCACGCCGCAAGCCCGGTGCGCCGAGTTTTATTGAGCCTCGAGCCAGGCGCGGGCTTTGGCGAGATCGGCAGGCAGGAAATATTCGACTGCGGCTTGGCGAAAGCCTTTGGCAAGAAATGCACAAACGAGATCTCGCCACTCTTCCTCGCCCACCGCCGCGATCTTGGCGATATTCTGGTCTTGCTCGACCATGAAACTGATATCGCCCCAGTCCCCCTCGCGCTTCCAACCGTGGAAACTTTCGAGAATGAACAGCGCGCTGATCTTGCCGCAGCGCCGGATCGCCTCAAGGGCGGCGGCTTGAATCTGACCGACCTCGGACCTGCTGAGTTCTCCGCTCACCTTGGCGCTGATGATCGGCCCGGTCGCGTCAATGATGGTAAAAGGCATTGTGCCTCCGGTTGGATTCTCACAGCAGCGGCAAATCGTAGTTAATTATAAAACGATAGTCATGTTGACTGTCTTTCGGCCCTTGATATTGATGCACGTTGCTGTAACGGAATCGTGCCGAGAATCCGTTGAGGAAACTCCATTTGGGCCGCCATTGCAGATCGGCATTGAATTCGTTCTCATCGGGCGCGCCGGCCTTTGTCGATGGATTGACTCTTCCCCAGCCATGAACAAAAAGCGCGTAGGCGGATACACCTTCCAGACCGAGACGCGAAAAGTCGTAGGACAATTTAGTGATGACGGCTTGTTCCTTCGCTCGATTGAAATCCTGCACCTGGACGCTGGTGTAACCGGGGTAACCGCTCCAGGGACTTTGCATGTCATCGCGCCGTAAAGTGTTCGAGTAACCTAGGGTGAAAACCGCACCTCCATAACTCACGTCGCCCTTCATACCAACCTGATTGGTAGTGAACGAACGGTCCATCAAAAGGTCTTTGCCCACGCTGCGCTGGTCGGCAAATTGGAACGCCAATAGGGCGCCAAGGTCTTTGGTGATCGCAAAACTGTACTTGGTCTCGGTATAGAAAATGTTGATGATGTCATCGGAATAGTAATTGATGGCGCCGAAGGAAAACTTGCCGTAGGTGAATGTGCCGCCGAACACGCCGACGCCGCGTTTCACGTCGGCGCCGGCGTCGCGCGACATCCAGACGAATTCATCCGAGTTGCGCTCTTTGATCTTGGTGATATAGCCGCCGCCGTAGCGAAACCCCGGTGCTCCGTCCTTGCCGCCGAACAATCCCGTAAGAGTGTACCCTTCAAAGGTATTCGGCGTCATCCGAACATCGTTTTTACCGATAAACGGGGTGTTGTATTCGTAGCGGTAGAGATTGACAATGTGATCTTCGAAGAGCTTCACCCGTCCGTAGAGCTGGCCCACAACGGAATAACCGTGCTGTTCTGGCTTGAGCAGCAGCGTGCCGTCCTTGTCTTTCGGCCCGTAGAGATTTTCAGACCAATAGAAAGTAGTGCCAACCTGAAGACGGTCGAGCAGCCAGCCGGACTTGTAAGCGAGCGCGCCGCCCATGGCCCAGGCCGAGCTGACGCTGTCGTCAAATTTATCCCGCCGGAAGTAAAAACTGCGCAGATTGAGGTCGAGCTGGGTATCGCGGAAAAAAGGCGGTGTATCTTTCAATTGTTCCTTCAGCCAGGGGAAAAATCCCGGACGGGGAATTCTCTCGATGAAAGACCGCTCGATCGGCGTGGTAATTTCATCCACTGAAGAAGGCGTCGGCTCCTCTTGCGAAATCACTTCCTGCGCCTGGACTCGGGAGACAGTGGCTGCGAGCAGCAACAGCACCGCCCCCAACATTGTCACCCAGAACCCCGCGATAGCACACGCCAATCCTTGAGCGGAGCACAAAACGTCAGAATTTTTCTTTCGACTTCGCTGTGTCACACGCATGCTGGCCGTCCTTTCAGTCTAGCGACGAGTTCTTCAGGTCGCTCACCTTCCAACCGACATCAATACAACGATGACCGGGCCCCAAGCCGTCAGCACAATGTTGCCGACGGCGTAAGGAACCGTGTAGCCCAAGGCTGGGAGTTTGCTATGCGCCTCGTCCTGGATCGCGCGCAGCGAAGCAGTATTCGTGCCGGCCCCGGAGCAAGCGCCCAGAAGTATAAGTGGATTCATCTTGAGCACGTAGCGACCGAAGAGAATGGCCACGATGTGCGGCAGCAGGGCCGCTACGAAGCCGACGAAAACCAGGCTTATGCCTGATTTTTGAAGGCCGCCGATAAAACTTGGGCCCGCGCTCAAGCCAACGACGCCAATAAAGACACTCAAGCCGACAGTGTCGAAAACCCACATCGCGGCTTCGGGAATGCGGCCGAACGCCGGAAATACGGAGCGAAGCCAACCGAACACCAGTCCCATGATGAGTGCGCCGCCGCTGGCCGTGAGAGTAATCGGCAGCCCGGCGATGGTGACAGTAAGGAGACCAACGAGCCCGCCGATGAAAATACCGGTTCCGACAAAGATCATGTCCGTCGCGCTGCTTGGCCAATCGGCGTAACCGAGTACAACGGCGGCACGCTCGACATCGCGTTTGGCGCCCATCAGGCTCAACAAGTCGCCGCGATCAACTTGCGTTGTAACGGTAATAGGAATTTCCATGCCGGCACGCGTGAGCTTGCGCAAAAACACGCCGCGAAACTGCGTTCGCCAGGGTTCCAATTTCACCAAATCCTCTAGAGTCTTACCGGCCAAAGTTCGGTTGGTCATGATCACGTCCAGAACCTCGACGGGAAAATCGAGCAGCTCTTTGTCGTCGACCTCAGGGCCGACGACGGCACTGCGCTCGACTAAGACTTCGGCCCGCGCCATCACTGCGATGACATCGCCGCGCTGAATCACTGTGGTCGCCTCAGGCTCGATGATCGCGCCCGCGCGCCGGATGCGCTGAATAAAAACCCGCACGTCTTGTGGCATCGCTTCGATCTGGGCAATGCTCTTGTTGACGAGCTTTTCGTTGGTCACCCTGTAGACGCGTACATCGAAGGAGCGGGAAGCGGATATGATACCGGGCTGCGCCTCCGTACCGCCGGACACTTGCGCCTGCATCTTCTTGGCTTCTTCCTTAAGATTCACCCCCATCAACTTCGGTCCAATGGTCGGAAGGAACCAGACGACCGCTGCGGTCCCCACAAGATAAGTAACCGCATAGGCAACCGGGATATTGTTGAGCAGGTGGGCCTTCTCTTCCGCCGAAATTGCAAGACGATTGATCGCATCGCCCGCCGTGCCGATCACCGTTGACTCGGTGAAGGCTCCCGCCAGCAAGCCGGCAGCCGTCCCGATGTCGTAGTCAAGGAGCTTCGCCGCCACGAAGGCAGTTGCGAGACACGTCACACACAGGACCAATGTGAGAGCCAATTGAGAGAGCGCGTCACGCTTGAGGCCGCGAAAAAACTGCGGCCCGACTTTGTAGCCGGTGGTGAAGAGAAAGAGATCGAAAAAGACCGTTTTGACAAGCCCTGGGACCTTGACATCGAGCTGTCCGATCAAGACGCCGGCGAAAAGAGTGCCGACGACCGTTCCCAGGGTGAAGCTGCCGATCTTTACCCGACCGATCGCAAAGCCGATTGCGAGAGCGAGGAAGATGGCGAGTTCAGGATTTTGCTGCAGCGCTTTTACAAGGTAATCCATGGTTGTTATCTCCTGATCGTCATGGCTTGCGCAGGTAATGTCTCGTTCCAAGGTGCTTCGTTTCGTAAGCGAATTAATTCCCCCTTGTTCGAATCTGACGGCGCTACGGGTCACCGAAACAATTGAGCATTTTCCGTCGTGCTGAGCTTGTCGAAGTATTCCGAGCCTTCTTTCAACGAGCGGTTAGAGTTTTCCCGCTAGAGAATCATGGCGAAATAGCCAAAAACGGTCAGTAGCACGCCGGAAACCGCATAGCCTACCGGGAAGCCGACCCATGGCACCGAACTGCCGATTTCTTTAGCGGCCTCACGGCAGGGACCGGAATGAGAGCGGGCGCCGGCCACCCCGCCCATGAGCACCGCCGGGTTGACTTTAAACACATGATATCCCAGCGTCCATGTAACGAAGGGCGGGATCGTGCTGGCAATAAATCCAACGAGGAATATTTTGAGTGCCACTATTCCGGTGAGTTGCGCCAGGAGCGAAGCGCCGGCATTGATGCCGACGATGCCAACGAAGGTAACGAGACCCAAGTCCTCGAGGACGTTGCGGGCAGCATTCGGTGTGCTGCCGAAAAACCGCAGGCGTGAAACCACGGAGGACACGAAAATGCCCGAGAGCAAGAGACCACCGGCGTTGCCGAGACCGACCGAAAAACTGCCTACCGGAACGTTTATGGCGCCGATCAAAAAACCCACAATCATGCCCACCGAGAGCGTTAGTAGATCGGTCGCCGTACTGGGTCGGGCCACTTTTCCTAACACCGCCGCCACCTTCTCCACCGCGCTCTTGAGCCCGGCTACGAACAGCACGTCGAGTCGCTGCAAGGTCGTGTCGGCGCCCACAGGAATCGGCACACCGCCGCGCTCCAGGCGCAGCACTTGGAGCTGCCCGGCAAAGTCCTCGTGGCGAAACTCTTTTAACGCCCTGCCCTCTACCGACTTTTCGGTGACCAGGATCTCCGCCTGATCGAGCGGAATATTGAGAGCCTTGGGATCGGCCACCTCGGCGCCGAGCAAACCCATATTGGCCGTGAGATCCTCGAGCCTGCCACCAAGGGCGACGACGTCGCCCTTTTGCAGCGTAATATCCGGGCTCGCTCCGAGTGGCTCGCCGCCGCGCACCACGTTGAGGATGCGGTACTGCGGATACTCCCGGCGCAAGCCGGCGATCGTTTTGCCGGCGCTCTGCGGGTTTTCCACCCGGTAAGCACGAAGACCGGCCGGCCGGTACCCTGATAGCCCGGTGTCGTCCAGGTTCGGTACGCCGAACTGTTCCTCGTATTCCTTCGCAGCCTGCTTGGCGTCAACTCCCCACCAGCGCGGCAGGTACTTGCAGACCAGGATGATGCCGACCGTGCCCCAGATGTAGGTTATGCCGTAACCGAGAGCGATCATCGCGGTGACCGCCTCGGCGGTCGATCCCGCCGGCACCTTGTACGCCCCCTGGCTCATTGCCATCTCGGCCGTGCCGATGGCCGCCGACATGGTTTGCGAGCCTGCGAGAACACCGCCCGCCGCTCCAGCCGGCAGTCCAAACAGCCTTGACATCCAGACCACTAAGAACAGCCCGAGGACGCTGCAAATCACGGCGAGAATGGTGAATGTCAGGCCATCTTTCTTCAGGCTGTTGAAAAACGACGGACCCACGCGCAGCCCGACGCCGTACATGAACAGGTAGTACATCAACAACCTGGCAAAGTTGTCGAGCTGCAGCTTGATCCCATAGGTCGACGCCCAGGTCGCTAGGGCGACCCCAACCACGATCGCCGCAGCCACCATGCCCAGGCCGTAACCCATGACGGTGAAGCGACCCACCCAGACCGACAGGCCGACGGTTAGAAATAAAAGCATATAGGGATTGGCTTTGAGAAATTCAAAAAATGCTTCCATCACGAAACTCCTCTCTCGCGTCGTTGCAGCTCAGCACTTTGCCGGAGCGGCGCACTCGACTGCCGTCTCAATTCAGCTGTCGTTGTTTTTCCCTTTTCTCTTCGCCAGCACCGCGGGTTTGAGCAGCTTCAAACCGTGCGCGGCGTGATAGCCGTGGATTTCCTTCACGTCGAGCTTGCGCATGAACGTGATCGTATCGGCGGTGATGACTTGACCGGGCACCATAATCGGAAAACCCGGCGGGTAGGGAATCACGAAATTCGCCGACACCAGCTCGGGGCCTTTCTTGATCCGGTCGTCAATTTCTTTGCTCGCGAGCTTGATAAATTCGCAATTTTCGTCGTCGTAGCCCATGTAAAACGGCGGCCGCATATGGCCCTCATTGCTCGCGCTCTTCGCCTTGTCGCGGAAAACGTCGTGAAAGCGGCTGAAGTTCGGCAGGTCCGGCACGTCCGTCATCAGCGACTTGACCCGCGCAGCGAAAGCCTCCTGCTCTGCGCGGCCCCCTTGCGCGAGGCGCTGCTCGATCTCGCGCGCCAGATCGGCGAGCACTTTGACGAGCAGCGCCGCGTCGCTGCGCGTGTTGTTGATGTTGGTCTGGATGAGAATGCTGTTGCGCGAGGTCTTGTTGATCTGGATGTCGAATCGATCCGCCAGCAGGCCTTTGAACTGCGTGCCGTCGAAGCCCGCCGAGCCGCAAATCAGCGTGAGACGCGTGGGATCGAGGGCGAACTCGTCGTCGTTCCATGCCTCGACGACGTCTTTCCAGTCGGAGTGAGGCGGTCCGTAGTCTTTGATGCCGGAAGCACGGAACTCAGCCGGAATCATCTGCTCCGGCGTCGCGATGCTGAAGTATTTGGAGATGAGCGGATGATTGTTCACCTCGCGCCGGATTTTGAGGGCGAGTTCGGTCGCCTTCATCGTCATCTCATAACCTTCCAGTTCCATTTGCCGCCGCGCGAGGTCGAGCGACGCGATAATCTGCTGGTTCGGCGAGGTCGAAGTGTGCGTGAAGAAGGCCTCCTCGAACGGCCCCTCGACGTGGTGAAAATCCTCGTCCCACACCAGAATGATCGAACCCTGGCGCAACGCCGACATCGACTTGTGCACCGAGTTGGTCTGGTAGACGCGAATGCGCACCTTGTCGGGGTCCGGGAGAAGGCGCATGTCGAGCAGTTTTGGACTTTTCGGGTCGAGCTTGCCGAGTTTCGCTATGAAAGCCTTGTACTCTTCGCGATAGGCTGGATCGCGGTAGCGGGCCGTCAACGCGGCGGCTGCGCCCATCGCCGTGCGCCGGCGGTGGAACGCGTTAAAGCGGGCAAAGCCGAACCACGCCTCGTCCCAGAGAAAAATCAGGTCCGGCTTGATGGCGAGACATTCCTCCATTACGCGCCTCGGATTGTACATGTGGCCGTCGAACGTGCAGTTGGTCATGTCCACCACTTTCACCCGATCAAGTTTGCCTTCGGCCTTGCAATCGAGCAGCGCCTTCTTGATCGTGCGCAGCGGCACCGCGCCGTACATCGAGTACTCAGTCAGCGGATAAGCTTCGACGTAATATGGCTGAGCGCCGGCCAAAACAAAGCCGTAATGGTGCGACTTGTGGCAATTGCGGTCGACGATCACGATGTCGCCCGGCTTGCACACCGCCTGCACGACAATCTTGTTGGAAGTGGATGTGCCATTGGTGCCGAAATAGGCGCGCTTCGCGCCGAACGCGCGTGCCGCGTATTCGTGTGCTTTCTTGATGTTGCCGGTCGGCTCGAGCAGGCTGTCCAGGCCGCCGGTCGTCGCCGACGACTCGGCGAGGAATAGATTGGTGCCGTAAAACTGGCCCATGTCGCGGATCCAGTTGGAGCGGAAGATCGACTTGCCGCGCGCCAGCGGCAGCGCGTGAAACGTCCCGATCGGCCGCTGCGCATAGCGCTTCAAGTTGGTGAAGAACGGCGTGTCGTAGCGCTCGTTGACGCCGTCGAGGACCGAGAGGTGGACCTCCATGATCTCCTCGACGTTGTGGAAGATGCGCCGGATCGGCGCGACTTCATCGCTGCCCGCGATTTTCTCGACGGCTCGGTCGGTGAGCAGATAGACGTCCAGCTCGGGCCGGTAATTTTTAACCAACCGGGCAAGTGTCGTCGCCAGCGCTCCGGGCGCGACGGCGGCCGGATCGACGCTCAAATTGCGCAGCAGAAAGTCGCGCAGCATCGGCAGCTCGTGATGGGAGCGGAACAGAAAGCCGTCGTAGATGACGACCGCCTGGACGTTGTGGTTGAAAATCGCGCCGATGACGCCGTCTTCGAAGCTCCCGACCTGCACGATCTCGTAATGAAAAAGATCTTCCGGGCGGCGCAGTCGCCTCAATTCATTGCGCGCGCGCTCCCAAGTCGCCGGGTCGTTCGGTGTGACCACGAGCACTTCGAAGTAGGGCTTGTGAAGCTCACCCGCCTGGAGGTCCGGCGGTAGGACATCAACGGGACGCGCCTCGCTTTCCTGCAGCGGGTCCCAAGCAGAGAGATCGTGGCGGTAGCCCCCGGTCAGCAGAGCGTTCGAGATCTTCTGGACAAGCCGAGCAAACACGCCCGCCTTGGCCTCATCAATTGTCTCGCGGACAGTCCTCATCAAGCGGGGTCCGGGATAGGCCCAATAACTCTCCATCGGACCAATTTCTCCCAACACTTGCGCGGCCTGGGCGTGCAGTTGATCCGCGAGTTGTGCCTGCGCAATGGCAGCTTCCCAAGCGCGCCCTATCGAGTTCATCTCGCACCAGCGATCGCTTCTCGCCTCGGCAGCTGAAAAAAAATCTTTGAGATCCATGTTGGTTTCTCCTTTATGCGGCACACCGGTTTGTTAGACTTACTTCATGCCGGATGATCCGGGTTTCACTCCTGTATCGATTCACGGGCTCGGCTTTTTGAACTCTATTTCTATGCCCTCACGTCCTAGGGTGAACTTGCGCCCTTCGACCGTCGACACGAGGTTCACAACCACGCCCTTTGGATTCTTTAGCGTGGCGCGAGTGCCGCCGCCGCTGGTCGCATTCCCGCTCTCGACGCTCTTATAGTTGCCGCTGAAGTCTTCCACGTTTTTAAGATTGAAGACTTGACCGGACAACTCTGCGGCGGTCGCATCCACGTCGACGTCCCGCAAACGTCCGCGGGCATGGAAGCTGAACGGATAGTCTTTCCCTTTGTGGGTCAAAACGCCCTCGCCCCACGAGAGTCCGATGCCTGAGGCGACCATTCTGCTGGTTATTTTCAACGTGGCATCCGCGACGACTTGGCCACGGGCGGATGAAATATTGAGTACCAGCAAAAAACTCCCGGCGATCATTAACCCGCGTAGTATGCGTTCCATTCCTTTTTCCTCATTCGAGCCGTCGCAAGATTGGTTTTCCACCAGGTTAAGTGGAATTTTTCTAGCAAAATCCAAACGCCGCTGATATTGCACTTTGGTGCAATGCGGGATGAGAGTGCGGGGCCCGAGCGGGCTGTCTGGACGTTGCGAGGATGAACCTGAATCGCGGGGTGTTGCAGCCGATCATTTCCGTGCGCTAATCGATCAAGAGGGGTATTGCTTTGTTAGCGGCTGCTGCGCTTTAAGCCGGTTGAGCTCGCTTTGCTGCCTCTTTCGGCGCCCGGCGCCGGAAACCTGTGCTCCAATGCTTTGCTTGTTCCGTTCCAAACCGGGGCCCTGCTTCTTTTTCCCTCCATTGCATCAACCCCTTGCGGACGTACTCGGGATTGAATCCCAAAACACTACAGATGTTTTCAAAGTGCCCCGCTGAAACAGAGACGTGATGTTTTCGCTGGCAGTGGTGGCAGTTTGTTCTATTGTAGGAGAACTCGCTGTTTCGAGAGTCATGGCTGCTTCTCCTAATTCCAAGTGATATCGTCGTGCTTGGACACTAGCACGCGAGGAAAGTGTTTCTATTGTACTTTAGTTCGGTACATACTTTTTCGTCTGGGCAATTTCGCCGCGTTCCGGGTAAAACCTCGCCAGGCTTTCTGCCGATCTTCACCTCCGAGCCGATTAGCTGGAAACGGGTCTCCGCGAAAAGCGACCGTCTCGTCGAATTTCTTGCCGAGCTCATTGGCAAAGCCGGCTTCGACGCTGACAAGCCCGAGTGGTAGGGTCTTTGTAAGCTAGGGGTGGATAGGCAAGTAGCCCCGGCGAGAAGCAGCCATGCCAGAGCCACCAACAGACAAGTTTATTCTTATCGCCCCATGCGGCGGTCGTGGGCGCGCGATATTCTCCCGGCTAGTCCGGGGTCAGATCCTTTGGGTCCTCTCGCGCTCATCTCCACCCGAACGTTGCCGTCGGCTTGAGTCCGGATGTTGATCGTTACCTCTTGCGCGCCTCGGTAACCCATGATCACTCCGCTAACCCGGTCTTCAGAGGTGATCCGAACGCCCTCATCTTGCGCCGCTCCCAACGCGGCGTTCCACGAACGTTCAAACGTGCTGGGAGAAGGAACCGGCGCCGGCGCGGGCTCGTAAACAACGCATCCCGGGAGCGTCGCGAAGCAGGCGACAACGACGATTGCAATCCTTCGCTCCACCGTCGCGCGCAACGATTCAAGTTTCATATCTCGTACCTCGACTGATGAACACGGCGACGGAGCTTGAGACTCTTCACTCCTTTACTGCCGTCCACGTCGAATCCGGATTGTACTGTTTCATGGCCTTCGCAATCGCCGCGGTATTCGCCCCCAGGTTCTTCTCAAAGACCTTGCCGTCGTGGTTGACGATGAAAGTCATCACGCCGGAGTTGCGGTACTCTGCCGGATAGGCAACCACGGCAAAGCCGCCGATCATCTTGCCTTTCACTAGGTAGCTGTACGCGCCGCCGGGGGCATTTTTCCCCTGCGCCGTAAGAATTCTATAGTGGTAGCCGTGGTAGGGAGCAGGCGTGGTGGAAGGTTTTCCTTGATATCCTTCGCTCCGCGCTCGGATCATGATCGGACCGAGAGGGCTCTGCGGTTCGCCTTGCTTCGCCTCCCAGTACAAACCGTTCTTTTTACCTGGGTCGCTTACGAGCCTCTGCGCGTACTCCATTAGGCTATTCTTATCCCTGTCCTTGAGCGCATACTCTCGCTGGGCATCGACGACCGCCAGCAAGGATTGAATCGTGGACAGCTCGTTCTCACCGATCCTCCGGTTTATGATCTCTTCCTTGCCTTTCTCCGTATCGAAAACCCAGGCTTGGCCTTTCTTCGTTACCGGGATAGGGAAGGGCCACTCCTGCTTGCCGACGATCAAAGTCGTGCTTTCTCCTTCGGTCGCAAGGCGGCTTTTTTCGTCATAGGCCGCAAGAAATTGCCCGCGCCGCTGTTTGTCGGCAACCGCGTCGCCCGAAAATAACATTTCTTTGGCTTGAGCGCCGAAGATCGCCAGCATTTCCTTGTCGTTATTGCTTCTCGCTGCCGCCACCGCTGCTTTGACAGCCTCTTCGGCCGAGGCGAAAGTTTTCTGCTTAAACTCGGCAGCGGACGAAAGGTCGTATATCGCCGCGAGCAGAACGATTGTGATGAGCGCAAAACCAACGGCCAACCGAAAGGACATTTCACGAATCGTCTCGGCTTTTAGCACCTTCATTGTTTTCTCCTCCGATATGAACTTTCCCGAGTAAAGGAATATTGGAATTTTGCAAAAACCCAAATCCATTCTTCCATCCTTTCATTCTTCAACATTCATTTTTCCATCATTGCATTCTTCCAAATCTTGTCTCACCCGAGACCTGACACCTGAAACCCATTTATCTGCGGCGCCCGCCACCGCCGCCTCCGCCACCTCTTCCTCCGCCGCCACCTCTGGAACCTCCACCGCTTGCCCGGCTGGAGCTGCCGCGCTGGCTAGCGCTGCGCGCCGAGCTGCCGCCGCGATCGACACCTTGAAAAGCTCCGCCGCGGGTTCCTGAACCACCGAGTTGGCTTGCGCCCGCGCCCGCTCCGCCTCGGCTACCGGATCCGCCCCGATCACCACCCAATCCTTGACCTGCTCCGCCGCGGTCTCCTAATCCGCCTTGCCCACCAACACCACCGGCTCCACCACGATCACCAACACCGCCGCGACCGATATCTTGTCGACCTTGTTCGGCTCGCCCGCGAAACTGCTCGCGCGACTTGATCGCGTCGTTGGTGCTTGCGCGGTTAAACTTCTGCGCCGTCCCCTGGTCGCGGTAGCTCACCCCTTTGCGATGTTCGGGGTTGTGCTGAAATTTACCTTGACCTCTTTGATTGCCCTGTCCCCGTTCCTGCAATTTCTGTTTAGCCTGGTCGCGGTTGATATTGTTATTGATGTTCGTGTTGCGATTGACATCAACGTCGACATCCCCGCCACCCCAATTGGCATTGCCCCAGGCGTAACCCCATGCCGCACCCATGGCCATGCCCGCGCCAAACATCATCATCGACCCCGCCACGTAACCGGGTGGATAGTAGTAATAGGGCGGATAGGCGGGATAGGGCCATGCGCCGTACACGACCGTTGGGTTATAGCTCGGCACATAGACAACCTGGGGATTGGCGGGTTCGATCTTGATGATCTTCTCTTCCACGATGACGGTCTGCTCTTTGGTCGTTTTGAGATTCCCGGACGCCTGCGCCTTGGCGCGCAGGCTCTGGATCGTATCCAGCACCTTCTTTTGGTCTGCCAGAAAGGCATCGCCAAGGTTTTGCGTCCAATCGAGCTTTTCGCTCATCATCGTCAGCACTTGAGGAAAGTTCACCAGCGATTTCACGCTCGGATCCCAATCTTGTTTTTCCAGAGCCGCGGTCAGCTGATCGTCCTTCAGTTTCGCGTTTTGCTTAGCGAAGCGCTCCGCCTGAACTACCTCCAGCGGGTAAGTCGCGGCCATCAAAATCTGTGCAATCAACGGATCCGGGTGGAGCGCGATGGGCGCTAAAATCTGCTCCAATTCTTCCTGTTTGAAGACCGCCGTCGCAGTCTCTTGCGCAAACGGCGCCGGCGGCGGTATCGCCAGTAATAGGATCATCGCCCAGGCCAATCCCCGGCCAAAGAATTGTTTTGTCGACATCGCCGCTCCTTTTTCTTGACTGACGCCTTCAGGTGTCCGATGTGTGGTGTTTCGCTGTCTCAGCGAAATCCGAACACTGAAACCTGAAACCTCCTCCACGTGCACCGATAACTGATCCCCTGCTCGCTAGCGCTTTCCCCAGCTACTCCTCACTGCTTCATTTTGATGCTCACGCCCGAAACCCCGAGGCTCATTCGCGTTCCCGATTCTTTGCCCTCGCCGGCCAACACAACGATCGTCACGCCTTTGCCGTTGCGCATGGACATCTCGCTCTGTCCGCCGCGCACGGCGAATCCCGCCTCGCTGCCGACGTAGTTGCCGGCAAAATCGTTCGAGCTCTTCAGACCGTAAACCTTACCGGCTCCCTGGAAGCTCGACGCGCCGATGTCGCCGAGGTTGAGCCCCGAGATCGTGAACGGATAGTCCCTCCCCTGATAGTTTAGAATCCCTTCCCCGGAGCTGCCGCCGACGCCGATCCCCACGGATTTGAAGTTCAAGGAAACGAGTCCCGAAGGGATCCGCTCTTCAGGCTTTTCATAGTTGGGGTAGCTCTCTGTCCAGCTGAGCAGCCGTTCTTCGCTGCGCTCCTGCACTTGCCAGCCGCGACTTTCGATCTCTTTGCGCGCCCGCGCGCTGACGGTGCCCGCCACCCACAGCTGCTTGTTTGCCGGACGGGTTAATTGGGTCACCCGGGAGTCGGCACCGGTCAACAGCTTGGCGATCTCTTGGGTCCAGACCAGATGATCCAGCGGCACGTTGAAGACGACTTCGTTCTTGGTGGTTCGCGCCGCGGCGAATTCGCCCAGCGCGATGAATGTCTCCAGCGGCGCCACCGCCTTGTGATAACCCGCGTACATCTCGGCCTGGCGCTGGCGGAACAATGCAATGTTGGCGTTCGCGGTCGCCGCGGCCAGCCTGACAAATGTCGCGCGATTGCGAACGCCTTTCATCTCGTCAAGGGCATTGACCAGTATCGTTTGGTGGCGCGGCGAATAAAGCGAATTGTTGATAAACGCGTCGGCGACTTCCGCATGCACATCCATCGCCTTGAGTTTTTCCGCGTTCAAACGGCGCAGATCAACCGGCGGAGTCGTGCGAAAGACTTCGTTTAGAAGCTTGTGCGTGCCCGAGATCGTGATCGCCATGCCCGCTCCGCCGGGGACCGCCGCCATGGCCGCCGCCCAGGTCAAGCCGCCCGCATAACCGGCCCAGGAAATCTCGTTGAGCCGATCCTGGAGTTTCTCGTTATCGGTGTAAGCGTCGACCCCGAGCTGATAGGCGTACTCGCGCTTGGTTTTCGAAAAACCGATGAGGTCCTTGACCCGGCTGTCCTCACTATCGCTGCGCTCAGGACCCATCAGGTTGTCGCCGGCGCGCCTGAAGGCGACCGCCAAACCCGATACGGCGCCCTTCACGGTGTCGACCGGTTTGGTGACGAGATTTTTGAAGCCCACCAGCGTATCGGTCCCGGCCTCCTTGAGAGAAGCGGTAAATTCCTTCGTTCCTTGGATCTGCTCCATGCGCACCATGGCGTTGATTTCTTCGATGCGCTTTCTCAACAGCGGCGTCGACACCGCGACGAAGCCGCCGAACTTGGAGAGCACCGTATAGCGGTTCAAGTAACCGTCGTTGTAGACCCTCTCCTCAACGCGATGATTCGGACCGGTCAAAATTTCCGGCGGCAAGATCTTCGATGCGCTCAGGGTTGCCGACGGCTCATAAGCTCCTTGCGCACCAAGCTCCCGCGCGGACGGAATCATCAGCAGCGCCGTCAGCGCTAAAGCCAGCCGCACCGATCGGTGGTATCTTGTTCGCGCGTTAGCGACAATCTTTCTCATGGCAAAGCTCCTTTTTGTTTTGGGCTGTGATAAAGATCACGGCAGGTTCGAGGTCATAGCACACTTTGCGAGTGCATTGATAGAACACACGCCGCGCGTAACCGTGTTGAGAGGAATCTAGCGAAGAAAAAAAGACGTGCATATTGGACTTTGGTGCAATACCAGGAAGGGCGCTCCCGGGGGCCTTGTCAGGAGATCGGGTCTACGATGCCTTGACCGCAAAAAATTCAGCGCCGCGTGCTGCGCTTTGGCATCGTACCGTTCTCGGAAGCGCGTGCTGCAATGACTTTGCCGTTAGGTTTTTTGGCAGCGTCACTTTCCGACATCGGCTTTCAGCCGCTGCGGGTTCAACTGTTGGACCACCGAGATCATCGCCTCGGCGAAATACTGTTTGGTGTTCGCCCGACAGATCTTCTCCAGCCGAACCTTTAAATCATCCATCGTCGAGTTTCCGACGAGATCGTAAGTGTCGCTTACATAGAGGTTGTGCGCGGTGAGAAATCCGGCGATCCAGTGCTCGACGATCCTATCGACGATCTCGTAGAGTTCATCTTTCGTATAGCGCTCGTGCTGCTGTTCCATGTCTCGAGCCTTTTTTCCCTGAATTTGATGTAGTCCTCGCAGGTCCTCTGCCCGACTCCATAGGCGAAGTAACGGTTGTTGCTATCGATCGCGTGAAGCTCCGCACTCGCAGCCATGATAGCACAACGGTCAACACGGCGCGTGCCGATCCAGAAAGATCAATATTCATTTCCATTCACCTCCACTTTGAGACTGCAATCTCAGCCCCGATGTCGTTATCCGATTCCTGGCACGGAGACAGGGCTCTGACGCCTTCTGTGTCGCCGTTAGAATGCGCCGTGACCGCAGATCTCTATCGTCCCATGCGCCTGTCATAGGCGCGCGATATCCTGCCGGCTAATCCTGGGTCAGCTCCTTTGGGCCCTCTAGCGCTCATCTCTACGCGAACGCTGCCATCGGCTTGACTCCGGATATTGATCGTTACCTCTTGCCCATCTTTGTAACCCCTGATCACTCCGTTCGCTCGATCTTCAGTCGTAATCTGATTCCCTCATCTTGCGCCGCCGCCAGCGCCGCGCCCCATGACCGTTCAAAGGTACTCGCAGGCATCGGCACCGGAGCCGGCTCATAAACAACGCATCCCGCGAGCCTTGTGGAAACGACAATAATCATGAGGACAATCCATGTGAAACTTCGATGTATCGCCGCACAGAATAACCTGAGTTCTCCTTTATGACCGGTCTTCATTCATGCTCCCCCGTCCCGATGTCGATTTGTTGCTCCATCTATTCCTTCATAACAACATTAGGCGCAGCCATCGGCGCTCTTGCGTCGTGGTCGCGCAGTAATCGGACCTCGCGCTGGGGACGGGGAAAGGACATACCCGCCGCATGGACCGCGTCGTAGACAGCCGTGGCTAGATCGCTCTTCACCTGGGCGGACAGGTAGAACTGCTTCGGCCAGACGCTCAGCTCGAAGTTGATCGAGCTGTCGCCGTAGCTTATGAAAAGCGCGCGCGGCGCCGGATCCGGCAAAACATCGGGATGGGCGCGCGCCACTTGCTCGAGCAGCTCGATCACTTTTTTAGGATCGGCGCCGTAGTTCACGCCGACCGGCAGATCGACGCGGCGCAAACGATCGCTGAACGTCCAATTGGTGACTTTGTCCGTTATAAGCTGCGAATTGGGAACGATGATATCGGCCCCCGCGCCGGTGTGTATCACGCTCGCTCTGATGCCGATCCGGCGCACCGTGCCTTGAAGATTACCGACTTCCACGGTGTCGCCGATGTGGATGGGCCGCTCGAAAAGCAGAATGAGACCGGAGACGAAGTTATTGACAACGCTCTGCAAGCCGAAGCCGATGCCGACGCCGAACGCTCCGGCCATGATGCTCACCTTGGTGAAATCCACTCCCAACACGCCCAACCCGGCCAAAAACCCGAGGGCGAGAATCACGTAATTGAGCACACTCGAGGCGGCATAGGACAGACCGGGCGCGAGCTGGACGCGCGGGTAAACATCCTCCTGCAGCACGAAGCGGATAAACTTCGATAAGAGATACGCGACCCATAGCGTAAGAAAAAACTCGAGGACGGTGCCGAGAGAAATGGAGATTACACCGCGCTCCAACTTGGCGGCGAGAATGGCATTGGCTAAGGACCAGGTCGGATCCAAAAGACCTAGATAGTTCAGATAGCGAACCAGCCAACCGCCAACGGCCGCCCAAGCGAACAGGAGATAAACTCGTCTTTCTATCAGTTCAGGATGGTGCTGAACCATCCGCAGCATCCGCAGCGGCCACACGCGGAAGGCCAAAGCCGCGATGCCTCCGCCGACTCTGAGATAAGCGTAGGCGATTAACGCGAGGACCGCGCCGACAAGAATACCAGGCGACAACAGGCGCGCCAGGCGCATATAACCCGCCGATCCCGCCGCCAGCGCAAAGAATAGCACCAGCACCACGAGGAAACCGCTCAGCCTCAAGGCAATTTGAGACGACGACAGGTTCTTCGTTCCGACGATTTGCTGATGATGGCGGCGCAGCCAGATCACCACGAGAATGCCGGCTAGGGTTTCAACGATCAGGATCACCTGGCCGATCAGTTGCGCGCCGGCAAATGCTTGCCGGACCATATCGACGGCGAACAGGACGCCCAGCGCATAGATACCGGGCGCGAGCGACGCATCCACCGTCGGCAGTGACACGCGTATGGTCGGCACCAGCGCCAGGACCGCCAGCGCCTGACGCACGGATGTAGCCATTTGGAAGTACGGCGATGTGGCGGCGAGCAAGGAAATTACCGCCGCCGCCGCGTAGGGCCGCTCGAAAACCGTGATCGGGCGGAACTCAACCGCGCCGTCCTTGGTCCAGCGCGGAATCCGCCGCCGCGCTGCGCAAAACACCAGCGCCAGCACGATAAATAGGCCGGCATGCAGCGGCACTCCGTATCTGGGATCGCGCAGGTATGTAAGAAAGTCCGTCCAGTATACGGTGGCGACTTTGTGCGCGTAGTCGGGAAAATCGGCCAGCGTCTTCCATAGTTCAACCGTCCAGATCGGCGGCGCATCGCGAGCGAAAATTCCCGCGACGGCTCGCTGCTGGATCTGGCCGATTTGCGCCAGCGCCGCGCCGCACTTTGTCACCTCCTGCGCGACTCGGCTCTGCAGATTTAACACCGCCGTGCGCTCGCTCTGCAGAGTCGCTTGCGCGGTCGTAATGGCGGTGAGCGTTGCGTCGATCTGTTGCAGGATCGGCCCCGGCGCCTTGGATGCCAGCGCCGACGCGCGCGTGCTGTTCCAGGTTTTTTGCAGATCGTTAAGTTGATTTAGTCCGTTCTGCAGCCTGGTCGCCTGTTGGGTGAGCGCGCTCAACCAGCCGGTCGTCTCCATCTGACGCCGCTGCCACTGCTGTTGCAACGCTTGCAGCATTTCGAGGCTCGGTTCCGCTTCCAGACTCCTGGTCGTGGCCGCGAATTCCGCGTCCAAGCTTTCGCTCAAATCGGGCAGCGTCTTGGCAATGGTATCGATTTGCGCGCTGGACGCCGCGCTCGCTGTCAGACTGCCGAGCAGGTTGGATACTTGGGTGGCCCGCGCCGCGATATCCGCGAGCGGGATACCGGCAGGAGGCGGAGGCGCGAGCGACTCGGCAGCTTTAGGTAGTACAGGTTTTTTTTGCTCCGCCGCGATCGCCGTGACGGATGGAAGAGAGCAAAGCACGAGTAGGGCGAAGACGAACCGGTACGGCAGAGATTGCCGCGGGTTTTGATGATTTGCGGAAAGCGGGACCATCTCTCTCAATTTGTGAAAATCCGACCTTCGAATATCGAAGGGCGTAACAAACTTCAAGGGCGAAATCGAAAGGCAAGATCGGAGCTATGCGGAAAACTGGAATGTTGGAATAATGGACCGATGAAGGTCTCTTCGATCATCAGTCCAAGGATCTGCTCCATTCTTCCAGCGTTCGCTCCAAGTCACTTCGGATTTCGAATTTTATTCTACTCGGGCAGCCCGTTGAGGAGATACATAGCTTGAATCGCCGGACTAGGCTTGCCGAAGCCGCCGAACCAGCGTTCATAAATCGGCGCGATGGCGCCGGAGCGATAGAGACCGGCCAGTGCGCGATTCACCGCCAGGCGGAACGCGGCGTCGTTACGGCGCATCATGAGGCCGTAAGGTTCATAAGAAAACAATACATTCGGCAAAGCGAAACGAGACGGGTCCTTCGATGTCACGGCCAGTCCGATCAGAATGCCCCGGTCCGAGGCGAAAGCATCAGCCAAACCCTTTTCGACCGCCACGAGCCCTTCGACATGGTTCTTGACGCGGACATACTGAACCGTAACGAACTCCTCTTTGAGGAATTTCTGCAAAGCGGTCTCAGTGGTCGTGCCGGGGATAACCGCGATCTTTTTATCGGCCAGATCGGCAACGGCGCTAAGCTTAAGGTCTGACTTCGTCAGCAGGCCTCCGCCGTCGACGAACGTCATGATACTGAAATCCACCCGCTCCTGGCGCGAAAGACTGGCCGTGGTAGTCCCGCATTCGATATCCACCTTGCCCGAGGCCACCATCTCAAGGCGGTTGTCGGTCGTGACCGGCAGCCAATTGAGTTTAAGATTGATCCCGAGTTGCTTTTGGATGCTACTAGCGATGTGCGTGCAAAGATCGATGGAATAGCCTACCGGCCGCCGGTCGGGACCCGGAAAAGAAAACGGCGGCGCCGATTCGAGGTAACCCAGCGTCAGGGTGCTCGACGCCTTGATCTTCTTGAGAGTGCCGTCCAAGTCTTGACTCCAGACCGGCCCGGCCACAATCAACGCCGTCAACAATGTGCCAATCGCTGCCTTGCTATTCGCCATGTAGCTCTCCTTTAAAAAACTCGAACCACAAAATCACACAACAAGAACGCAATTCGAATATTGAAACAAATTAAAATTTCGTCCGTACGAACTTATTACTGAAGGGCAGCCACTCTGTATATTGGACCTTGGTCCAATATACAAATTCCGCCATCGAAGCGGTCCATTGATAGGGTGCTCCATAACTTACCCGCTTTTGCAAAAAGTAGCTGACTCAGCCTACTAGCGGGAAGGATCGAGCAGCCCACGGCGGGGCGCTCGGCACTTCCCGATTCCGATGAGTTCGTACTTAAAGTCCTCCACCCCAACGGAACTGCCACACCATTCCGAGCACATCGAACTTGGATCCGGTCTTCGAGTATACATCAGTGCTGCCGTAGAGTTTCACCGAGTTGTACCGGTTGATCGGTACAGCCAGTGTGAGTCCGATGCGCGCATCTTCGAGGCTTTGGCCTTTGTTGCCGTCGATGATCCCGCGACCGCCGGTATAGTAAAGCGCATTGAATCCCAGCCATATCCCCGGAGTAATCGAGTAGATGAGATGTCCCTGCACCGAATAAATCGGCTTCACCTGGAGGGTTCTGCCATTGAGAAAATCGTTGTTATCGGTGTAGAAACGAACGCCGGTGGCAAGCTCGAAGGTCAAAGGCCCCCAAGCTTTGGAAACTCCCAATTCGGGCTTGAACGACCAGCGATTGCTGCCAATGTTGAGCAGCTTGTCGGAGTCGTACTGCCCCAATGGGGGAGTGATCTCCATGCTCGCTCCAACGATGATGTCAGCTTTGTAGTCGCGAAATTCCTCAAGCGACAGCGCCGGTGCGCCGTAGAGTAACATGGAGAATCGCAGCCGCGGATCGTTGAACCCCGAAACCTTCCGCCTACGCCCAGCGCCGAAGACTTCGGCGGTTCCATCCGCCGATGTGTAAGGGATGATCAAGTCGATCTTTCCCGACCTACCCCACAGGTCCAACGTCCGCACGTAGGCCAGGACGGCGCTATGAAGCTCCACCTTGGCATCTTCGATCGGCACCGACGGGTCGGTGCCTACGGCGCCTTTGGTGTAAACATACCCGCCGATCAAAAAATTCAATCCGACCGGCGCATTGGCATATGCCCTGGGCTCGAGATCCTGAGCGCGAGCCTCGGCGTGTAGAGTAAGAAACGCCAACGCAACGATCAGCCAAACTGACCCGGAACGCCTTCTAATGCTCAATGGCATAACCGCTGGATCGCTCCGCAAAATGATCCTATAGAGGTTCGGCGCGCCGCTTAGATGGTTTCGCGACATGGATAGGTGACATGGCCGGAGTGGAACATAGGCTCTGATCCGGCTCCGTCACTAGGATTGAGTCCAGAGTCGACTCGCATTACGAACATCCCCAATATTGGACTTTGGTCCAAAATGAAGTTCCATAGTCAAGCTTGTCGAGTGGATCCGGATCAGACGAACGCCGCGCGTGATTGGCTCGGTCTGCGCAGCGGTCAATCTGAGATCCCGGCTATTCTCTGACCGCTGTTTGAGATTCGCTTGCTTTGTCCGCTTTGGGCTCCGCATCGATCCATGCGTTGAGCAGCGTGTTGGCCACCGCAAGCACCACCGGACCGACGAAGATACCGATCAGACCGAAAGCGAGCAGACCGCCGATCACGCCCGCGAAAATAAGCAGCAAGGGCAAGTCGGCGCCCTGTCGGATCAGGATCGGACGCAAGAAATTATCCATAGTACCCGCGACCACCGTCCAGACGAGCAGAAATGTTCCCCAAGCCGTGTCGCCGGTCCAGAAGAGCCAAGCCGTCGCAGCTCCGAGCACCGGGACAACGCCGATCTGCGCAATAGCCAGAAGCAGCATCACGGCGGTCAGCACGCTGGCAAAAGGCACCCCCGCGATCATCACACCAAGTCCGCTGAAGACCGTTTGCGCCAGGGCAGTCACGACGACACCGAGGGCAACGCCGCGAATCGTTTGGCCGGCGAGATAGACCGCGTTCTCACCGCCCGACCCCGCCAGACGGCGGCCGAAGCGCACGAGGCGCTCGGCCGCCAGCTCGCCGTTGGCGTACATGGCCGCGGCGAGAATGACGGTCAACAAAAATTCCACTAGCAATACGCCGACGCCGCCCATCTGCGCCACAAACCATCCGATAAAGACCCCGGCGTAAGGCGCCGCTCTCATGGCAGCTTCCCGGATCCCCGCTGCAGCGACGTGTTCCCACAACTCCACCGCTTTCGGACCGACCAGTGGCAGATCGGCTATCCACTGCGGCACAGAAGGTACCTTGAACGATGCCAGTGATTTTACCCATACGACAATCTCATCGGCGTGCGAGACGATCGTGCCGATGGCGAACGTCAGGGGCACGACCAACACGCACAAAAGCAAAAGTGTCATCAATGTCACCGCGAATGCGCGCTTGCCCCAGAGCCGCGCTTGCGCGGCGATCATGAGCGGCCACGTGGCCACGACGATCGTCGTCGCCCACACGATCGCCCCGAGGAACGGCCGCAAGATCCAGATGGAAGATCCGATCAGAGCGACGATAAAGAGGACCGCCAGCACACCGCGTGTGATATCGCGCTGTATTTCTGTCATAGCGAGAGTCTCCGAACGTCTATCAATCAAACGGGTTTTGCTTGGCTTAGCGGATAGCCCTCGTTTAAAACGCGGGAAGCTTCCGGCGCGGACACGGCTTTGCTCCAAAACCAACCTTGACCGCAATCGACACCGGCAGCGCGAAGAAAAAAAGCTTCCTCCCAGGTTTCCACTCCTTCAGCCACCGTGCGCAGCCGGAGCGCAGCCGCCAGGGCGACGATGCCGCGCAGCATTCTCGCTGCGGTTTGATCCGTGAGAATCGTGTCGATCAACGAATGGTCGATCTTGAGGATATCAAAACTAAGACCGACGATTTGCATCAAGCCGCTGTGACCGGTGCCGAAATCATCGATCGCGACGCTGATTCCCGCTTGCCGTGCCCGCTCCAGCGCCGCACGGCCGACGGAGGTTAACGCTTGCCGTTCCGTCACCTCGCAGGCGATCCTGCTGAGATAAGGTGTCAGCTTCAGCCCTTCGACGATCGTGAATACTTGGCCGCTGCCCAGGATGACCGGGGGAATATTCACGCTGACGTAGAAGTGTTGGTGTCGCTCGAACAGGGGCACCATGTCGCGTTGGATGGATACCAAAATAGCGCGGATCAACGCATTGAGAGCGTCCGGCTGCCTCTCGATCTCTTCGATGACCGCGCCGGCAGTGGCTATCGAGCCATCAGCTTGAACGACGCGCGCGAGCGCCTCAAAACCCGCGACGGCACCGGTGTTCAGGTCAACGATCGGCTGATAATAAGCGATAAACTGCCTGGCGATTTCATCAGGCGTTGGAGCAGCCACGAGAACTCCGCTGGATTTCAAACTTTCTAAAAGCGAATGCTACAAGCGTTAGACGCTGCCTGGGAGCAGCGGCGGAACACAAATCGTCATCACATTTCATAGCCTCACGGCGGTTTTTGCAGCCTGGACACGCGGTAACGCTACGACGCCAGATCCAGCCAGGTACAGTCCGCGCGCTTCGAGATCGCTGCCGTGCCGATCGCATCGCGCGTCACCCAGCAAATCTTCCAGCCGCCATTGCTGCCGAGGATGATCGCCATACGCTTGCCCGCCAGGTTGGGCAGGCCACGGAGAGTCGTGTCTGCTTTGGTGCGCAGACCGCCGCCGTCAACGAAAGTCATCGGGCTGAAGTCCACCCGCTCTTGGCGCGAAAGGTTGGCGGTGGTCGTGCTGCATTCAAGACCACCTTGCCCTGCACTACCATCTAAATGCGATAAATGGTCAAAAACAAATTTCAAAACCAGGTTTTCGATTTTTCTTCGGTTTTCTAGGATTGGAACGTGTTTCGGATTTCGTGCTTCGGATTTCGAATTTTTTTCGACACTCGACCCCCTACCGCACCAGCGGCACTCCCTGGGCGAGATCGTATCGGACGACGGCTCGGATCTTGTTTTCGATCTGCAGGTAGCGCGCGACTTTCTTCACCGGCAGAGCTTTACTGAGCTTGGGCGCGAAAGCGCTCTTGAGGCCGGCTTCCGCCTGCTCGATGGAAACGGCTTCATCGATCAATTTTTTCGCCTTGTCGTCGCTCAGCGACTTCTTGCGGATGTCGTCCGCATAGCTTTCCAGCACCTTGCCGATGCGCTGATTGATCTTTTGCAGTTCCTTTTGGTACTGCTCGTAGATCGGCCAAAAACCTTTCGCTTCCGACTCCGTCAGTTCCATATTTGCCGCCACGACCAGTTTCTTGTCGGCTTTGATCTTGGCTCGCAAAATTTCCATGTTGTCGGCCGGCTTGTCCTGCGCCGCGTTAAGCGGTGCGAAACTAAACAGCATAATCGCCATCGCAATGCCCAGTGTTTTTTTCACAAAGTCTATTCTCATCGCTTTTCCCCTTCCAGTTTCATTGAAAGTATTTTTCAGGCTGGTCAAAACGATCTCAGAGGCAAGGCGTGCGAAGGCCCGCGAGCGGAGGCGTACTCGTTCAGTACGTTGACGCGAAGCGGGTCGAACACAACGAAGCATATGAGTCGTTTTGGACAGCCTGCTACGGGTTTGGGTTGATTTTGGTAATCTTCGATCCCTGAATACCCATGCCGCCCATCAGACCCTTCTGGTCGAAGATGAAGGCGTAGACACCCTTCTGCAGTGTTGTCGTGGACAAGTTCTTGCCGAATCCCGCATCGAGCACGACCACGCTCGGTCCTACTCCCAGCTCCCAGCCGTCGCTGTTGTTGAGATACTGAAGCGAAGCGTCGTCCATGAAGAACAACACGTAGCCAAACGCCTGAACGCCTGCCTGGAATCCATACGAGGCTGCCAGCGAGCGATAGTAGGCAACGCTCTTGCCGTTTTGGCGCAAAGCCCCGTCGCCAAATTGCCCGGCAATGATGAACCCGCCTTTAACGATGCTCGGGAAAACCAGCACGGCCACGGCCTTGTCGGCCAACGCCTTTGCGCCCGGCGTATGCTTGTAAAGTTGCGCCAAGGCCGCTCTGGCATCACGGTCAATGGCGCTTGCGCTGGCCGCCAGCGCCGCAGGCGCGGTTACGGCATTGATCGCCAGCGTCGTCAAAATAAGGGCAGCTGCCAGCATGGCCGCCCGAAAATTATTTTTACTTGTTTTCATTCTGTTCTCCTGTCCGTTGTCGCTCGACACTTGTCTCATCATTCGAAACTCTTCCCCTTACTGCACCAACGGCACCGTCGCCGCGAGGTCATAGTTCAGCAGCATGCGGTACTCGCTTTCGATTTGCAGGTAACGCGCCGATTTTTTGGCGGGCAGGGCTTTCAATACCTTCGAAACATAGGATTTCCGCCGTTTGGCATCGTCCTGTTCCAGGGCGAGCCACTCGTCCAGCAGCTTTTTCGCCTTTTCGTCGGTGAGCGACTGGTTTCGGTGCTCTGCCGCATAGCTTCGAAGTAAGCTACCGAGCCGTTCGTGAATCTTCTGCAAATCCTTCTGGTACTCCTCGTACACCGGCCAAAATTTCGTAGCTTCCGATTCCGTCAAGTCCATGTACTTCGAGACGATCAGCTTCTTATCCGCCTTGAGCTTTTCATGGACGATTTCCCGGTTGTTGGCCGGTTTGTCGCCCGTCTTTTCACCGGCTCTAGCGAGCGGTACCCATGCCGACCCTCCCGCCATCGCCAATGAAGCGCATAGAACAAATCTCATTACAAAATTCATCGAATTCCCCCTTTCGTTTTGTATCTCGACCTTTTACCCAGAAATCGAAATTTTGCCTTTAGCCTTCACGCTCATTTTTCCCGCGCCTGTATTGTGCGCAATAAGTATCTTTCTCACATTGCCCATACAATTCACAAGTGAGCCTCTCTTTCGTGCGATCCAAGAGGCCCCGGCTATTGCAGGATGGCGCGCGCGTTAGTCGCCTGGATCGGGCGGTTGTTAGCAACGCCGACCGACTTGGAGAACTGCTCGATCTGCGCCTTGGACGCGGTGGCCGCCTTCTTCATCACGAACCAACGCACCCCTTCACTGCACGGCGGCGTAGTGAGCGATCCATTGAAGCGGTAATAATCGCGTTCCTTCGGAAGCAGTTGCAATACACTCAATCCGGCTGTAAGCGCGCTTTTCTCGCCGGCCTTGTTGAGTATCTTCTCCCAAAGCCTGGTGAGCAACGCGTTTGCGTCACCTTCCTGAAACATCACCGCCACCACCGCGAGATTGCCGTCTTTATCCACATGCACCAGATGGCCTTCGAGCGCAAACTGCTTGCCGTTGATCTTGTTTTCGCTCGGCGCATGGAAGTGGAACTGCTTCAATTCAAAACTGAGTCCGTCCACGGCGAGTGAACTCCCCGGAGCGTAGTTAACCTGGACGGTGTGTCCGTTGTTGAGAATCTCCGCGCTGCCGGCCTTGTAATCGAGTTTCAGCGGCTTCAGATCCGCTTGGACAAATCCTTTGAGATCGATGGGCGACTGATTTTTGCCACTGGCGCACACTGCGAACTTCGCGTCGAGCTTGGCCCAGTTCTGCGGACCAGCTTCGCCCTCGTAACTCCAATGTTGCGCCAACGCCATGCTGGTTGAACCCGTTGCCATCGTCACCGTCAACGCCGCCGCGGATTTTGAAATTTTCAATGCTTTCTCTTTCTAAGAATGCGCCAATATTCGAGTCGCCGTCTCCCCCCAAGCTCGCAATCTGAAACCCGGCACCTGACGATTACTGAACGCTGGTTGCCGTTCACCGATCGCTGCTCTTTTTCTTGCCGTCACTCGCCCCTCGACACTCCTCCCTCCTCACGACACTCGTCCCTCGACCCTTTTAAAACATCATCTGCAACCGCAGACCTAATATGGTCGAGATGCCGATGCTCTTCCGGCTCGCGATGAAAGGCACTCCGAGCGCCCCTTGACCAATGTTGAATTTTTTTCTCTGCGCGCCTCTGACGACCTGTATGTCCGGGGTCAACAGCAGCCACGGCGTTATGACAATATTGTAGAAGGCCTCGAACCCATACTCGTCCCGCAACAGCTTCGTGGTCTGAAACAAGCCCTGAAGCTTCGGGTTTTTGACATCGATGTAGTAGAAACCGAAGCCGTACCGGTCGTTGTGCCGGCTAGGGATAACGCCCTTTCCGCCAATTCCCAGGCTGTAAAAATAGTGCATGAAGTTGGGATTGCCGTCCGAGGCGCCGAAGCGGCCGAAGATGCCGACGCCCTCGCCGGAGCCTTTTTTCGGCTCGTACAGAAATTGGTCGAAGTTGTAATAGACGTTCCACGAACCTTTCTTCCCCTCGAGCGCGCCGTTCTCGAAGATGAAGCGAGCATTCTGATCGATCGACGTGAATCGCTTGTTTGAATAAGTCGCGCCTAAGAGTTGGTGGCCCGTCAGACTGAAGAAGTCCGTCCTCACCCGCCCCTCGCCGGCGAACGTCAAATTGTCGTCGTCCAAATCGTCGAAGCCGCTGGTGCTCGCCCGGCCGGTAGATGACATCACGAAAAAACTCACGATCGCTTGCTTGGGATCTTTCGTCGGCAAAACGATCAACCCTGTGCCGAGAGTGGAGTAGGGCACGGTTAAAGCCATGAGCGGATTGAAGTTCAACGCCATATTCATGAACTGGCTGTCGCCTTTGCCATGGGCGAATTCATTCATGTCGCCGGAAGTGGATGAAATTGTGGCGAGCTTGCCGATCGCCAAACCGAAGTATGGCGAAAGAAATTGGGTAAAATTCAATGCCGGCAAATTGAAGTTGTCGCCGGCGGGCGTTGGATAGAGCTGGTTGCTATTGACGAACATAAGCGCACCGGTCCGGCCGTTGATCGATTTTCGCAGAGTATCCGCCGGAATAAAGTTTCCTTCAGCCTCCACGGTCAGAAACCCTCCGGGCCACAAGCCGAGTTTTTGCGTATCCAGGCTGACATTGATGTCGCCGCGCCCGCCGCTGTACTGCCAGCCGGTCTCTTTGCCGCCGTGGACGATGCCTTGCGCCGCCTGGGTCAGGCTCATGTCGATGGTAACACCCTTGGCCGCCAGATCATTGCGCAACCCGCCCCAGTCGCCGCTGAGCGTGGAACGCCTCCAGAAGTCA
>JBOHVN010000103.1:0-11152 GCA_050735675.1 Binatia bacterium | reverse complement strand
GCCGTGAAAACATCCCGATGCAAGTGGCTGTAGGCGAGGCCGGATAGCATCGCGAAGCGGTCTTCTTCGCTCAATTGAAACGCGTTTATTTGCCATGGGAGAAAGTGAGTGATGGGACCATGGCGGCAGAGTACGCCCTTCGGCTCGCCGGTGGAGCCGGATGTGAAAGCGACGTACGCCGGGTCGTCGGCCGTGACGATCGCTGCTGGATCCGTGTTGGCACATGCACCCAAGCTTTGCAAAATGCCCGCCTTCGACGCTGGAACGTTCATGCGGCAGCGCATCGTTAAACTGTCCAGACAACTGAATAACTCGTCCGGCAGCTCGCCGCTGCCTTCGAGCTGGAGCCAGCCTTTTGGTTGGCCGATACGCAAGTAGTCGATGGTTCGCGCCGCCGGATAGACCGGGTCCAAGATGAGAAAAGAGGCGCCGGCTTTGAGGATTCCAAATAGTGCGACGATGAGCGATGAATTGCGGTGAGCGTAGATCGCGATCAAATCCTTCGGTCGTATTCCTGAGTCGATGAGACAGTGAGCTAAGCGATTGGTACATTGATTTATTTCCTCGTAAGTCCAGTTCTGATTCTCATCGACCACCGCCAACGACTTCGGCGAACGAAGCGCTTTCTCTGCGAGCAACTCGTGAATCGCTCCTTCCCAGGTATTCTCGAGAGCTTCCTTCGGGTCCGGAAGCACGGCGCGAGATGCGTCAGTCACTAGCGACAAGTGGCTGATGGGCAGCTCGGGATGTCTCGCGACTTGATCGAGGAGCGCAGCCCATTGTTCCAACAGCAGCGTAATTCGACCTTCGCGAAATAGCGCGGTGTTGTAGACGACCGCCAATTCGATCTTTCCGCCCACTTCGGGCGCGTGCAGCACGACATCGAATTTTGCTTCCGGATCGACTTGCGCAAGCTTGGTTACTTCGCAACCGGCTAAAGTCAGAATGCGCCCGGAGGTGTCGGCGATATTGAACACAATATCGAAAACCGGATTACGCCCAGGCTCGCGGCGTGGATTGATTTCCTCGACAATCTTTTCGAAAGGCACGTCTTGGTTGGTATAGGCATCGAGACAGAGTTCACGGACTTGTTGAAGCAATGTCACGAAGCTTGGATCACCCGCAAGGTCACAGCGCAGCGGCAGGGCATTGATGAAAAAACCGATTAAACCGTCGGTTTCCGGGTGGTTGCGTCCGGCGATCGTCGAACCCGTGACAATGTCCTCTTGCCCGCTAATTCGTGACAGCAAGATATTGAACGTTGCGAAGAGCATCATAAACATCGTGACGCTTTGCTGACAGCTCAGTGTTTTCAGCGACCGAGTCAATTCCTCGGATAGCTCCAGGGTCAATCTGCCGCCGCGATAGATTTGCATCATGGGACGGTCAAAATCGGTTGGCAGCGCGCAAGGCTCCGGCAGACCCGCAAGTTGTCGTTTCCAGTAGCCTACTTGCGTATCGAATGACGATGACTTGAGCCATTCATGCTGCCAAGCAGCGTAATCACCATACTCTGCCGGCAGCGTCGGCAATGATACCGTCTTATTATCCCGCAGTGCCTCATAGAGCACAGCCAGTTCCTTGTAGAAAATCGCCAGCGATGAGCCGTCGGCGATGATGTGATGGAAGTTCAGGATGAGGACATGATTGTCTACAGCTAGTTTCACGAGCATCGCGCGCATGAGGGGCGCGTTTGCGAGATCGTAAAGCTGGCGCGCGTCCGTGCTGGAAAGCCTTTTTGCCTCCGTCTCCGCTTCTACCTCGGGCAATTGCATCAGGTCGATCACCGGAATTGCAATCCGCAAGCTCGGCAAGATTTCCTGGCGCGGCTCTCCGTCGACTTCTTTTGCATAGCACCGCAACATTTCATGGCGCTCAACCATTTCGTTGAGAGCTTGCTCCAACGCTGCGCTATTGAGTTCGCCCTTGACGCGAAACACCCCGGGTATGTTGTACGCGGACAGATTCGCATCGAGCTTCTGCAAGTACCATAGCCGGCGTTGGGAAAATGATAGCGGGAGCGCCTGTGTCCGATCAGCTGGCACGATTGGCGCGATGCTCATGCCGAATTGGCTATGACGCACATGTTCGATATGCTCCGCCAAACCCGCGACGGTGGGCAATTCAAACAGTTTGCGCAGGGCAATGTCGATGTTAAAGCTGACGCGTAACCGCGCCGCTACGCGCGTTGCCAGCAGCGAATGGCCGCCGAGTTCGAAAAAATTGTCGTGGATGCCGATCTCGTCTCGTTTGAGCAATTCGCGCCAGACTTGCGCGACCAACTCTTCAATCTCCGTGCGCGGTTCAACGAAGCCCGGGTCGAGCAGTGGCCGCTCGCCATCCGGAGGCGGTAGTGCGTTAAGGTCGATCTTGCCGTTAGGAGTCAGGGGCAAGGCGTCGAGGGATACGAAGAGAGAGGGGATCATGTAGTCAGGGAGTTTGCTGTGAAGGAAGTGTCGCAGTTCGCTAATTGTCGGTTTCGTTTGTTGGCTGCATACGACATAGGCGATAAGTGATTTTGGATTTCCGATTTTAGATTTTGGATTGTTCGAGCCCCATATAAATTCATCGACCGCAACAACCACGGTCTGGTTCACTGCTGAATGTTGCATCAGCACGGATTCAATTTCGCCCAATTCGATCCGGTGGCCGCGGATCTTTACTTGATTATCCGTCCGCCCGAGGAACTCGATGGTTCCATCCGACCGGTAACGAGCTCGGTCCCCGGTTCGATAAAGCCGCGCATTGGCCTCGTCACTGAACGGATCCGAAACAAACCTCTCTGCCGTCAATTCAGGGTTGTTCCAATAGCCACGTGCCAAACCGTCACCGCCGATATAAAGGTCACCATGAACGCCGATCAGCACCGGCTGCAAGTGAGAATCGAGTATGTATATTTTTGTGTTCGCTAGGGGGCGGCCGATAAGAACAGGTCCTTCGGCCGACTCTACTTTGTGAACGATCGACCAGATTGTGGATTCGGTGGGGCCGTAGAGGTTCCAAACCTCCCCGCGCATGAGCAGTGCTTCAGCCAAGTCCCGCGACATTGCTTCGCCGCCGCAGAGAATTGTGAAATTGCCGGGACACTCCCATCCGGCGTCCAACAGTAGTTTCCACATCGATGGGGTCGCCTGCATCACCGTGGCGCGGGACGCTTTGAGTCGCCTGCGAAGTAGCTCGGCGTCGACGCTCTCCTCGCGATTCGCCAATATGAGCTTTGCGCCGCCGATCAGCGGCAGAAAAACTTCAAGAGCAGCGATATCGAAGGCGATCGTCGTGACAGCAAGCCAGGCGTCTTGCGGCATGAGGTTGATCTGCTTGCCGATTGCAGAGAAACAATTGGAAACCGACTGGTGCTGAATTTCAACGCCTTTGGGTTGCCCGCTCGAGCCAGACGTGTAGATGACGTAAGCAAGATTGTCGGAGTCGATTGGGATTGCGGGATTCTCACTGCTTCGCTGCTCGATCATCGGTAAGTCGCGATCGATATGAACTATGTGAAGCCGAGGATTGAAGATCGATGATCGTGGGGCGCCATCTTCGATCCTCCATCCTCGATCCTCGACTAGTCTCTCTGTTGTCAACAGCACCGACAATTGCGCGTCTTGAATCATGAATCGCAGCCGTCCTTTGGGGTAGTTGGCATCCAGTGGCACGTAGGCTCCGCCGGCTTTGAGAATTCCTAACAACCCAACCACCATCTCAATGGACCGCTCCATGCAGATCCCGACGAGCTTTTCTGGGCCGATGCCCAAACCGATTAGATAGTGCGCCAGGCGGTTGGCTCTGCTATTGAGTTCTTGATAGATGATTTCTTGGCCCTCGAACTCCAAGGCGATCGCTTCCGGCGTGCGCTCGGCTTGTTCTTCGAACAGTTGGTGGATGCATTTGTTTTTGGAGTAATCGGCGGCGGTGTCGTTCCATTCGATGAGAATCTTATGGCGCTCGGCCTCTGTTAGGATGGGCAGGGTGGCGATGCGTTGGTTGGGGTCGGCGACGACGGCGTCGAGGAGCGTCTGAAAGTGACCCGCCATCCGCTCGATGGTATCGCGGTTGAATAGATCCGTGCTGTATTCGAAGAATCCAAACAGCCGGCTGTCCCGCTCCGCTAGCGACAAATTGAGATCGACCTTAGATGTACCGTTGTCGATGCTTATTGGCGTCGCGCGTATTTGTGGCGGTACAGCATAAGTAGGCGGCATGTTATGGAACGTAAACATCGCCTGAAAAATAGGGTTGCGACTTAAGTCGCGCGGTGGCTGCAGATACTCGACAAGCTTTTCGAACGGAAGGTCCTGATGGTCGTATGCGGCGTGGCACGCGTCTCTTACTCTGAAAAGCAATTCCTTAAATGTCAGTCCTGCGGAAATGGCCGTTCGCGCGGCCAAAGTATTGACGAAAAATCCGACCAGATCCATTGCCTCGCTCCAACTGCGATTCGCAATAGGAAATCCGACAATTAAGTCGTCCTGACCGCTGTATCGGTACAGTAAGATTTTGAATGCGGTCATTAACGTTATGAACAGCGTAACCTCTTCCCGGCGGCTTAGCGTATTGAGAGACTCCGTTATAGGCGCAGACACTGTCAAGAAAGCCCTGGAACCGCGAAAACTCTCCATGCCAGGGCGAGGGTAATCCGTCGGAAGGCCGAGCGGCGGCAAAGTGCCGCAAAGTGTTTTGTGCCAATACGCTACATGCGACTGTAGCCGGTCTTCGTTTAATAACTGCCGCTGCCAGATCGCGAAGTTGGAATACTGGGCAAAGAGGGGCGGGAAAGAGAGTGGTTCATCACGACAAACGGCATCATACGCCGTCCAAAACTCAGAGAGTAAAATCCGTATGGACCATCCATCGCATACCATTTGGTGGACCGTAAGAACCAAGAGGTGTTCTTGGTCGGCCAATTGCATCAATAGCGCCCGCAACAGTGGCGCCCGACGCAAGTCGAAAGCTTGCCGCGCTTCCTCCTGAGCTATGCACATGCTTGCAGTATTTTTCTCCGTTTCCGGAACGCTCCGTAAGTCCACACTCGCTAACGATAGGCGCAATTCGGGTTGAACAATCTCGGACGGCTGGCCGTCGTCGGTGCCGAACGATGCGCGCAAGATTTCATGGCGAGCGATTACCGTGTTCAAGCTTTCCTCGATGGCTCGCGCATCGAGCGGCCCATCGAGGTGATAAGCCTGGTAAATGTTATAAGTAGGCTTGCCAGGTGCCCACTGTTCCATGAACCAAAGGCGCTCTTGAAAATAGGAAAGGGGCACATGACCTGCCGGTAAATCTTGGGATGATGCGATAGTTTCGGACGCCTCTACAGAACCGCGGCTGGTCGCAACGATGACACTTAAACCGGCAACAGTCGGTGACTCATAGAAGCGTTGCAAAGGCACGTTGACGCGGAACGTCTTCATGACCTGGGCGGCGATTTGCATCGCGGATAAGGAGTGCCCGCCCAAATCGAAAAGATTGTCATGGACACCGAGAGTGTCGATGTGCAGAATCTCCGAGCAAATGTCAGCAACGGATTTCTCGATGGGATCCCGAGGACTCACATAAGATGTGTCGAGCGGCGGCCGTGTTGAATCCGGTTCAGGTAAAGCCTCACGGTCGATTTTTCCAGTCGCTGTAAGAGGTAAAGCATCGAGGAACACGAACGCGGCAGGCATCATATAGCTTGGCAATCGCTGTTCGAGATTCGCCCTCAACTCACCAATCGTAGGCCTCGTTCCCTTGGTGCACACGATGTAGGCAATGAGGCGGGTTTCGTCTCGCGCATCCTGCCGATGGGTAACGAACGCCTGATCTACGGCGGGAATTTGCAGCAGCGCCAACTCAATTTCGTAGCACTCTACACGATAACCGCGAATTTTTACTCGTGTGTCTTTGCGCCCCAAATATTCGAGACAGCCGTCGGCTGACTTACGACCCAAATCTCCGGTCCGGTAAATGCGACGTTCCTGAGATTCTCGGTCCGGGCTAAACGCCGGCTTTGTGAGATCGGGCTGGTTCCAATAGCCTGGGGAAAGAAATCGACTGCAAATTGCGATCTCACCCTCGCCGGTCTGCAAGGGATTACCCCCATCGTCGAGAATCAGGACATCCTTGCCTTCAACCGGATAACCGACGGGAACGGTCAGGTTAATTTCTGTCTCTTTGTTCACGAAGAACTGGGCAAATGTACTTGCTTCCGAGCAAGAAAGCTCGTTCACGAGAACACAATCGTCCGAGAAGTGACTTTTGTATAATTCAACATCTTTCCAAGTCACCGGTTCTCCGCCGACATTCACGATGCGCAGTTCCGGAAATATTACGTCGCTGCTTAACTCACCTACAAAGTGGCGAAAAAACGTCGCCGAAGAATGATAGATCGTCGTCCCTTCCTGCGTGAGCCACTCGGCTAGGTCGAGTAACCCTTCTCTTTTGAGATTGCGTGGAAATAATGTCGCTCCGTTTAGGAGTGCGGAGTAAATATCCGTCATACCCTGTCCGGTACTAAATGAGCCGAGCAGCGTGATTCGATCATCGGCACTGATACAAAAACTATTAGTACGATTCCGAATATTGTGAAGGTCGTTGCGGTGGGTTCGTATAACGCCCTTAGGCCTTCCAGTAGAGCCGGAGGTATAGAGAATGTAGCTAACGCTGTCCGGGGGGATTTCTAAATTTACGTTGCTAGCGTCTAGAACCGTGTCGCAACGATCCGCATTAACGAGGCGCCGGCCTCCCTTGAGCAGGTCCTTGGCAATTCTAAGATTCTGATCATTCGTTACGATTATACTTGATCCTGAGTCATCCAGAATCTGTCCGATCCTCGCGTCCGGGAGCGCGGGGTCGAGGAGGATAAAAATCTTGGAGGCCTTTAGCGCGCCGAGTATTGCGACAACCGCCGGCGCATCGTGCTCCATCAGAATGGCGACCGATCTATCATCCTGGGATTGCCGCAGGAGAACCCGAGCTAACCGATTGGCTGACTTGTTAAGATCATCATAGGTGAGCTGAACACGGCCGGTTTGTACCGCGATCCGATGGCGATTGCTGTGCACTTGCTTTTCGAATCGCTCGGTAATGGATTGCTCGGTTTCGTCCCTTGAAAACTCGACAAAGCGATTTCCAGGATTGACGCGAGTAATGCCTGCCACACGCTCCACCGTGGATACAGTCAGCTGATCGCTGCCAAGGCGCGATCTGCTCTGGCAAGCCAAAAAGGCATGCGCATGGCTCGATAAAGCTCGCCGGCTGCATGGATCTCTGATCGCGCTACGTGAGCGTTTTTAGATTGGGTATGGATCTGTCCAAGCCCGAGATAACACCGGGCTTGCAGAGGACGCATCCCGAGATCTTGAGCCAGGGTTAGAGCCTCCCTGTAACTGGCCTCAGCTTGGATCGAATGGGCCGGATAAAGGCGAGCTAAAAGATCTCCTAATAGGCAGCGCAGCCAGGCCTCGCTTCCTCTGTGTTTGCTCTCTCCGAACACCGCAAGGACCCGGCGAGCAAGGGCCTCGGCTTCACTATGCCGACCTGCTAGCATATAGGTTTCCACCTCCCAAACCATACCCATCGCCCTGCCGAGCCGCACTTGTGGGCTTCCCGCTCCAGCCATCGAAATGCTACGATCCGCGGTGCTTTCCAAGAGCCGGAGCGCCTCGTCGAAACGACCGACGAAAGCATACGCGGCAGCTAAACCGGAAACGACCAGCGGTCGTTGGACAGGAATTTCCGCGGCTTCACATACTTGCAAGCCGTGCTCGAGCGCTGCGATCGCTTGATCGAACTCGCTTTGGATCAGAGCAACCGCGCCGACAGCGTAATAGGCAAAGACTATACTTAAGGGATAATCGCGTTCCGTTGCCGTTTGGATCGCCTCTTCTCCGTATCGAAGGGTTTCGCTAAATTTTCCGATCTGTGCCAGGCTCCGGATCAACCAGGCTTTACAGTTTACCGAGACTATTCCGTTAGTACCAAAAAACTCAGCCTTCCCACCCTCTGGTATTAACGAAAGCGCCTTATTAAGCTCGTCAACGGACTGCTCAAATTGGCCCAAATTGTGGTACGCAACACCCAACCAATTGTGGGCTACAATGTTCGAGTCTAGATTTCTCTGCCCGACGATGTATTTGAGCGCCTGGTTTCCGGTGATCACCGCTTGTTCTGAGTTGCCCTCGAGATTCCAGTGGGCGGTCATGAAGGTGAACAACTTCCCTAATCTCTCGTGATCGTTGAGCCCCTTCGCTGCCTCTATAGCTTGCTGCAAAAATTCAAAGCCGCGTTTGAAGTCATTGAATACAAACAACGCACTGCGGATCTCAATACGCAGGTCTATACCTCGCCTGACATTGTCCGGCGATTCCGGAAGGTGCCGCAAAGCTTCCAACGCCCTCTCATAGTAGAGCACGGCGCTACGGAAACTGGATCGTGAAGCAGCCGTATCCCCGGAGTTTTTCAAGTACCCTACTGCCTTGTTCCAAAGCTCGCCGCTGAAGGCGTGGTGCGCCAGCTTTTCGATATGGTCATGCGAGGCGGTTGGGATTGTCGCTTCTAACGCTTTAACCACTCGCGCGTGCAGATTGGTCCTGCGATCGTGAAGCAGCGCACGATAGGTTACCTCATTGGTAAGCGCGTGTTTGAAGGAATACTCTAATTCCGGAAATAGATTCGTCTCATACAGAAACTCAGCGGCCTGTAGATGCGCCAGACAAGTGTAAAGTTTCTCATCCTGCAGCTCTGCGACCACGCGAAGCAAGCCGAAAGGCACGATCATACCGATGACGGCGGCGGTTTGTAGCAGATGTTTCTCTTCGATGGACAGACGATCGATACGGTCCGCAACAACGTTTTGCACCGTGCTCGGGATAACCAGATCATCAATTTTCAACCCCGGCCGGTAAGCCCCTCTCTCACCGGTCAACACACCGGTCTCCACCAGAGACCTCACGCTTTCTTCAGCAAAAAATGGATTTCCTTCGGTCCGCTTGATCAGTAGCTGTTTGAGCGGCGAGAAATCTGGATTATTTCCGAGCAGCTTGGACAACAATTCTTCGGCGCTACTGGTCTGGAGTGGATCCACGCGCAGCTGAGCGTAATAGCTTTTATCCGACCATTGGTGGTTGTACTCGGGCCGGTAATTGATCAGGAGAAAGAGGCGGACCATGGGGAGACTTTCAATCAGAAGATCAAGAAACGCCTGGGTTTCGTGATCGATCCAGTGGAGGTCTTCGAAAACCAGCAAAAGATTTTGTCTCCGGCTTTCCCGGATCCAAATTCGCTTGAGGGCATCTAAGGTATACCGGCGGCGCTGCTGGGGATCCATCGAGTTAAAACGCCTGATCATCTCGGGAATATCCGGCATCTGCGCCAGCCAGTCACGGTCCTGGCCGCTAGTTTTTTCGTCCGGTAATGCGCCGAGTAATGAAAGGATCGGAGCGATCGCATCCTTTAATGCGCTGTCTAGTTCCAGAATCTGGGTCACCACTCGGGTTTGGATGTCCTCGCTGCCTTCTCCTGGTCCGATGCTAAAATAACGACGCAAGATTTCAATGATTGGGAAGTAGGAGGTTGCCTTACCGTAAGAAGCTGATGCACCCTCAAGCACCAGCCATCCTGGAGGCAACTGATGACAAGTGAATTCGTGGACCAAGCGCGACTTGCCAATGCCAGGCTCGCCGATCATCGCCAATATCTGCCCCCGTCCACTGCTTACCCTCTGGACCAGTTTGTTGAAGATGTCGATTTCCGTGTCGCGTCCGACCAACGGAGTTAACCCGCGAGCCGCCCCCGCCTGAACGCGTGTGCGCGCAGTGGTGGCACCGATGAGGGAATAAGCCTCGACCGGCTGCGAAACACCCTTCGCTTGCACAGGACCCAGGGACTGGACCTGAACAAATCCTTCGACTTGCCGCAGTGTGCTGGCCGACATCAGAGCTAACCCCGGGCCTGCAAGCTCCTGCATCCGCGCCGCCAAATGCGTGGTGTGGCCTAGAGCCGAATAATCAATATTGAGATCGGTATCGATGGACCGGACCACGACTTCACCGGAATTCATGCCAACGCCGACGTGCAAGCCCGATTCTTCCGATTGGCCGAGCCTTTGGCGGTAGCGCCGCATCTCGTCCAGCATCGCCAACGCCGCATAGCACGCGCGCAGCGCGTGGTCCTCATGCGCCAAAGGTGCGCCGAACAGCGCCATGATGCCATCACCTAAAACCTGGTTCACGGTCCCTTCATATCGGTGAACCGCGTCCATCATGATTTGTAGAACCGGGTCGATAATCTTCTGAGCTTCTTCGGGATCTAACGTTTCAAGCAGTTTCGTTGAGCCCTTTATGTCCGCGAACAGGACCGTGACTTGTTTCCGTTCTCCTTCCAACTTGTGGCGAGAAGCGAGGATTTTTTCAGCGAGGTATTTAGGAACGTAGGTATCCGGCGCCGGGACGCCAGGCATTGGGGTCGCCGCTGTCGTTGCCGGCTGACTTACCGCTTGACCACAGTTTCTGCAAAACTTGGCTCCGTGCCGATTGGGCTCGCCGCAGTTGGGGCAAGCCGTTTCAAGCCGTCCTCCGCACTGGTCGCAAAAAGCGGCACTGGAAGGGTTCTCGGACTGGCAGCGAGGGCAAATCATCACATGGCCACGATTTGATGAGCATATAGTTCGATCGGCCTTTGAAAGCAAGCCGATTTCACAGGCAGATTTTTTGCGTCGTTCACGCTACAGCCAAATGAATAGGGGATTGTTGTGCGCGTATTTTACCGACTTCGGGTTTGGACGCGCATACGGGTTTTCGATGCTCGGTTGTTGAATCTCTTGGCCCTTGTCACGCAAATTTTTCTCACATAAGATCGCGCCTGAATTTTCTTTCGGGAGTAATGACACGATGATTCTTGACGGGAAGATCGATCTTGACGTCCCGGCGGAGAAAGCCTGGGATTTTTTGATCGACATCAACAAGTTTTCGACCTGCTTGCCGGGCATCGATGAGGTCAAGCAGATCGACGATAGGACGTTTGACGGGATTATTTCGGCCACAGTGGGGCCGATCTCAGGGAAGTTTAACTTCCGCTCGACGATTCTCGAAAGCCGGCCGCCGGAACAGATGGTGGTGCGGACTGAGGGCGTGGATTCGGTGACGAAAAGCACCGTGAATGCCGATATGACGGT
>JBOHVN010000102.1:0-2801 GCA_050735675.1 Binatia bacterium | reverse complement strand
CATCAAACGGCTTGTCGTAAGCGCTTTCATCGCGATCGCCGCGGCCGGAACGTCTCATGCAGATGATTTCTACAAGGGCAAAACCGTCCGCATCATCGTCGGCGGCAGCGCCGGCGGCGGCTTCGATATTTACTCACGCGCCATGGCGCGCCACATGGGAAAACATATTGCCGGCAACCCGGCTCTGGTCGTCGAAAACATGACCGGCGCCGGCACGCTGATCGCAGCCAAGTATCTGCACAGCAGCGCCAAGCCCGACGGCCTCACCTTCGGCATGTTCAACGGCGCCCTCATTTTGGGCAGAGTCCTCGGCATGAAGGGCATTGATTTCGAGGTCAGAGAATTGGAGTTTCTCGGCGTGCCGGTGCAGGACAGCACCGTGTGCGCGCTGCGCAAAGAGAGCGGCGTCACCAACATGAATCAATGGTTCGCCGCGAAATCGCCGATCAAACTAGGGGGCTTGAGCCCGGGCAACAGCACCAGCGATGTGGCGCGCATCATCAGCGCGGCTCTGAACCTGCCGGTGCAGCTGGTCGAAGGTTACAAAGGCACCAATGAGATTCGTCTCGCCGCCGACGCAGGAGAGATTAACGGCGCCTGCTGGGCTTGGGAAACATTAAGAGTGGCGTGGAGCAAAGCTATCCCTGCCGGCGACGTAAACGTTGTCCTGCAAGTCACCGCGAAAAAAATTCTCGATCTGCCCAACGTCCCGATGGCGCTCGATTTGGCAAAAACCGATGAAACACGCCAACTGCTCAAAGCCGGCGCCATCGACCCTGCGGCGATCGTCCGAGTTTATGTAACCACACCACGCACGCCCAAAGACCGCCTGCAGATTCTGAGCAACGCTTTTGCCAAGACTCTGGTCGATCCGGAATTCGTGGCGGAGGCCAAGAAAGCCAATCTCGACATCAATCCGCTCACCGGCGAACAAGTAAAAAAGATCGTCGACGATCTTTTCAAACTCAGTCCCGCCACGAAAACTAAACTGGGCGGGATCCTCGCGCCCAAGTGAGTACGGCGAATTCAAACCTGGAGATATGAGATGTCACTCAAAACTGGCAAACTGCATCTGGCGCGGCTCTCGCTGATTTTCTCCGGATTGCTGCTCATCGGCAAAACCCCTCTACACGCGGCCCAGGGAACCGACCTTAAACCCGAAAAAAATCGGCTCGAAGTCGCCATCGCCGCCACCGGCCCGCTCTATCTGCCCGTGCTCCTGGCAAATCAAGCCGGCTACTTCAGCAAACGCGGCCTGACCGTCAACTTGAGCACGCTCAGCGCCACCGCATCCGCGCAGGCGCTTCTCTCCGGCCAGATCGATATTTATCAAGGCGGCGCCGCGACGATTCACGCCAACGTCGGCGGCTCGGATCTGATTTATATCGCCGCCTCGGTGGACCGCAGCACGTTGGTTCTGTTCGGGCAAAAAGGACTCACGTCCTTCGACGACTTGCGCGGTAAGTCGGTAGCGACCACTTCCGTCGGCGCCTTCGGCGAGATTGCTATGCGCAAAGCCGCGAAGGAGCGCGGCGTGGAAATCGGCAAGGATATCAAACTGCTGTACCACAAGGGTCCGCCGGACGCGCTTTCGACGTTTCTGCTGGGCAACGCCGACGGCGTCATCATCACTCCGCCGCAGACCGACATGGCACGCAGCAAAGGGTTTCCCGTGATCATCGACTTCTATGAAAAAGGATTGAAAATTATCGGGCCCGGCACGGGAGTGGCGCGATCTTTCATGCAGAAAAACCCGAACACCTTGAAAGTATTTCTGATGGGTTATCTCGACGGCATCAAGCGCTGTCTCGATGACCCAGTCTACGCGCACAAAATCCTTGCCCAAACAAGTAAAATCAGCGATACCAAACTCCTGGAAGACAGCTATCGCAACGGGGTGAAAGTCTGGAACAAGGATATGACCGTCGATCCGGAAGCCATCAAACTTGTGCTCGAACAATCCACGGTGGCGAAAGCCGCGGCACTGGATCCAAAGCGGTTCTACGACAATACGCTCATTCGCGAAGTCAATCGCGATTACGCATCAAAGCTGTTTCCTGGGCAAGTGAAATGATGAGGGACGGGGATTAATTGCATCGGAATGATCCGGCTTTAGCTGCTCGGCAGTTCGGTACGGTTGCGAGCGCTTCGTTCGCTGCATGTAAACCGAAAAACGGCTCCGAATAAATTCCGACCATTCCCGTAGGATGGTGGAGCCCTTCGGCAGGGCTCAGGACAGGCCCAGCGATACCCATCGTCCCGTCGTCGCGCGGGCACCGAATTGGCTCTGCGACGGAATCATTGCCGCACCTCTGACCCAGCGTCTTTCGCGCAGGCTTCGACAAATCGGCGGGTATCGGCACAAAACGCCTCCACCACCCTACATTCCGATTTCACGCGTCGCGGTTGAGCCCTAACGCTAAATTCTGATACTGATATTTGCTGAAATAATCGAATCGGAGCAGGAGAAAACAGCATGCGCATTATCGATGCCGATGGTCATGTGTTGGAGCGAGATATCCCTTGGGCTGACTTGATCGATCCTCCCTATCGCGCCCGAGCGCCGCGCGTGGCGCAGGATAATCGCGGTTTCAACTTCGTCATGATCGACGGAAAATTGACACCGAAGCCCGTCGGCAAAGGCTGCAGCTTCGTCGGTGCGCCGCGCAGCCATCACCCGCAGCAGACGACCGGGATGGTCGATCCGAAGCAGCGTCTGAAAGACATGGACCTGGAAGGCATCGACACCGCGGTGCTGTTCGGTACTTCGCCGTTTTTGAGTCTGCCCTTCGTCGAGGACA
>JBOHVN010000101.1:0-20339 GCA_050735675.1 Binatia bacterium | reverse complement strand
CTGCGCGGTCACCTCCTTCGGATACGCGCTCACGCCTTCCTGCGTGATGCCGTGGTCCGCGGCAAAGACGAATAAGAGTTTTCGCCCCAGCCGTGGCGGGACTTTGCCCTGAATGACCGCGATTCGGAGCGCCAGCTCTTCCAGTTTTCCCAGACTTCCTCGGGGCTTGGTTAAGGAATCGAGACTCTCCCACGCGGCGCTCTCGCTGGAACGATCCAACGGGCTGATTCGTTTGAGAGTCTCGTCCAGGGTCATGACGCTGCCTTCTTCACGATCATCGGAATCCCCGCGACAGTAAGAACGACTTCGTCGGCCGCGGCGGCGATCCGCTGATTGGCCCAACCGGCGAGGTCACGAAATTGGCGCGCCAGGGCATTGTCCGGCACGATGCTCCAGCCGACCTCGTTGGTGACAAGGACGATGTGAAAATCCAGGCGCGGCAACGTAAGCACCAACTCTGCGACTTTCTCCTCCGCGTATTTTCCGTCGCGCCGGAGCAAAAGATTACTGAGCCAAAGGGTCAAACAATCTACCAGGACGCAATCCGTCCGGCCCCGCCGCGCGAGCAGCGCGTCGGCGAGTTCCGTCGATTCCTCGACGGTGGCCCAGCCGTTGCCGCGCCGTTTTTGATGCGCGCCGATCCGTTGGACCATTTCTTCGTCTTTGGCTTCGGCCGTCGCAACATAAAGTCGCCGTTCGCCTAGCTCCTTGGCGCGCCGTTCGGCGTATTTGCTCTTTCCCGAGCGCGCGCCGCCGGTGATTAAGATCACTTGTTTGGTCATGGCACTACCCGTTCGACTTCCGTCCATTCGTGCAGCGCCGCGAGCAACCGCCGGTTGTCTTTGTGCCGCCTGACGGCGATGCGAAAATAATCATTGCCAAGACCGAAGGAATCGCAGGCGCGGATGAGTATCTTTTTTTCCAGGAGATAGGAGCGGAGCCGAAGCGCATCGCCGCCAGTTCGGTCAATTCGGACAAGCAAGAAGTTGGTTCTCGATGGCAGGGGATGGAATCCTTCGAGCGCCGTCAGGCGCTTCAATAGAAAGTTCCTTTCATGTTCCAACCAACTCGCCGTCTTTGTCGCGAAGCTTGCGTCCCGAAGACAGGCGAGTGCCACGTTCGAGGCCGGGGCGTTGACGGACCAGGGTTCCTGATAGGCAGCGAGCTGTGCGACTCGGCCAGGTTCACCGAGAAGAAAACCAAGCCGAAGCCCGGGCAATGCGTAGTACTTCGTCAGCGAGCGCAATACGATCAGATAAGGATTTTGCCGCACGAGCGTCTTCACGGATTCCTTCTCGACAAAGTCAATGAAAGCTTCGTCGACGACGACAAAACACTTCCTCGCCAGAGCTGTGTCAGCGATCTTTTCTATCTCGACCCTAGAGATTAACTGGCCGATCACACTGTTCGGGTTAGGCAAAAAAACAATGTCGCAATCTTCGTCCCATGCGGCCATAAATCGCGGCATCGGGAACGGAAAACCGTCATCGGCGCCAAGAATAAATTGTCGGATCGTCGCTCCGCCAAGCGCCAGTGCATTGGCGTATTCGGAAAATGCCGGGACGACGATCAATGCCGTTCGCGGCCGCAGAGCGGCACACAAAAGATAGATGAGTTGGGTAGAACCGTTGCCCACCAGCACTTCCGCGGGGCTCACCCCATGGTGCTCAGCCAAGGCTTGCTTGAGTCCGTTGCCATAGGGATCGGGATAGCGTGAAATGTCGCCGTAGCTTTTGACAAAAGCCGTGCGCGCAGATGGCGGCGGTCCCAAGGGATTGATGCTGGCGCTGAAGTCGAGAAACTCGCCGGCTTCGACGCCGGCGCTGCGCGCCCATGCGTCGACATCGCCGCCGTGCGTTCTGTCGATGAAAGGCTTTAGCTGCGGACCGTCAGCAGCAGCGTGAAAGTCGCGAGCGAGAGCAACGCCGTGAACAGACATAGGACACGTCCCTCCTTTAACATTTCGATTGTGACCGGCTCCAAGTCGTCGCCCAGGTAGGGCTTGTCGATTTGCTCGCCGAAATAAATACTCGGACCGCCGAGCCGGATGCCGAGGGCGCCCGCCAGCGCCGCCTCGGGATAGCCTGCATTCGGACTCAAGTGATTGGCGTGATCGCGCCACGCGACGCACAGAGCCCGGGCAGGATTCAGGCGTACCACCGGGGTGGCGATGACCATGAACAAAGCCGTGAGCCGCGCGGGGATGAAGTTCATAGCGTCGTCCAAGCGCGCGGCGAACTTGCCAAAGTAGAGATATCTTTCCGTGCGGTAACCGATCATGGAATCCAGCGTGCTCACGGCTTTGTACGCCATGGCCAGCGGCACCCCGCCGAGAAAAAGATAAAACAGCGGCGCGACGATACCGTCGCAGGTGCTTTCAGATAGCGATTCCAGGCTGGCGCGCAGCACTTTGTCTTGGTTCAAAACAGCAGTCTCTCGCCCGACGATATGGGAAAGTTTCTCTCGCGCCACGATGAGATTGCCGGCGCGCAGCGGCGCTTCGATATGTTTGACGGCGTCGAGCAAACCGCGGGTTGCCAGAGTGGTCGAAGCCAAGGCCGCGGTGGCGCTGAAGGAAAGCCATAGAGGCAGTAAATTGAATAGAATCACCAGTGCCAACGCTGCCACTGCCGACAGCGCAATAATGAAGAGTGATAGCGTCATGCCGGTGAGAAAATCGCGGCGGCCGTCGCCGCTTCGCAGCCACCGTTCGCCGCGGGCGATAACTTTGCCCATCAAGACCACGGGATGAGGCAGCCAGCGCGGATCGCCGAGAGCGAGATCCAAAAGGAAGGCGCCGATCAAGAGCGCCGCCGAGGAGTTTAGGAGAAACTGCCAGTCCATCGATATCTTTAGTCCGCAGCGGCGATGCCGTCCCAGGCTTCATTGAACACCACATCACGGAGCGGGAGTCGGTCGAGCCAACCGACGGTTTCGAGCTCCGGTTTGGCTTCGAAGCGTTCCGGATAACCTACGCATAAGTAGCCGACTACGGTGATGTCAGCGGGAATGCGCAAAATTTCTTTCAAGCGCTCTTCCACGAGAATACTCACCCATCCGACGCCCAAACCCTCCGCTCTTGCGGCAAGCCAGAGATTCTGAATCGCGCAGCAAGTCGAATAAATATCCGTCCGAGGATTAAGACTTCGGCCGAGAACTGCAGGCCCGTGGCGCGTCGGGTCGCAGGTCACGCAGATATTGAGCGGCGCTTCTTCGATGCCTTCGAGTTTCAGGCTGAGATAAAGTTTTTTCCGCGCTTCGGCAAACTGTTCCGCCTCCTGAGCGCGCGCCCAGAGGAAAGCCTGCTTAATCAATTTTTTTTTGTTCGGGTCACGGATCAGAATAAAATTCCACGGCTGCATGAAGCCCACGGAGGGCGCGTGGTGCGCCGCCAGTAAAATGCGCTCGATCACCTCCTCGGGAATCGGCGTAGAAACAAAACGCCGCACGTCGCGGCGGGCAAAGATCGCTTTGTAAACCGCTTCGCGCTCAGACGGCGTAAATGGCGCTTGCGCGCCGCGACGTTCATCGATCATTGGATTTGCCTCCCGGCGCTGCGCCGTTCTTGCTCGATGCGTGCGCCAGTCCGCTTCTTACCGCGGTGTATCCCGCCCGGCCGATCAATTCCCCGAGCTGAGTGTGCTTGCCACAATAACGCTCGCGTTCGCGGCCGAGAGAAACTATGGCAATACAATCGGTGCCCGTGCCGGTGGCGGCGAGTTTCGATACTGAGCTCTGGATGCCAGCCTCGTAAAGCGCCCGCACGCGGCCCTCTGTGGCGATCTGGATCGCCTCTACCATCGCCTCGTCCGTGAGTCCCGGCTGAATCGTGAGTATCATGTTGATGGTGTGGAGTAGCGGCGCTGGTTCTTCCGTCGCGGCAAGCGCCGGATCGCCGACGGAAAGCGCGTTACCGCAGCCCACCGTCGTGAAGCACGTGGCTTCGCTGACGCTGCCGGAGAGAGACACTTGTACTAAGTTTTTCATCTTTACGGCAGTCGCCATCGCGACGACTGTGCCCCGTAGGCCCAAACGTGACGCCGCTTCTTCCAGCCATCGCCCCGGCTGCTTGGAGAACTGCGCATCGTCGCCGCGCACCTGGTGATTGATGATGTGATCAGCGTAACAAAGACCGCCGTTCAAAACAGCCCAGCTCAAGACGCGTACCGACTCGGGAAAACTCACGATCAATGCATTTTGATCGGTGCGAACGGCAAACGGTGCATTTATCGAGCGCATCATCGGCTTTCAGCCTTGGCGCTTTTCCACCGTTGGAGCGGACGGTTCGACAATCCAACTCTTGAGCAGCTTCATATCCAATGATTTTCTGAGATGGTCCGCCAGGCGATCGATACGCGCCTCGCGTGCGGCGCCGATACGAGCATATTTTCCCGCGGGAGCGAGATCGACGGCGGCGCGGGCGGTTCGAATGAATGTATGGCGAAGTTCGTCGTTGTCGAAAAGGCCGTGCACGTAGGTGCCGAAAACACGACCGGATTCACTCACGGCGCCGTCGGCAACGAATTCCGTCTCTCCGTGGCATTGAACGTCGGCGAGGAGAGGTGTTCCGGTTTCATAGAAAGTTTCACCGACGTGGATCTCGTAGCCTTCGAAAGGAATTGGCGGCGCAAAATCGTTGCAAAACAAATTGCGGCGCAGAAAGCCTCGAACGCGCCGCACAGTCTTCTCCGCTCGGAGCACGGTACGCGCCGGCAGAAGACCGAACGCTGTTCGGCTACAGGGCACGCCTTGGTTCTCGATACCGTCGGGATCTTCAATGGAAAGCCCAAGCATCTGAAAGCCGCCGCAGATACCGACGATCGGAACGCCCATATCAACGAGCCGCCGAAGTTCCAGCGCAAAACCGCGCTGCTCAAGCCAACGTAGATCATCAAGTGTCTGTTTGGTGCCGGGCAAGATTACCAGATCAGCCGCGGCCATTTCTTCGGGCCGTTCGACGAACGCGAGAGAGATCGACGGCTCAAGCGCCAATGGGTCGAAATCGGTGAAATTCGCCATGTGCGGCAGAGCCATGACGCCGGCACGCAGCGCGCGCGCCGAACCTGATTCAAGATTCTTCCAACGGCGCGCTGCTGAAGGGCGGTCTTCCAAGGCGACGCCGTCCTCTTCGTCGAGGCCGAGATCGTGAAGAAACGGCACTACGCCGACGCAAGGCAAGTGCAGGCGCTGCTCTATCGTCACAATTCCCGGCCGCAACAGCGCTTCGTCGCCGCGAAATTTATTGATGATGAAGCCGCAAATGCGCGCCCGGTCTTCGGCATCGAGCAGCTCCAGCGTGCCCAGCAGCGAAGCGAAGACTCCACCGCGATCGATGTCGGCCACCAGCAAGCAAGCCGCGTCGGCGGCATGAGCCATGCGCATGTTGACGATATCGTGTTCGCGCAGGTTGATCTCCGCAGGCGAGCCGGCGCCTTCGAGCAAGATCAGCTCATAGTTCGCGGCCAGGCGCCGATAGGCTTCCACGACCTCGGGAAAGAGTTGCTCGACGCGCCGGGTGTGATAATCCGCCGCCGTGACTTGTCCCCAGATTTTCCCGAGCAAGATTACCTGGGCGCCGGTATCCGTCGACGGCTTGAGCAGGAGGGGATTCATCTCTACGCATGGAACAACGCGACAGGCTTCGGCCTGCAAAGCCTGCGCCCGGCCGATCTCGCCGCCTTCCGGTGTCGCCGCGGAATTGAGCGACATATTCTGCGCCTTGAAAGGCGCGACGCGATAACCGTCGTCGGAGAAAATGCGCCCCAGCCCAGCGGTCAGAATCGTTTTTCCGACATGCGACGCGGTGCCTAAAATCATCAAGGCTTTATTGCGTTGCGTTGCTCTCATGTCTACTCGCGGCACGCGGTCACTTCGACGCGCAGGAGTCGGCGAGGTACAGCCATTTGATCCAGTCGCCGTCCTGTACGAGATAACGTTCAGCGGGGACGTTGGAGCGGCGGCCGTTGACCTCGAAGCGCCAACCGCGGTCTCTGGCGAAGTCATTTTTGATTCCGTCGATCTCCTCGACAAAATGTTCCATGCCGTATTTAGGAGCAGTCGCTATGGGCAGTTGGTTCGACAAAACATCGAGAACCGTGCTCTTTTCAGGAACAGTAGCCTGTTTTTCGATCGGTGGGCGCCCTGCAGGCCCGAAGTCGATACTTAGCGTCACTACGATCATGCCGTTCTCCAGGCCTTGCGGCGAGAGTGTTCGCAATGCCGTTCTGAGGCTTTAGCCGAAGAATCTTGGTTTTGTAAGTTGCTGATAAGATTCTTCACTTCGTTCAGAATGACAAATGTAAGGTATCGCGCGATTGCGACACAGTCTCCACGGCGACAAGCCGAATATCTACTTACCGAAAGTGGCCCGAAGACCGAGCAAGAAGTTCAGCGGCCGGGCACGGAAGCCATCCGCTTCTTCGTATTTCTTATTAAACAGGTTTTCGATCTTGCCAAAAAGACTGATGTCTTTGACCAGAGCGAGCTTCACGGGCAACTGATACGAGGTCGCCAAGTCAAACCTAACATAGCCGGCCTGTTTAATATTAGCGCCCGTGGTGGACTTAAGGTCATCCCGCCTTCCCACAATATTCGCGGCGAAATTGATGCGAAACCGCTCATAGTAATAATTCACGTTGACGTTGCCACGATGTCTCGGCCGGCGCAGTAGTGTGCCGTTGGCGGTGTCCCAATCGAGATAAGTGTAATTGGCGCCGACCGACAGGAAGGAAAATAGCTTGAGATCGATCAGCGATTCCACACCGTCAAAACGCGCCCTTCCCAAATTCTCGGCGCGTACGCAGAAAGGTGGATCCGTGGAGTCGGGAGTTGGACCGGTGCCGATCAAGTCTTTAACTTCCCGGTGAAAAAAGGTTGCCGCCAGCTTGACGCGGTCAGCAAGCAGAGTTTGTTCCACTCCTGCGTTTAGCTCCCAGCTTTTCTCCGGGCCCAAGTCCGGATTTCCGAAAGCGGCGCAGCCGAATCCCGGCGGGAAAAATAGTTCATTTAGGGTTGGGGCTCTAAATCCTTCCGTATAACCGGCTTTGAGCTTGGTTCCGGTTTCTCGAAAGAGATAGGAAGAGGAAACCGACGGACTCCATTCAGTGCCGAAGGTTTGGTGATCATCCAGACGAACGCCGGGAACGATGATGAGCCGGTCGCCAAGTAACTTAATTTGCTCCTCAACGTAATAGCCGACGTTGCGGAGCGCTTTGTTGATTTCCCCGAGAGAAAATCCATCGGAACTGCTCGACGTGCTCGCTTTCCTGTGCTTGAATTCCGTCCCCAAAGTGGTGGTGCTCCATTCGCCAAACCGATAGTTGGTCTGAAATTCAGCGGTGCTGATTTGCGGGCGAAAACGGCTTCGGGTGCTACTATCGCAAGGGAAGCCAAAAAAGGCGCAATCGGTAAGAGGATCAGGGTCATCGCTGTCCTTGATGTGTTCTTTGAAAATAGACCCGGAAATACGATAGTCCCATTCCTTAAGGATGCGCTGTTCCCATTCCACCTTGCCCAAATACTGAGATACGGCTTCACGCGAATTAGGATCTCTCGCGCCGGGCACAAAGTTGTTGCTGTTAAACAATCCGACATCGGTTTTATTGAAGCGAAATATTCCTTTGAGAGCGGAGTCTTCGGTAAATTTGTAATCGAGTCGTCCCGACGCAGCCAGGTTTCGGTAGTCGTCGTTCACGCTGCGAAAGCCGTCGCTCGCCAAGCGCGCCGCGCTGAACGAATATGCGAGTTTAGCCAACTCTCCGCTCAGCGTGATGGTTTGGCGGTAAGTCGAACCGTTGCCGCCTTCCGCGGACAACCCGAATTCCACCGGCCCTCGCCCTTTTTTGGTGATGATATTGATCACTCCGCCGACCGCTTGCGAACCGTAGAGAGTCCCGCCGGCGCCGCGGAGAATTTCAATTCGTTCGACATTTTCCGTCGTCAGGTGGGCAAAGTTAAAAGCGCCGACCGTTGTACTGTTGACCTCGACACCGTCGATCAGGACCAGAACTTGATCCGACTCGGAGCCGCGAATCGACACCGTTGTGCCGTTGCCGCGGGAGCCCGTTTGTACGACGTCCAACCCGGGCACGCTGCGCAAAACTTCCAACACCGTTTCAGCCTGCCGCGCCTGAATCTCTTCGGCCGTGATTAGCGACACCGATGTAGTCACTTGTTCGAGGGGAGTTTCCGTGCGCGTTGAGGTGACGAAAACCGGCGGAAGCGTGGTTTCGGGCGGCTCTGCGCCAAATAAGTCGAAAGGCAGAAGTAAAGATAAATAGAAAAAAACTAAACAGGCCTTCATGCTAATCTCCTTTTCCCGCGAAAGGGGAGTTGTTGGGGCAGAACGGATAGGTCTCCTGGCTTGAGCTTCAAACCTAATTGCCGCGCCTTCCCACTCGTCGATTTTGGATTTTAGATTTCCGATTTTGGATTGAACCCAAACTCAAAAACCTAAATTCGCGAATCGGTTCGAGCAGTGGCTAATACTGCGGCTTTCGTAGCTCTTACAGTTGCGGGGCAGCAGGGGAATTCTCACCCCCCTCACCGTCCCCCTCGCCATTTTGGATTTCAATCTAAAATCCAAAATCTAAAATCGAAAATTGGCGGTGGGTGGTGCGGGGAATGAGTCACCCCTTTCCCTTGCATCCGTCTGCGGTTAATAAATTGTGCTTTCTTACCTCCTTCGACTGCCAATCAAGGATTCGCATGGGCGAGACGGAATTCGATCGGAATGCGAATCCAACTCTCGACCGCTTTATCGCCATAGAGCGCCGGATGAAATCGCCAATGCTTGATCGCTTCGGCGGCGGCGTGATCTAACACTTCATTGCCCGAGCTCGAGTTTATTTGCACGCTTTTCGCGCGGCCTTGATCGTCGACCAAGACGCGCAAAAGAACCCGTCCTTCACGGCCGTCGCGCCGGGCACTTTCCGGATACACCGGCCTAGGCGTATCGTTGTAACGCGCCCGAGTGAGAACGATTGCGGCGCCGGAGTTCCCCTGTCCGTTCCCTGCTCCGGAACCTGCTTCAGAATTTCCCGAACCATCGCCGCCGGAGCCGTTGCCAGCCGGGATGTTTTCGGCGAAGCCGTAGATTGTCGCGCTGTTTGTGTCCGAGGGTCGAACAAAGTCGCTGACGACGGCGACAGCGCTTTCGCTTGTCATCGTTGCTGGTCCAGCGGCAACGGGTTGCCGATCGGGCTGGCTCGGAGGATTCAATTCGGCAGCGGGTTTGATGGGCTCCGGGGCACTCGCCGCAGGCTTTGGACTGACGCGCGACACGGGGTTCCCCCCCCTGCCGGCCTCCGGCGCGCTCCCTCGCTCGTGCTCTACCGGCAGAATCGTCACCAAGATGAATTGCTCGTCCGTCCGATCACGCAACGAAACCGGATAAAGCAATGCGCCGACGTGCAGCGTCAGGGATAAAATAAAAAAGGAGGCCGTTCTCATCGTCGTCGATTTACGGCCTCGAAAAAACAGAGGGAAGTTGGCAACACCATTCTCTCTTCTCCGGAGAGGCCGGTCGTATCGCTCTGGGCAGGTCTCCTGGCTCAGGCTTTGTTCTACTCGCCGCGCCTTCCCATGAGCCTCAGGCTCACAGTGACTTCGTTGCGGCTTTCGTCGCCGTTACAGTGGCGGGACCGCGCCGGATTTGCACCGGACTTCCGTACGATCCCAGAGCGATGAAATTATGTAGGCGGAAACTATAACGCGCGTTCGAAACTGTCAAGTCTGTTCCACCGTTGCGCCAGATGATCGATCGTATTCGCCGAGCGCAGCCGTTGCCCTTCTTCGGACAAGAAGAATAGATATGCGCTCGCACCGGCGGAGAGATTTTGCCGCTACAGAATCAACCAGATCACGACCGGTATCGTAAAAATCGACAGAAACGTGCTGATCACGACGATCGATGCGGCCAAGCTTGGGTCTTGGCGATATTTCTCGGTCAGGACGAAGTTGATGACCGCGGCGGGAAGCGCGCCATAGAGCAGCAAAACTTGGCGGTTCACGCCCTCGGCTCCAATCAAGTAAACGGCGATGTTGGCCGCGGCGAAGCCGCCGACGACGCGGACCAGTGCGCCGCCGACGGCATGACCCCACTGGAGCGATTCAAATTGATAGAGGCGGTAACCAAGCGTGATCAGCATGATCGGAATCGTTGCCTGGCCGAGCATGGTGATCGATTGCATGAGAACTTCGGGTATTTGAATTTGCGCTAGATTGACCCCCAGTCCAGCCAGCGCGGCATAAATCAGCGGCAGGCGAAATATTTCCGTCCAATTGCCGCGTCCGTTCAAGATATAAATCCCCAGTGAGTATTGGAGGAACGTGAGGATTACGAACAGCAAAGTCGCTCTTTGAAAACCGGCCTGGCCGAATGCGAACAATGCCAGCGGAAGACCCAGGTTCCCGGCGTTCATGAACAACGCGGGAAGCGCAAAGCCGCGCGAACTGAAATGAAAAATTGAGAAATAAAGGCGAATCAGCAAGCCGACGGCGGCAAACATTATCACGATGGCGCTGAACAAGACGGCGATGTCGGCGACATAGAGCGGTTTGCTTGCCAGCGAACCGAACACCAGGGACGGCGTGCCCAGGTAGACGATAATTTCCGTCACGGATGTCAGGCTGATTTTCTTCCAATGAGCAAACAGAAATCCGGCGGCGATCAACAGGAAGACCGGGATGACGGCAGAAAGAGGCTTGAAGAGGTCCATGTTGAAAAAAATGGATTCGTCTTGGGATCAGAGCGCTAGCAAGATGAGGCTGAGCGCTTCGCCGAGCTCGACGACGGCGCCCAAATGGGCATGCGTGAGCACGGCATGGCGTCGATGTAGCAGACTTCGTGTCAGTAAAGTAAAAAGCGAAATGATGAGCGCGATCCAAAGTCCCTTGCGGCCGAGAAAGTACGCGGTCAGAGCGAGCGTCGCCGCCGTGCCGGCGAACAGTTGCGAAAACGTCACTTGCTCCGCGATCAGCTTGGGAATTTTGTCAAACCGAGAGTGATCGCCGTAAAGAAAAGTCAAAAGCGCCCAGCGCGCCAAGACCGGCGTCAGCAGCAAGCTCAATGTCAGCTTTTCATCCATGCTTTCAGCGGCGGCGCTTTTGAAAAGAATCACAAACACGATTGCGGCGACACCCAAGCTTTCGTACGCGCCGCCGTCATCGCCGGGCGCTTTAGTGCCGAATTCGGCGAACGTTTGCTTCAAGCCTTCGAGATGGCGCCCGCCGTTGAGAACGATCAGAAACGCGATCAGCGCGACGCTGAGGATTGCCGAATGAAGATAGGGCGCAAGCAGGTAGTTCACTAGCGCCAGCGTCAAGCCCAGAACTAAACCGACCAAGGGAAAATATTTCGCGGCACGGCCGATAATCTCAGAATTAGGCTGGACGGTGGCAAAGAAGTGCCAAATAGTTAAGTACTTGAACGCAGCTGAGAGAGTTTGCACGCAATTCTTTTTCGCCTAGAGGCGCAAAGCTGTCAATATGTCCCGCGCAGCCAAAAACGCTTTGCGGAGCAGTTTCTCTTGGCACGCCAAAAATCGAAAAATTCCGCTGTTATTTCAGCTATTTAACGATCACTTGATGCTTTACTTTTCGGCCCGTTTAAGGTACTATCTATGTCGTGATAAATGTTTCTAACTCCGGAACTTTACAGCAAAAAGTTTAAGTTAGCACTAGGTTAAAATGGCTCAAGCGAATACTCCACAAGAATCAGATTATAAAGCGGACAATATAAAAGTTTTGGAAGGCCTGGAAGCTGTCAGAAAGCGCCCAGGCATGTACATCGGCGACACCAGCGAGCGGGGTTTACATCATCTCGTCTACGAAGTCGTCGATAACTCCATCGATGAAGCGCTTGCCGGCTATTGCGACTCGATCGAAGTCACCATTCACATCGATAACAGCGTCACGGTCATCGACAACGGCCGCGGCATTCCCGTTGACATTCATCCGACCGAAAAAGTCTCCGCTGCGGAAGTCGTGCTGACAAAGCTGCACGCCGGCGGCAAGTTCGACAAGGTTTCTTACAAAGTTTCCGGCGGTTTGCACGGCGTCGGTGTTTCGGTCGTCAACGCGCTGGCAGAAACTTTAGAAATCGAAATCAAACGCGACGGCAAGGTTTATCAGCAAAGTTACAAGCGCGGCGAGCCGCAGGAAAGCCTCAAGGAAGTCGGTAAATCGAAGGAGCGCGGCACGCGAGTCACTTTCAAGCCCGACTCTAAGATTTTTGAGACCACCGAGTTTAGCTTCGATATTCTCTCGCAGCGATTGCGCGAGCTGGCGTTTCTAAATCGCGGCCTCAAGATCACCATCGAAGACGAGCGCACGCAAAAGAAGCACGAATTTTTCTATAAAGGCGGTTTGATGTCCTTCGTCGAGCATCTCAACCGCGCCAAGACCGCGATCCATGCAAAAGTCGTTCACTTTGAAGGCGAGCGTGACGGCGTCGACCTCGAAATCGCCATGCAATGGAACGACGGCTATTCGGAGAGCGTTTTCTCGTTTGCCAACAACATCAATACCACCGAAGGCGGCACGCACTTGATCGGGTTTCGCTCGGCTTTGACGCGGACGATCAATAATTATGCGCTGAGCAGCGGTTTGCTCAAGAAGGACGACGAGAATCTGCAGGGCGAAGACGTTCGCGAGGGACTGACCGCGGTGATCAGCGTTAAAGTCCCCGAGCCACAATTCGAGGGACAGACAAAAACCAAGCTCGGCAACAGCGAAGTCAAAGGCATCGTCGAGACGCTGGTCAATGAAAAGTTCGCAAGCTATCTGAACGAGCGCCCGAGTGAAGCAAAAAAAATCGTCGCCAAGGGCGTCGAAGCGGCTCGAGTGCGCGAAGCGACCCGCAAGGCCAAGGACTTGGCGCGGCGAAAGGGCGCGCTCGATTCCGGCTCTCTGCCGGGCAAACTGGCCGACTGCCAGGAACGCGATCCGGCGCTGAGCGAGCTATATTTAGTAGAGGGCGATTCGGCTGGCGGGTCGGCCAAGCAGGGTCGCGACCGCCGTAATCAGGCAATATTGCCGCTCAAAGGTAAAATCCTGAACGTCGAGAAAGCGCGCTTCGATAAAATGCTCTCGTCGCAAGAAATTCGCCTGATGATCACCGCTTTGGGCACGGGCGTCAAAGAAGACTACGATGCCTCCAAGCTGCGCTATCATTCGATCATCATCATGACCGACGCCGATGTCGACGGCTCGCATATTCGCACGTTGCTGCTCACATTCTTTTATCGGCAGATGCCCGATCTGGTCGAGAAAGGCCATCTCTTTATCGCCCAGCCGCCGCTCTTCAAAGTCAAACGCGGCAAGCAGGAGCGTTACTTAAAAGACGAGCAGATGCTCGAAGATCACCTGATCGAGCTCGGCACTGAGGACATGCGGCTGAGAGCCGCCAATAACGGCAGTGGGATCGCCGGCCAGCCGTTACAAAGCTACGTCAAAAAGATCGTGCGCTGGGATAAGCTCATGACGTTGCTCTCGCGCAAAAGAAAAAACCGCACGGTGATCGATGCTTTGTTGTTGGAGGATGGTTTCAGCGAAGAGACCTTGAAGGACGAAAAAGCGCTGCGCGATTTTGAAAGCCGTTTGGCGTCGTACGTCGGTTTGGTTGCGCCGGACCAGGCGCCGCTCTCTTGTCTGCTCGAGGAAGACGGCGAGCATAATTGCTATAAAATGACGGTGCATACGCGCGCCAACGGCACCGGCTTTCAAACAGTCATCGACCGCGATTTTCTCACCAGTCCGGAGTTCAAAGAAGTGCGAAAGATATTCGCCGATCTGAGCAGCATCGGCATGCCGCCCTACGCCGTCGAAAACGGCGAGCACAAGGCGCAACTGCGCTCGATCACGGAAGTCCTCGCTTACTTCATGGAGGGCGGAAAAAAGGGGCTGGCGATCCAGCGCTATAAAGGCCTGGGCGAGATGAATCCGGGTCAGTTATGGGAAACCACGATGAATCCGGAAACCCGGGTGCTGTTGCAGGTGCGGGTCGAAGACGCGGTGGAAGCCGATGAAATCTTCTCGACGCTGATGGGCGACGAGGTCGAGCCGCGGCGAAAGTTCATCGAAGAAAACGCACTCACGGTCAAAAATCTGGATATTTAAGGGTTCCAGCCGTTCCAATAGTTCCAAGCGTTCCAGTCGTTCGAATGTAAGAGCTTCGAAACGATCGAAGCCACGAGTCATTCATGGAAGCCACGATAAAGTCACAAAAAGTCCCGGTCTATATCGAAGAAGAGATGCGCGAGTCGTTCATGGCCTACGCCATGAGCGTGATCATCAGCCGCGCGCTGCCCGATGTGCGCGACGGGCTCAAGCCGGTGCATCGGCGGGTTCTTTACGCCATGTACGACGCCAGCAATACCTCCGATAAGCCGTATAAGAAATCGGCCCGTCTGGTCGGCGATATCATGGGTAAGTATCATCCCCATGGCGACACGGCGATCTACGACACCATTGTGCGCATGGCGCAGGATTTTAACCTGCGCTACCCGCTGGTCGACGGCCAGGGAAACTTCGGCTCCATCGACGGCGACAATCCCGCTGCGATGCGTTACACCGAGATCCGCATGGCGCCGCTGGCCGAGGAAATGCTCGTCGATATCGAAAAAGAGACCGTCGATTTCATCGCGAACTACGACGACTCGCTCAAGGAACCCGCGGTTCTGCCGTCGAAAATTCCCAACCTGCTGATCAACGGCTCGGCGGGCATCGCCGTCGGCATGGCGACCAATGTACCGCCGCACAATTTGAGCGAAGTCATCGACGGCCTGGTCGCCCTCATCGAAAATCCCGACATGACGATCAAGCAATTGATGCAGCATATCCCCGGTCCCGATTTTCCCACGGCGGGGTTCATCCACGGCACGGAGCCGATCGTCCAAGCCTATCACGAAGGCAAAGGCATCGTGCAGATGCGCGGCAAAGCCTTCACCGAAACCGTCAAGCGCACCGGCAAAGAGCAAATCATCATCAGCGAAATTCCTTACCAGGTGAACAAGGTTAGGCTCATCGAACAGATCCGCGACCTGGTTCTGGAAAAAAAGATCGAAGGCGTAGGCGATCTGCGCGATGAATCGGACCGCGAGGGCATGCGCATCGTCATCGAGCTGAAGCGCGACGCGGTCGCGGAAATCATTATCAACCAGCTTTACAAACACACCGCGCTGCAAGAGTCCTTCGGCATCAACATGCTTGCGATCGTCGATGGCAAGCCAAAGCTTTTAAATCTCCGGGAAGCGCTGAAGTGCTTCCTCGATCATCGCAAAGAAGTCGTGACGCGGCGAACGGCCTACGACTTACGTAAAGCCGAAGAGCGATTGCACATCCTGGAAGGTTATCGGATCGCGCTCGATAATCTCGACGCCGTGATCGTATTGATCCGCAATGCGGCGGATCCGAGAGTCGCCAAGGAAGGCTTGATCGCGAACTTCGCTCTGAGCGAAATCCAGGCCCAGGCGATCTTGGACCTGCGGCTGCAGCGTTTGACCGGCTTGGAGCGCGACAAGATCATGGCCGAGCATCGCGAGACCCTCGAATTGATCGCCAAGCTCGGCGCCATCCTCGCCGACGAAAAGGAAATCTACAAAATCATCGTCGAGGAATTGACCGGGCTCAAGAAAAACTACGGCGACGAGCGGCGCACGCAAATCGTCAATCGCTCCGAAGAGATTTCCATCGAAGACATGATCGTCGACGAAGATATGGCCGTGACCATATCGCACGACGGCTACATCAAGCGCAACCCCGTGACGCTTTACCGGGCGCAGCGGCGGGGCGGCAAGGGCAAGATCGGCACGACGACCAAAGAGGAAGACTTCGTCGAGTATCTGTTTATCGCGTCGATGCACGCTTACATTCTCTTTTTTACCACGATCGGCAAAGTTTATCGGATCAAGGTCCACGAGCTGCCCCAGGCGAGCCGGGCCGCGCGCGGCCGGCCGATCGTCAACCTGCTCGATCTCGAAGCCGGCGAAAGGGTCTCGGCGTTTCTCTCGGTGCGGGAATTTCAGGAAGGGCGTTATATCGTTTTTGCGACCAAGAACGGGCTGATCAAGAAAACCGAACTCATGGCCTACGCCAATCCGCGCGCAAGCGGCATTCGCGCCATCGGTTTAGAAGACGGCGACGAAGTGATCGGCGTGCGATTGACCGACGGGCAACAAGAAGTCATTCTGTCGACCGCGGATGGCCAGTCGATCCGCTTCAAAGAAGAACAGGTCCGCCCGACGGGGCGCGGCACTTTCGGCGTGGTCGGCATGAAGCTTGACCCGGGCGATAAAGTCGTCAGCATGGAGATACTCACTTTGGGTTTTGATATTCTGACGGTTTCCGAAGGCGGCTACGGCAAGCGCACGGAGATGGATGAATACCGTCTGCAGTCGCGCGGTGGCAAGGGCATTATTACCATGAAGACCACGGATAAAACCGGCCGGGTCGTGGGGGTCCAGCAGGTCACCGAAGACGATCAGCTCATGTTGATTTCCAATAAGGGCAAAATCATTCGTATGCGCATCAAAGACATCCGCGTCATCGGCCGCAATACTCAGGGCGTGCGTCTAATCGAGATCGAGGAAAGCGAACGTGTGGTCTCGTTGGCGCGCCTGGCGGAAAAGGAAGAAGACGAGGACGAAGCGCAATAAGTCGGGCTCAGGCTCGCCAAGGGAAACAAGATGGCCGATCGCATGATCGGCATCTTGCGAATCGTTATTGCCGGCAAAATCCGTCATGGCCAGTGAGATCGGAGTGTTGGGTGCCGGCGGCTGGGGGACCGCGCTGGCGAAGGTGCTCGCTGACAAGGGCGAACAGGTTACGCTCTGGTGCCATGGCGCCGATTGCTATCGCGCGATAATCGACAAAAGGGAGAACCCCACCTATCTTCCCGGCATCGCGCTTCCCGCTAACATCAAGGCGACACAAGCGCTCGACGAAGCCGTCGAGCACAAAACCCTGGTTATCTACGCTCTGCCTTCGCATGTCGTGCGCGACGTGCTTGCCGTGGCCGGTGCCAAACTTGGAGCCGGCACGATGGTTCTGTGCGGCACCAAAGGCCTCGAGGAAGGAAGCCTTAAGACCATGGGAGAGCTTTTTTCGGAGCTGTTCGGAAGCGCGCGCAATCAACGCCATGCTTTCTTATCGGGACCGAGCTTCGCCAGCGAAGTCGCTCGGCAGCTACCGGCCGCTGTGACGGTCGCGGCCTACGACGATACGGTGGCAAGGTCGATCCAGCAGATACTCAGCACGCGCCATCTGCGCGTCTACACGTCTCGCGATGTCATCGGCGTGCAGGTCGGCGGCGTGGTGAAAAACGTCATCGCCATTGCCGCCGGCGTCAGCGATGGCTTGAGCCTGGGGCAAAACGCTCGCGCCGCGCTAATCACGCGCGGTCTCGCCGAGATGACGCGGTTGGCCGTGCGCATGGGCGCCGACCCGCCGACGCTGGCCGGTTTACCGGGGTTGGGCGACTTGATCCTGACCTGTGCCGGCGATCTCAGCCGAAATCGCGCCGTCGGACTGCAGATCGCTGCCGGGAGGAGCCTGCAAGAGATCACCGGGGCGACGCGCATGATCGCCGAAGGCGTGCGCAATACGCGTTCTCTTTACGATTTAGCTAAGCGGCTGGAAGTCGAAATGCCGATCGTCGAGCAGATGTACCAGGTGCTTTATGCCGGTAAAAAGCCGGCTGAGGCGGTGCAAAATCTAATGGATCGCTCGTTAAAGTCCGAAGCCGGCTAAAATTGACAACACCAAGTCGGTATGATTGAAGTAAATAATTGGCTGTCGAAGCGGCCTGAGGGAGTAATGCTTCTATGAAACGAACTTATCAACCGAGCAACATCCGAAGAAAACGCACGCATGGTTTTCTCACCCGCATGGAAACACCGGGCGGGCGCAAGGTGCTCAAGCGCCGCCGCGCCAAAGGCCGCAAACGCCTGACGGTTACCGTGCCGCCGAAACGCGCGCGGAGCTAGTCCGAGCACGGGGAGTATCGCTGAAAGGCACGGAACGGTTCCCGAAAACGGCGCGTCTGCGAAAACGAGCGGAATTTCTCAAACTGTCACGCATCGGTCAGAAACTTCATTCGGCGAATTTCGTCATTATCAGCCGCGCCAATGACAGCCGCGAGTGTCGATTGGGGATCACGGTCAGCGGCAAAGTGGGCAACTCAGTGACGCGCAATCGGATCAAGCGGCAAGTCCGCGAGTTTTTTCGCCGCCGCCGCGCCGCGCTGCGGCCCGGCACCGATATCCTCGTAATCGCGCGCAAGAGCGCCGCCGGACTCGAGGGTGAGAGTGTTGCCGTCGAACTCGAACGAACCTTGAACCCGCGATCGCTGCGGCGTCGGTTATGATCACCATGTTGCGCGCGCTGGCGATCTTGCTGCTGTCCGGTTATCGCGCCGCCGTGTCGCCCCTCTTGCCGCGCGCTTGCCGATTCTATCCCAGCTGCTCAGCGTATACGGAAGAAGCTATTCAAAAACACGGAATCCTCAAGGGAATCGCCTTCGGTTTCGGTCGGATCGGCCGCTGCCATCCCTGGCATCCTGGCGGATACGATCCAGTAAAGTAATTTAATCCATGGACAAACGCGCAATCCTCGGCATCGCGCTATCGATTCTCGTGCTGGTGATCTACCAGGATTTGGTGACGCGCTTCTATCCGCCGCCGACACAGACGCCGCCGGCCAGCGAAAAAACCGATACAAAAACAACCGAAACAGCCGAAACTCCGGCGGAGACAAAAGGCGTTGCGGCCGTAGCCGAGGCTCGACCCGCGCCGGCCAAGGTCCCCGCCGGGCAGCCGGCGCGCGATATCAAAGTCGAGACTGAAAATTATGTCGCCGTCTTTACCAACCGCGGCGCCCGGTTGAAGAGCTTCAAGTTTAAAAAGTATCGTGTCTCCGCCGACGATAACAGCCCGCTCTTCGAAATGGTTCAGACGGCGCCAGGCGTGCCGCTGCCATTGGGAGTACGCTGGCAAACGCCGCAGCCGTTTGAAGACGGCGATTTAATTTATTCGGTGCAAGGCGGCGATCTGGTGTTGAGCGGAGACGCCAAAGCGAGCTTGCAGTTTCAAGGGCAGAACGCCAGCGGCACGATCATTGCCAAGTCGTTTACCTTTTCCGGCTCGACGTACCCGATTCAAATGGAGGTTTCGGTCAAGGCGCCGGATGGCGCCGCGCCGATTCCGGAAATTTTACTGACGGATAAAGCTGATCATTCGGTTTACAATCACGATGCTCCTTTCGAGGGGTTTATCGCCTTAGTCGACAACAAGATCAAACGCCACCCACCGGATGAAGCCGCCGAGGGCCTCGAGTTTAGCGGCGAAGTTTCCTGGACGGGGTTCGGCCACACTTACTTTTTCTTTGGTTTGGTGCCAGAGAATGGCGCCGGACACAAAGTCTCGGTGCGCCAGGATCGCGCTGTGCTGATTCTCGCGGTCAGCGGGCCTAGCCCAAGCGAGCGCGCGACTCTGTTCATCGGTCCCAAGGAACTCGAAACTCTCAAGGCGGTGGGCAAAGGCTTGGAGCGCGCCATCGACTTCGGCTATTTCGGTTTTGTCTCGATGCCGTTTCTTTATGTGCTGCATTTTTTCCATCGCTTTACCGGAAGCTACGGCCTCGACATTATTCTGCTCACGGTTTTGATCAAGATTCTCATGGCGCCGTTGACCCATAAGAGCTTCATGTCGATGAAGGCGATGCAGAAGCTCCAGCCGCAGATGGAGAAGCTCAAAGAGAAGTACGGCAACGACAAAGAAAAACTCAACAAGGAAATCATGGAGCTTTACCGGCGCAATGGGGTCAATCCGCTTGGCGGTTGCTTGCCGATGGTGCTCCAGTTTCCGGTCTTCATCGGCTTGTACAACGCGTTGAGCACGCCGATCGAATTGCGCCATGCGTCGTTCTTGTGGATCAAGGATTTATCCCGGCCGGACTGGGAATCTCTGCCGCTGACTGTTGGCGCCTGGGAGTTCGGCATTCCGGTCCTCACGATCCTCATGGGCGCCAGCATGTTCGTGCAGCAATGGATGACGCCGACGGCAGGCGACCCGAATCAAAGAAAAATCATGATGTTGATGCCGTTGATGTTTACATTCATGTTTGTGTCATTTCCTGCGGGGTTAACCGTATACTGGCTGGTTAACAATCTCCTGACCATCGCTCAGCAGTACTGGATCAACCGTCACGACCATTAGAGTCTTTAGCGAAAGGCTTGATTTATGGATTTCGTGGAAACCGAAGGCGACACCATCGATGCGGCGATCGAGAACGCTTTGAAATTGCTCGGCGTTGAGCGCGAAAAGATAACCATTGAGATCGTC
>JBOHVN010000100.1:0-4958 GCA_050735675.1 Binatia bacterium | reverse complement strand
ATGAGCGTCTCTACGGTGGTCTCGGGCGATATTCACGTAGCGAACGCTTCCGGCGGCGCGGTGGCGAGTGCTGTCGCGGGCGGCGCCAGCCTGGTGATGACGGCGTGCTACATCAATACATTACCGTACGAATTGGTGGTTCAGGAGTCGGTCAAATCGGCGGAGGATTTGAAGGGCAAGAGCGTCGGCATCAGCCGCGTCGGCAGCGCCTCCGATGTCGCGGCGCGCGTATTGATCAAAGGACTGGGGTTGGAGCCGGTCAAGGATGTCCCGATCCTTCAGGTCGGTGGACCCACGGAGCGCGCGGCGGCGTTTCGAACCGGAAGGATTGTTGGATTCCCATCCCCGCCGGGAACGATTCACCTGGCCAAGGGCATGCCGCACCGCATTATGATCAGCACGGCTGATTTTCACAAGCGTTTCGATTTTCCCTACATTTGCTCGACTACGACCAAGAGCTATCTGGCGGCGAAGCGCGATACGATGCGCAGGTTGACGATGGCCTTGATCGAGGCGACCCATTTTCTCAAAACGCGCAAGGAAGAAACCAAGAAGGTGATCGCCAAATATACCCGTCAGAACAATTCACAGTACCTGGAGGATTCCTACATTGCCAACGTCAAGCTGCACGACCGTGTTCCCCTGGTCACGCGCGAGGGCACGGAGGTGCAGATCAAAGAAGCATTGAGCCGCAAGCCGGGAGTCAATCTCAAGGTGGAGGATATGGTCGACGACAGCATCGTCAGGGAACTGGAGAAGAGTGGGTTCATCGATAAAGTTTATAAGTGACCATCGAGCCCCCACCAGAAATGTCTGTAGTGATGTTAGACAGATTCTCTAGCGCCAAAAAAATCCCCCTCTATCCCTCTTTGTCAAAGGGGGATGTTTTCCGAGCGCGACTTTTCCCCCTCTTTGAAAAAGTATGCCCTGCGCGCAGTCGAAGGGACGGGCGAGGGGAGATTTTTGACTACAGCAAACGTCAGCGATTCACGTCATGATCGTTGCGGTGATTCTCTCGGCGGGTGAGTCGAGCCGCATGGGCCGGCCCAAGGCGCTGTTGCCGATCGAAGGTCAAACGTTCGTTGAGAAAATCGTCGCGGCGTTAAAGAAGAGCAGCGTCGCCAACGTGATCGTCGTCCTCGGCCACAACGCCGATGAACTGAGGCGGCAGATCGAACATCTGCCGGTCGAAGTCCTCCTCAACCCGCATTACAAGCTGGGACAGTTGTCCTCGCTGCAAGCCGCCGTGCGGCGCTTGCAGTCCGACCTCGATTGCGACGGCATGCTCGTGCATCTCGTCGATCATCCCTATATCGATCCAGGGCTGGTCGATGACATGATCCGGCGTTTTTACCAGTCAAAGAAACTCATCGTCGTGCCGCGATGCGGGAGAAAACGCGGCCATCCGGTGATTTTTTCACGCGCGCTCTTCGCCGAGCTGCTCGCCGCGCCTCTAAGCGAAGGCGCGAAGGCGGTGGTGAACGCCCACCGGGACGAGACGCTGGAAATCGAAACCGACCAGGCGGGAATCACCGTCGATATCGACACGCCCGAACTGTATCGGCAGCACGTTAAAGGAGCATAGATGGCGAAATTGCAACTCACCTTGGCCTGCGGCGATTATGATTTTTTGCGCCCGCTGATCAACGGCGAAATTCAGCCCCAGGGAATCGAACTCAATGTTCTGACCATGCCGTCGCCCGAGCGCCACGGCAGGATGCTGCGCCACGAAGAGTTCGAGGTTTGCGAACTGTCGCTGATTGGCTATCTCGTGGCGCGCGACAAGGGCTGCAACTACAACGCTATCCCGGTGTTTCCGCACCGCCGTTTCCGCCATCAATACATGGTGAAGCGAACCGGCTGCGGGATCGAGAAACCGGCGGATCTGAATGGCAAGCGAGTCGCTTTGGATACGCTGCAAAATTCCGCCGGGTTGTGGATGCGCGGCATATTGCAGGATCATTACGGCGTCGATTTAAAGACCATCGAATGGTGGTGCCAGGAGGAAGAGGATATTCCGTTCGATCCCGCCAAGTGGATGAATGTCAAGCGCGTGCCGCGCGGCAAAAACGTCGACCAGATGCTGCTCGACGGCGAGATCCAAGCCGCGCTCTATCCGGAAACCCTGCCGTCGATTCGGAGCGGCAATCCAAAAGTCGCCCTGCTGTTTCCCGACCCGAAGAAGGCCGAGATCGAGTACTACAAAAACGGCGGCTTCTTTCCGATCATGCACACCGTGGTCGTGAAAAATTCCATCCTGAACGCTCACCCGTGGGCGGGTATCAGCCTGGTGCAGGCTTTTCAAAAAGCCAAAGAGATCTGCTACGCGCGCAACAGCGACCCGCGGAGCTTCGCTTTAGTCTGGGTGCAGGATCTGATGCGCGAGCAAAAGGAAATCTTCGGTCCCGATCCCTGGCCCTACAATCTGGAAGACAACCGCAAGGCCCTGGAAGCGGTGATCCGCTATGAGCACGAGCAGGGGATGATCAAGCACAAACCCAACGCCGAAGACCTCTTCTTCCCGCCGAGCCTGCAGCGAATCCAGCACTACGTTTAGCGGCAGCGCCGACTGGTTCCAAATGTTCCAGTCGTTCCAGCGCGATCCTTATTCCCGTCCACCGACCTTTCTGAGCCCGGCTTTGGGTTTTTTCCTGCCATCGTATCCCGTCTTACACCGGTTGCAACCCGCGGCAGTTTGCGTAGCGATCATTATGCGCCAAAAACCTGTTATCTCCCCAGAACGAATTGAAAGCTCAAACCACGATCACGACGCCCACGGCAGTTTCCCCCACGCGCTAGCAAAAATGCTTGTCAGAAACCCGCCGAATCCAGTAAACTACCGAAAACTTTCACTAAGTTAGATCTGAAAGCATCCGGAACACGACACCAAGCGTCAAAAGCCCTGTGAAGGAACTTTTCGACTCAAATTATTTCAATGGCGATCAAAAAATCTGAACTCTACAGTTCTCTCTGGAAAAGCTGCGACGAGCTGCGCGGCGGCATGGATGCTTCGCAGTACAAGGACTACGTCTTGGTCCTCCTGTTCGTGAAGTATGTGTCTGATAAATACTCCGGTCAAAAGGACGCGTTGCTCGTCGTGCCCGAGGGCGGGAGCTTTGCCGATATGGTGGCGGCCAAGGGCGATAAAGAGATCGGCGACAAGATGAACAAGATCATCGCCAAGCTCGCCGAAGCCAACAATCTTGGCGTGATTACAGAGGCTGACTTCAACAACGAAGACAAACTCGGCAAAGGCAAGGAAATGGTCGATCGCCTTTCCAACCTCGTCGGCATCTTCGAAAATCCCGCTCTTGATTTCCGCAGCAACCGCGCCGAGGGCGATGATATTTTGGGCGACGCCTACGAATATCTGATGCGCCACTTCGCCACCGAGTCGGGCAAGAGCAAGGGGCAGTTCTACACCCCGGCGGAAGTTTCCATCATCATGTCGCGGGTCATCGGCATTGGCAGCGCCACGCGCGCCGACCAGTCCATCCACGATCTCACCTGCGGTTCCGGCTCGCTGCTGATCAAAGCCCACGACGAGGCCAAGAGCCGCACGGGTCTCGACCTTGCCATTTACGGACAAGAAATGGACAACGCGACAGCGGCTTTGGCCCGGATGAACATGATCCTGCACGGATGTCCCACGGCGGAAATCTGGAAGGACAACGTGCTCTCCGCTCCGCACTTCAAGGAGCGTGATGACCGGCTCAAACTTTTCGATTTCATCGTCGCCAATCCGCCGTTCTCGTTCAAAGCATGGAGCACTGGCTTTAACCCCGCCCACGATGAATACGGGCGCTTCGAGTTCGGCGTGCCACCGGCCAAGAACGGCGACTATGCCTTCTTGCTGCACGTCCTCACTTCGCTCAAGAGCACCGGCAAAGCAGCAGTCAATTTACCTCACGGCGTGTTATTTCGCGGCGGCGCGGAGGCCGATATCCGAAGGAACATCGTGCGCCGTGGCTACATCAAGGGCATCATCGAAAGAGGGCGCGGTATGGGACTGAAGCCGGGTTATAAACAGACTGAGGTGGGGGTGATTCCGGCGGAGTGGGAAGTCAAGCCGCTTGGCGATGTAGTTGACTTCTTAGATGGAAAGCGAAGGCCGGTGAAGGACAGCGACCGAGCTAAAATGCGCGGGGATATCCCATACTACGGAGCATCCGGCGTTGTTGACTACGTGAATGACTTCCTCTTCGACGAAGACCTGATCCTGCTCGGCGAACATGGTGAGAACATCATTAGCCGGAATTGCCGTCTTGCGTTCAAGGTGTCGGGTAAGACTTGGGTGAACAATCATGCGCACGTGTTACGACCCAGACAAGGAATGTCGCTGGATTACCTAGCGGAATTTTTGGAGGGCCTTGATTACGCCGAACACAACACGGGAACAGCGCAACCAAAACTAAACAAGTTGGTCTGTTCTCAGATTCCCGTACTTCGACCGCCCCTTCCCGAGCAACGCACTATCGCCGCAGCACTGAGCGATGTGGATGCCCTGATCAGCGCGCAGGACAAGCTCATCGCCAAGAAGCGCGACCTCAAACAGGCCGCCATGCAGCAGTTGCTCACCGGCAAGCAACGCCTGCCGGGGTTTAGCGGGGAATGGGAGGTGAAGCAGTTGGGGGAGATCGCTGAGATCGTAATGGGGCAATCTCCGAGCTCATCGAACTACAACGCAAAGGGGTTGGGGTTACCTTTGATTCAAGGGAACGCCGACATTGCGGATCGGAAGACGACAAGGCGCATTTTTACAACTGAGATAACCAAACGAGGCAAATGCGGAGATATTCTGATGTCGGTTCGCGCCCCTGTTGGAGAAATCTCCCGCGCTGTGTTCGACGTGTGCCTCGGCAGAGGCGTTTGCGCGATCCGTTACGCCAACGATTTCTTGTATCACTATCTCATCAGCGAAGAGCCCAGTTGGGCAAAGCTCTCAAAGGGGTCTACTT
>JBOHVN010000099.1:0-27347 GCA_050735675.1 Binatia bacterium | reverse complement strand
TGCGTGTGTGCCGCGCAACCGGCGCGGCACACACAGCAATTCTCTGGTCATGGGGGAATATGGCGCACAAAAGCAAGGTCCCGAGAACACTCGTCATAGTAAAGTACAAGATCTTCAATGGATAGTGTGTCGTTTACAGGCGTTCCAAAGACTCCGTCTTCCTGCGCGCCGTATCATTTCAACCCAACGGCCGTGCCCTCAGCTATGCCACAGGGATGGTGTGACGATAATCATTTGTCACTCTGGCGCCGATTGCCAAATCTGACCCGGTTACATCCCGCTTTCTGACGTATTCACAAAAGAAACCCCATTATTTGTCGCACTTACCAGCGGCACCCAAATTGCTTTTCGCTTCTAACCCAGGGAACAAGAGAATCAGGAGTTTAGTAGCAAGGTATTTTTGAGTGGAAATTGGCATCGAGTGGCAAATAATACAACGAGGAGGAATAGAATATGGATTTGCTTAAACGGCTCTGGATGGAAGAAGATGGACAGGGTATGGTCGAGTACACCTTAGTGGTCGTTTTGGTGGCGTTAGTTTTTTGGCTGGGAGTCAGGGATACCAACATCGGAAGCAGTCTGGCAAACGGCTGGTCTAGAGTGCTTAATTGCGTGACGACACCGTTTTCATGTTCCGCTTAGTTTAAACAGCTCACGGCGGCAACTAACAAGCACATGGTGCCAACAGCTGGCACCCATGTGCTTGCCTGTCTGCTCATTCGTGGACTTGGCCGGGGAACAGTGGGGACAAGTAAATCTACTGAATGAATCGTTCATGCGCACTTCTCAGGAAAGAGGTTGGTCACACCGACCCCTTCTGCTCGAATCGGATCAAAATGAAGATTCGATACGTCGCATATGACAACGCTGGACGTAAGCTATCGTATGTATGGCAAGTATACACGAACGATGAAGACGTCGAGCCATAGCGCGTCTCGCGTCCCGTTGCCGTTATCATGATCATCCCCCGGTCGCGATTTTTTCACGTCTGAACGAGTGTCGAGCCTTAGGTCCGGATAGACCACACACTCATCTCTACATTACTAACCACAGCGAGCTCCAGATGAATGGCCGGTGAGCTCAAGCGAATTTTGCTAAAGCCGGCGTTTGCCACGCGGCTGGCGCTAGTTGAATTAGACCGCGCTCTGACGGATCGCGCTGATGCGCTCGGCCGGCGTAGGATGAGAATAATGGTACGCCGAGTACCACGGGTGAGGCGTCAGGTTCGACAGATTTTTTACCGTCAGGTTAATCAGCGCTTCTTCCATCGGCTTGCCGTCACGGAGAGTCAGCGCCGCGAAGCGGTCCGCTTCGTATTCGTGCTTCCGCGACAAGCGATTCATCAAGGGCCCGAGATAAAACGTGACGGCCCCCGACAGTAAGCTGAAAAGCGCTAACGCGGCGTGGTGGCTTGGCGCTAAACCGAAAGCGGAATAAAGCGGTGCAAAATCCAGCAGCAAACTGAGCACATACAACCCGGCCAGCAAAAAAATCGTCTGGACGATCAGCATTCTTTGGATGTGCTTCATTTTGTAATGGCCCATCTCGTGGGCCAGTACCGCCAATCCCTGCTCCATGCTCATCTGTTCGAGCAGCGTATCGAACAAGACGATGCGCTTGGATTTACCGATGCCCGTGAAATAGGCGTTCGAATGAGACGAGCGCTTGGAACCGTCCATCGAAAAAATCCCGCTCGTCTTAAAACCCACCCGGTCGGCCAGAGCCAGGATGCGCTCGCGAAATTCTCCTTCTTTGAGCGGCTCGAATTTATTAAACCACGGCGCGATGAAGGTCGGAAAGATGACGATCATCGACAATTGAAACCCGCTGATAAACACAAACGCCCAAACCCACCAAAAGCTGCCGGTCGCCTGCATCAGCCAGAGTATGACGAAGAGAAAAGGAACGCCGATCACCAAACCGAGCACCAGACCCTTGAGCTTGTCGGTAAAATAAAGCCCGAGCGTCGACTTGTTGAAGCCGAACTTGGCCTCGATAGCAAAAGTCGAATAAAGATCCGTCACCCAACTCGCGATTGTGAAATAAATACCCACCGCCAAGCAGAAGATAATGCCCTGGCCGTAAACTCCCAGAGAAAACTGCTCCGCAAGCCTCCCAGCAAACTGATCGAGAAAACCCAAGACACCGCCGAACAGGATCACCAGCGTGATCGCCCGGCCATAGATCTCAGACCAGCGCTGGAAGCGGCCTTTGGCGAGAGTGTATTCGACCGACTTGTCGTATTCGTCCGCACTGAGCCTGCCGCGAAAGAACTCGGGAATCTCCTTGTCGGCGCGGCGCGCCCTCACGTGGCGGAGATTGAGTTCATTGAGGACAGATTCGACGACAAATTCGAGGGCGAAAAAAATCAGGAATAGTGAAACGACCAATTGTTCCATCTCTAGCAGGCCGCCGAAAAAGACTCATAGGCTTCGGCGCGCTCGATCGCCTCTCTCAATTCCGTGTTCGTGGGTCGTGGTCGGCTTGATTCACCTGTCCCGTTTCACGGACAGGTTCACGATACAGAGCGCCTCGCTTTTGAGATCTTTGAGCAGACCTGCAGTCAGAATTTTCCGCAAGCTGCTCGGAAGCGAATCAAGGCACTCCAGTCGCCGGTGACGGAGCGGCCGGGACGGTCGGCGTGCTATAAGAAAACACCACCTGGCCTTCGCTTTCGTCGACTTCGACTTTGCCGCCGTTTTGCAGCTTCCCGAACAAGATCTCGTCGGCGAGGACGCGCTTGATTTCGTTTTGAATCAGCCGCGCCATCGGCCGCGCGCCGAAAGTCGGATCGTAGCCGCGCTCGGCAAACCAGCGCCGCGCCCGTGGGGTGAGTTGCAAAAAGACCTTGCGATCGTTGAGCTGCTGATCGAGCTCGATGATGAACTTATCGACGACGCGCTCGATATTCTCCAGAGTGAGCGGGTTAAAGGTGATCATCGCGTCGAGCCGGTTGCGAAATTCCGGGCTGAACATTTTCTCTACAGCTTCCTTGCCTTTGCCGGAATTGCTGAGTGCGCCGAACCCGAGCGGCGCGCCGCTCATCTCGCGCGCGCCGGCGTTAGTCGTCATGATCAGGACGATATTACGGAAGTCGGCCTTCTTGCCGTTGTTATCGGTCAAGGTCGCGTGGTCCATCACCTGGAGCAATATGTTGAACAGGTCAGGATGGGCCTTCTCGATTTCATCGAGCAACAAAACCGCGTAAGGGTTGCGGTTGATCCCGTCGGTGAGCAAACCGCCCTGATCGAAGCCAACGTAGCCGGGCGGGGCGCCGATCAGGCGCGAAACCGTGTGCTTCTCCATGTACTCGCTCATGTCGAAGCGCAAAAACTCGATCCCCATGATCTTGGCCAGCTGTTTGGCCAACTCGGTTTTGCCGACGCCGGTCGGTCCGGCGAAAAGAAAACAGCCGATCGGCTTTTCCGGATGGCCCAGGCCCGAACGTGAGAGTTTGATCGTGCTCGCTAAAGTATCGATGGCCGCATCCTGGCCGAAGACGACGAGCTTTAGATCGCGATCGAGGGTTTGCAGCTGTTCTTTATCCGAGCTCGACACGCTGCGCGGCGGAATCTTGGCTATTTTGGCGACCATCTTTTCGATGTCTTTGGGCCCGATCGACTTGCGCCGTTTTTCCTCCGGCTGGATCTTCACCGCCGCGCCGATCTCATCGATGACGTCGATCGCTTTGTCGGGCAAACGCCGGTCGTTGATATGCTTGGCCGAGAGTTTGACCGCCGCGCGGATCGCCCCGGAGCTGTAATGCACGCCGTGGTGCTTCTCGTAGTGCGGCTTTAAGCCTTCGAGGATCTTGACCGCGTCCTCCTGGCTCGGTTCGGCCACTTCAATTTTCTGGAAGCGCCGCGCCAGCGCCCGATCCCTTTCAAAATAACTCTTGTAGTCGTGGTAGGTGGTCGAACCGATGCATTTTAACTCGCCGGAAGCGAGCGCCGGTTTGAGAATATTCGAGGCGTCCATGGAACCGCCGCTGGTGGCGCCGGCGCCGACAATCGTATGAATCTCGTCGATGAAAAGAATCGAGTTCGGATGTTTCTTAAGCCCGCTCAGAATTCCTTTTAAACGCGCCTCGAAATCGCCGCGGAATTTCGTGCCGGCCAGCAGCGCGCCCATGTCGAGTGCATAAATGACGGCGTCCTTGAGCGCATCCGGCACATCGCCGTGGTGGATCTTCATCGCCAAACCTTCGGCGATCGCCGTCTTGCCGACGCCCGGATCGCCGACATAAATCGGATTGTTCTTGCGCCTCCGGCATAGCACGTGAATCGTGCGCTCGATCTCGTCGCCGCGGCCGATCAGAGGATCGATACGTCCTTGCGCCGATTTATCGACCAGGTTGACGGTAAAAGCTTCTAATGGGTTAACCCGCCGCTTCGGCCGTTCGTCACCCTCGTCACCTTCTTCTTCCGGTTGTGACTCGGGCTGCTCGTCCGTGGCGATCTTGGAGACGCCGTGGGAAACATAATTCACCAGATCGAAACGCGTGATGCCCTGTTCTTGCAGCAAAAACACCGCGTAGGAGTCCGGCTCGCGGTACATGGCAATGAGCAAATTGCCGCCGTTGATCTCTTTGCGCTCGGCCGACTGGGCGTGAATCACCGCGCGCTGCAGCACGCGATGAAAGCTCAATGTCTGCTGCGGCTCCTGATTCCAGCCCTGCGGCAGAGTTTCCATTTGGCCGGTGAAGTATTCTTCCAGTGATTTATGCAGGCGTTCGATGTCGCCGCCGCACGCTAGAATCGCCGCTTTACCGTCCTTATCCCGCAGCAACGCAAACAGAAGATGCTCAAGGCTGACGTATTCATGACGCCGCGTCTTGGCTTCGTTCAAGGCGAAATTCAGGGTCGCTTCGAGTTCCTTGGTAATCATCCTAAGCCTCTTCCATCGTGCATTTCAGTGGATATTCATGCTGGCGCGCCAGGTTCTCGACCAGCGTCACTTTGGTTTCGGCGATCTCATAGCTGTAGACGCCCGCCACGCCGATGCCCTTCTTGTGTACATGGAGCATAATTTGGACCGCTTCGGTTTGTTCTTTGTGAAAAACGTACTGCAGGACCTGTACGACAAATTCTTTGGTCGTGTAATCGTCATTGTGCAGCAAGACTTTATAAAGCGGCGGGCGTTTGACCTTCTTTTTGGTCTCGGTGACCAACCCGTGTTCGTGTTCGGTTTCCCTGCGGCTCATCGTCGATTTCGCTTCGCCTAAAACTTGATCAAATCTAACACGCCCACGTACCGGGTCGCAATATTGTCTCGCCGCTTACTGAGAGTTGCGCCAAACCTTGTATCGCATGCCCATGGAGGTGTTATAATAAAGGCTAAATCAGCAACCACAGAAGTCACCGGCTCCATCAAAACGCCATCACGGCCAGGGGGGCGCCTATGCTTTCTAACAAAGTCAGCGAGATCATGACGACTAATCTCACGATGGCGCCCGTCGCCGCGACTATTTTTCAAGCGATGGAAATCATGGTGGCGGAGGACGTTGGCCGCATCATCGTGACGGATGACGGCGTACCGATCGGCATCTTTACCGAAAAGGACGTCTTGAAACGCGTGGTCAATGCCGGCATCGACGCGCGCAAGGCCGATATCAAAAGCGTGATGACCACGCCGGTCCGTGCCGTGCGCGAAGAAACGCACATTATCGAGGCTTTCGGGAAAATGTATCGCGGCAAATTTCGCCATCTCTTGGTGCGCGGCCAGCGCGGTAAGATCATCGGCATCGTCTCCATGCGGCGGATTCTCAACATCGCGGTGGAACTGGGGCAGGGCCTGAGCGAAACACGAACCCTAGGCGACATCGCGGCCGGCGCCATCGAGTTGATCGATCAAACTGCAACTGTTCATGAAGCCATCGATTTCATGAACAAAAAAAACGTTACCGCGGTGGTCGTGACCGCTGCGGGCAAACCGGCCGGCATCTTCACCGAGCGCGACGTGCTCAAGCGGGTGGCCGCCAAAGAAACTCCCGTCAAGGAAACGATGGTGCAGCAGGTGATGACTGCGCCGATCATCACCATGCCGCAAACCGCGCTGGTCGGCGACGTGCTCGCGGAGATGTACCGCCGCGATATCCGCAATATGCCCGTCAGCACAGATAGCGGCGATCTTATCGGCCTGGTGTCCATGCCGGAGATTCTCCAATACGCGCGCGCGTTTAATGTCGACGAACAGGTTCGCCGGACGTGGAAGGAAGTCGCCGAGTATCTCGACACGGAGGATCAATATACGCCGGGCTAGAAGTTCTAAACAATTGTCTTTCCGGGCATATATGGTAGAATTCGCCGAGTTGCTAAAGAGCTCCAAGGAGGTCGTATTTTGGACACAGCGTTAATCAATGATCTCAACATCTGCGTCGCCACCGAGAATGGTTCCGGCAGCGCTTCATCGAACAATATTCTTTTCAAGGCGATCTTTAAAATGGGTATTCCCTGCTCATCGAAGAACATGTTTCCGTCGAATATTCAGGGTTTGCCCACCTGGTATCAGATTCGCGCCTCGGCCGACGGCTATCTGAGTCGAAAAGACGTAATCGACGTGATGGTGATGTTCAACGACGCCACCGTCGCCAAGGATATCTACCGCGTGCGCGACGGCGGTTTGATTCTTTACGACGATTCCACGACGCTCGCGTCGAACTTGAAGCGCGACGGCGTCCAGTACATCGGTTTTCCGGCGAACAAGCTGGTCGCCAAACTCGTGCCCGCATCGCCTCTGCGCGCCAAGCAGCGCAACATGGTCTACGTCGGCGCGCTGGCTTACCTCTTCGGCATCGATATGTCGGTGATCAAGGCCGTACTCGAAGACACCTTCGGTAAAAAGCCCGCGGTGATCGAATCCAATTTAATTTGTATCGACGCCGGCTATCAGTACTGCAAGGAACAGAATTTCAAGCAAAACATCGCTCGCCTCGAGACCATTCCGAACGGCAATAAAGGTAAGATCATCACCGAAGGCAATACCGCCGCAGCGCTGGGCGCCATTTACGGCGGCGCATCGGTTATTTGCTGGTACCCGATTACGCCATCAAGCTCGCTGGCCGAATCGATGGAGTATTACCTGCCGCGCTTGCGCAAACCCAAGGACGGGAAGAAAACTTATGCGATCGTTCAAGCAGAAGACGAGATCGCTTCCGCAGGTATGGTCGTGGGCGCGGGCTGGGCTGGAGCGCGTGCCATGACTTCCACTTCGGGGCCCGGAGTTTCGCTCATGAACGAGACCATCGGCCTTGCCTACTACGCGGAAATTCCCAGTGTTTTTTTCATTATCCAACGCGGCGGGCCCTCGACCGGATTACCAACGAGAACTCAGCAGGCGGATATTTCCCTCATGTACGGAGCGTCCCACGGCGATACCCGCCATCTCATTTTGATACCCCATGACATGAACTCTTGTTTCGAGCTGGCGCGCCAGAGTTTCAATTTTGCCGATCGCTTTCAAACGCCGGTTTTCGTGGCGATGGACCTCGACCTCGGCATGAACATGTGGCCTTCCGAACCGCTCAAATTGAATCAGGAACCGTTTGACCTCGGCAAACGGCTGACCGAGCAAGATCTCGACGAGTGGACCAAAGCCGGCAAAAAATTCCGCCGTTACTTTGATCAAGATGGCGACGGTATTCCGTACCGAACCGTGCCAGGGAATCAAAACCGGATGGCGTCTTACTTTACCCGCGGTTCGGGTCACGACGCTGACGCAAGATACTCCGAAGACGAGCACGACTATAAATATATTCTTGACCGTCTACGCAACAAGTTCGACACCGCCCGCAAATTCGTGCCGAAGCCAATCGTTGAAAAGGAAAGAGGCGTAAAGACCGGCATTATCTGTTATGGTTCGAGTTATGAGCCGGTGCGCGAAGCGCGCGACCGTTTGAAGGCGCGCGGGCTGAAAACCAATCACCTGCTGATTCGTGCTTTGCCCTTGACCAGTGAAGTGAGGGATTTCTTGGCCGAGCACGATACCATTTATCTGGTCGAGCAAAACCGTGACGCGCAGATGGCGGCGATCATCAAAGATGAGTATCCCGAATACGGCACCAAGATCGTCGGCGTGCTGATCTACAATGGTCTGCCGGCCACGCCCCTCGAAGTCGTCAATCAAATTTTCGCCGCAAGCCAATCAGCAAAAACAGCGTAAGGGCAGGATAAAAAATGGCAGAAGCAAAAGTCAATCGTCTGAAGTTAACCGAAAAAGACTACGATGGTGCGCCCTCGACCATGTGCCGAGGTTGTGGCCATGATGCGATCTCGGCGTCAGTCCAGCGCGCTTTCTTCGAGAACAGCATCGATCCACGCAAAGTCGTCAAGCTGAGCGGCATTGGCTGTTCGTCGAAAACCCCGGCGTATTTTTTGAGCCAATCATTCGGCTTTAACGCCGTCCACGGCAGAATGTCGGCGGTAGCCACCGGCGCCAACTTGGCGAACCACACCTTGCTGCCGATCGGCGTCTCCGGCGACGGTGACACCTCGGCCATCGGTCTGGGCAATTTTTGTCATATGATGCGGCGCAACATAAACATCACCTACATCATCGAGAACAATGGCGTGTACGGCTTAACCAAAGGCCAATTTTCGGCCACGGCGGACGTAGGTTCGATAATGAAGGGCGGCAAGGTGAACGACATCCCCGCCATCGATTTGGCCGAGCTTGCGATCACCCTCGGCGCCACGTACGTTGCCCGGAGTTTTTCCGGCGATCGCAAGCAGCTTGCGCCACTGGTTCAAGGCGCGCTCTCGCACAAGGGCAGCGCCATCTTGGATGTCATCAGCCCCTGCGTGACCTTCAATAATCACGAAGGCTCGACCAAGAGCTTGAAGTACGTCAAAGGGCATCTGGATCCGATCCATGATCTCGACTTCATCCCGCCCTACGAAAACATTGAAGCGGATTACGACGAGGGCACCGATCATCAAGTCGAAATGCACGATGGCTCGCGCATCATTTTGCACAAGCTCGGCAAAGACTATGACCCGACGAATAAAGCCCAAGCGATCCAGGCGATCCACGGCTCCATCGCTGAAGGCAAATTTTTGACCGGCCTCATTTATTACAATCCAAACCGCAAGGAATTCGCCGAAGAACTGAACCTGTGCGACATTCCATTATCGGAATTGACACAGGCCGACCTCCAGCCGCCGCCCGAAGCTTTAGAGAGAATCAACGCCGACATGATGAAATAAGCTCAAAGTTGAAGCCCCGAATGCAAAAGATCGGGTAGAAAAATCCTACCAGGTCTTTTTTCGACGGTGCGAGCTTAAAAAAGCGATCCTAAAGTCCCGCCGCTTGTTTAGCCGGCAGATCGCGCCAAGTGTCGATAATTTCATTCGACGAGGCGACCAGCCCGAAATGGCGCCGCATGTTATCCAGCGTGCCAAGATGTAACTTGGCTTCGTAGGCCGCCGAGCAGTCATCGATCATCGTGACGTAGTAATCGAACATATACGCGTCGCGCGCCGTCGTCTCGACGCAGACATTGGTCGCGACGCCGCAGACCAGCACGCTTTGGATGTTGCGCGCCTTGAGCACGGTGTTGAGATCGGTGTTGATGAAGGCGCTGTAGCGGTGCTTCACCACGACTCGTTCCGTCGGCAGCGGCGAAATTCCTTCGTAGAATTCCGCTCCCCATGTTCCCTCGCGGCAGGTGCTAAGCCCGCCTTTCTGCGATGTGCGGTAGATCCACGAGGGCGTATCGGTCCACTCGCTGTGAGTCGTCCTGATATAGACGATCGTGAGACCCACCCGACGAGCTTCGTCGATCAGACGAAGCAGGGGAGGCATGATCGCCATCGCTGCGCTCACGTCTTCGCCGCGTTTGCCGGCGCTGCCGTCGGGACTGACGAAATCGTTCTGCACATCGACGACGACCAGCGCGGCGTTTTTAGGATCGCAGCGCTCTTTGAGGGTTCGTAAAACCTCCATAAAATTTCTCCTGTTTCGATTCCGAGGATCGAGAATCGAAGATCGAGGATTGCAATCCGCGATCCTCCATCTTTTATTCTCTCCGCCAATTAGTGATCATGCTTGCGCTGCAAACCCCCGTGACCCATCGCGATGATGTCGGCCCGCGTGATCTTTTCTCCCGCCAGCAAGCGCGGCAACAACGCATCGAAGGCGGTAAACGGATCATGCAGCACGCAGCCCGAAAGCCCCATGACGGGAATGTCGCCCAGATACGCCATGACAAACATCGAGCCGGGCAACACGGGAAAACCGTGAGTTTCTACTTTCGCGCCGCTGCGGCGGATGCCTTCCGGCGTTTTGTCGTCCGGGTCCACCGACATGCCGCCGCTGACGAGAATAATATCGGCCCCGGCCCGCTTCGCGCTGTTGATATCGCCGGCGATCACGTCCGGATCGTCGGGCGCCAGTCTGACCGACTCCAACGTCGAGCCGAGCTCGCCAACTTTCCGCGTCACAATCGGGCCGAAACCGTCCTTTATTCGGCCGCTAAAAACTTCACTGCCGGTAACGACTAAGTGCACCTTCTTCGGCGCCATCGGCAAGAGCGTGACGATGGGTTTTTCCTTGCACAATGCCTCGGCTTTCTGAATCAACTCTTCTTTAACCACCACTGGGATCGTTCTTGTGCCAGCGACCACGGTGCCCTCTTTCACGTAGCGGTCCCCCGGCAGCGTCGCTAACATGAGATCGCCTAAGGAATTGAAGCGATAAAGAAGTTCGGCGTCTACTTTGAGCAAGCCGGGAATCGCCGCGACCAGATTGATTCGTCCTTCGCTCGGACCGGTCAAATCGAGATTCGGCCCGGCCGCGGCCTTGGCAAGTCGACGCGCGGCGTCCTCTTCGTGCAGTTCGTCTTTTTCCAATTCCATGACATAAAGATTGCGTTTGCCGACGTCCAGAAGTTTGGAAATATCCTCTTGACGCACGATATGGCCGCGACGAAACGCCGGGCCTTTGTGCTTACCGGGCACAATTTCGGTAATGTCATGGGCCAAGGGCAAACCCACAGCTTCTTCCACGGGTATCACTTTAAGCATTCGCTCGCGTTCCTCTTGGGCTTTTGATCTATCAATGAATATATTCTCACCACGCTCGCTTTGTCCAGGATCGCAATATTTGACGCCACTGCGCCCGCGCCGGTAATACTCGTGCCAGTCGTCGAATACGGCGGCGGCCCGCCTAAGCCGGGGCGGCCTGCCAAGCCGCGACTTTAGACAAACACCGTCCGATTCGGTAGTCTCTGGTTCAATCCGTGTAGTGATGGGTCCCGAATATTAGGAGCAAACGTGCCTAACGTAGGACTTGAAATCGTCGCAATATTTCTACTCCTGATCGCCAACGGCATATTCGCCATGTCGGAGATCGCCGTGGTAGCCGCGCGCAAGTCGCGCCTGCAGGAGTTGGCCAATCAGGGGTTAGCCAAGGCGCGGGCGGCGTTGGAGCTGGCTAAAAACCCGAACCCGTTCCTCTCGACGGTGCAAATCGGCATCACCCTGGTCGGTATTCTCGCCGGCGCCTTCGGCGGCGGCACTCTTACCGAGTGGCTGGCCGCGCAGTTGAATGCCATCCCCGTCATCGCGCCCTACAGCCGATCGCTCGCTCTCGGCGCCGTGGTGCTCAGTATCACCTACTGCTCGGTGATTATCGGCGAGCTGGTGCCCAAACGTCTCGCTTTGGGCCATCCCGAGTCGATCGCCATGTTTATGGCGCCGCCGATGCGCTTGCTGCTCAAGGTCTGCGCTCCCGTGGTCCAACTCTTGAGCACCTCTACGGACCTGGTGTTTCGGTTATTCGGCAAGCGCTTCGAGGAACAATCGTCCGTGACCGAAGAAGAGATCAGAACCCTGATTCGACAAGGCACGGAGGCCGGAGTCTTCGAAGAAACGGAACAGGACATGGTTGAAGCGGTGTTTCAGCTTGGCGATATGAGCGCGCGCGGTTTAATGACGCCGCGAACGCAAATCATTTGGCTCGATGTCAATGACTCGATCGATCAGATTCGCACCAAACTTTCCGATAGCGGCCATTCGCGCTTCCCGGTCTGCGTAAAAAGCTTGGATGAGGTTATTGGCGTAGTTCAAGCAAAAGATATCTTGACGAGTTTCCTTCTGGGCAAGAGCGTCGATCTTAAGGCAACCATGCAACAAGCCGCGTTCGTTCCCAGGAGCATGACCGCGCTGCAGGTGCTCGATAACATCAAAAAGTCGGGCAGCCACATCGTCTTGGTCGTGGACGAGTACGGCGGCATCGAGGGCCTGCTGACGCACCACGATCTGCTCGAAGCGATCGCCGGCGATATGCCGCTCGGCAAAACACCGGCACAACCGAAAGCGGTTCAGCGAAAGGACGGCTCTTGGTTGCTCGATGGCATGATGTCCGTGGACGAGTTCAAAGAGATCTTTCAACTCGAAACTCTACCCGGAGAAAAGCGCGACACGTTTCAAACCTTAGGCGGTTTTCTTTTTACCCAAATGGGACGCGTTCCATCGGTATCCGAACACTATGAATGGAATCACTTGCGTTTCGAGGTCGTCGATATGGACGGCAAGCGGATCGACAAGGTCCTCGTGTCTTCGGCCGAAAAATCGCCGGCGCCCGACTAGTTTATGGCGGCGAGATCAGGCGCCTTCCGCGCGTTGCGTGGCGCCGGCGCGCAAACTGGTCGCGCGCTGGCGCCACAGACCCCGGCTTGGTTAACCTAGCATTCCGCTATAGATCGCCGCTCCGACCGCGTAGGCCAGAGTGCCGCCCACAGTTGTCCAAACCACAAGCTTTAACCAAATAGGGAAATCTTCCATAACCGCTTCCTTTCCAATAGGTTTGGCTTGAGCCAAACCAGTCACGTAAATATTGCGCAACGCGAGCTTCGTCTCGCGCGTCGAGTAAAAATCTGAAAAGGAAACTTAAGGCTAGATCAAAAACACGCGATAGAGTTTATGAAGGCGAAAGTATCTGCGGAAATCTAGATTTACGTCGAGATCAAAGATGACGGCAGTTAGGCTCGCGAACGCGACGAACGCTTGTGGGATGCGCGTCGCCGACTCGACGATGTTATTGGCTAGAGCGCCCCATCCATTGCGCTTCCATTTCAAGCTGTCTGGTGAGGAGGCGTTCGAAACAACGCCATGGCCGGGAATCTCGTCGAGATCCTCCACCAGGTCTAAACCTGCCAGAAGAATCCAACCAAACATGAGCAGAGTTGCCAAAACCTTTCTGCGCATGCGCCGGATCATCGGCTCAATCCCAACCCTTGTCAACACAGCGCCGTTCGACATTCGAGCACAAGAGTTCGTGATTGCAAGTTTCATAAACGAGTCAACAGCTCGCCACTCACGGCGGTCAGAACGACGACCAACCAAGACGCCCACTGCCAAGATATCAGAAGGCCGAAGGCGATCAAACCGAGGGCGAAATCACCGGGGCTCATAATCGCGCTTGTCCATACCGGTTGGTAGAGCGCCGCGAGCAGCAGCCCGACCACGGCGGCATTCACCCCGCTCAACGCCGATTGAAAACTCGTTCGGCTGCGCAGCGTTTCCCAGAAGGGCAGCGCACCAACAACAAGTAGGAACGCGGGTAGAAAAATCGCAGCGAGACAGAGAATAGCCCCGCTCCAACCGCCGATCATTGCGCCGATGTATGCAGAGAACGTAAACAAAGGCCCCGGCACCGCCTGAGCAGCACCATAGCCAGCGACGAATTGTTCGTTGGTAATCCAACCCGGAGCAACGACTTCCGCTTGCAGCAACGGCAAAACCACATGTCCGCCGCCAAAGACCAATGAACCGACGCGAAAAAAACTATCGAAAATCTCGAGCGTTTGAATTGCTGTCGACTGCCGGACAATCGGCAAGCCAAACAACAGAGCGAAAAAAATGATCCAAGCGATAATGGCCGTGCGTTTGCTGATAGGAAATTGCGTGTGAGCTTCGGCGCCAAGCTCCGTCGACGGCAGCAGCAACCAGCCGATAATGCCGCCGGCGGTTATTGAAACTAATTGACCCGCCGCGCTCGGCCAAGCCAGGGTAACGACCGCCGTCAGGATGGCCAAGGTCGCCCGCCGGCGATCGGGGCAGAGATTTTTCGCCATGCCCCATACCGCCTGGGCAACGACGGCAACGGCGACAATTTTCAAGCCGTGCAACCAACCCGCATCAGCCGCTCCGCCGAGCGCAGCCACACCAAAAGCGAAAAGCGCCAGCGCCAGCGCTGAAGGCAAAGTGAAACCGAGCCAGGCCGCCAGAGCGCCGGGCAGCCCCGCGCGGGCAATGCCGAGCGCCATGCCGACCTGGCTGCTTGCCGGCCCTGGCAGAAACTGACAGAGCGCCACGAGATCGGCATAACCGCGCTCATCCAACCACTTTCGCCGGACCACGTACTCGTCACGAAAATATCCGAGATGCGCGATCGGGCCGCCGAAGGAGGTGAGACCGAGACGCAGGGCAACCAGGAAGACCTCGAGAAAGGAGCCGTCGCTGCGGTCAATTGACGTCGTGTCTTGTGTCAAAGTTTTGTCCAAGATCCTGGCTGCTGTTACGAAGACAGAAGCGGATCATACATGTATTTCCGACGGACCGCGACGAGATCCGATCGTTAAGTCAGGTTTGACGCGCGATGTTCTGGGCCTCATTGATCCATCCCTGATGATAGTCGAAACCCCAGATACTGAGATTTTGGAAATGCTTCGGTCATGAGCCTACCGGCGTAGATTCCGCGTGCCCGAATCCATCCAGGCGTAAAATTGAGAGTCACGATGTCTTGCTAGGTTTTTTCCTCAGGCGGTTTCACTTTGCGAAACACCGCAAAGATCCACAGGTCGTAAATGACTTTCAATCCTCCAGCTAATAAGAAGGGCATTCCCCAGGTCGGCCGCGCAAGAATTGCCCCCGTGAATAACGGCGCCAGCGCCGCGCCGGCGTTGCGGGCAATAGAGAGGATTCCGGCCGACGCAGCGCGCTCGTCGGCGTCGACCACGGCCATCGTGTAGGATTGACGCGTCGGTACGTCGAGCTGTGACAATGAATTTCGCAGCAGCAGCACGGCAACGGCTAATTCAAGATTCGGCATCAGCGGCACAAGAAGAATCAGAAAGTTTGATGGCAGATGCGTAAACACCATGGTGTTAAGGAGTCCGAAGCGGCGGGCGATGCCCGGAGCAGCAAGAAACGAAAGGGCCGCGAGAAGGTTGGTGCCAAAGAAAATCCAGCCCAAGGCGTTCAAGTCGGTTTCGAATCGCAGGTAAAACCAATAAGCGACGATGCTTTGCACGATAAAGCCGCCGGCAAAAGCGTCCAGAGCGAAAAGACCGGCCAGTTTGGCGATGATGCTGCGTGACTTACGCACACCGACTCCTCGATTTTGAAAACCAGAGACGGCCTTCGCTTCGACGTTGCGCGAGAGCAATGCGAATAGCAGTGCCAAAATTAGCGCCAAGCCAACGTAGCCCCAAACTAGGAGTTGATAACCCTTAACTGGAGTGAGCGAGAAGAGCGTAGGTATTCCGACCGCGAGCGCGCCAAGAGCGCCGGCGAAGGAACCGACCAGATTGTAAGCAGAAAACACCGCCGTACGGTGCCGGTCGCTGGTCGTCCGCGGTAAAATCGCTTGCTCGATGGAGAGAAACGGGCCGACTTCTTTGCCCGATGGGCTGATCGTGCCGAAGATCGCAGCGATCGTCAGAAGGATGGGATCGTGACTGGCCGCAAAAACCCAACCCGCGAGCGCCATAAAGATCGCGCCGACGATTAACAACGCTCTGCGCCCGAAGCGATCGGCCACAGCAGTGATGATGATCGTCATCACCGCGCCACCGGCGAGGGCGCCAGTAAAAATCCGGCCAATCGTGGCAGCGCCAAGGCCAATGGAGTCGAGATAAAGTCCGAGAATAACCGAGAGAAACCCGTAGGCGAAAGAACGGACGCCGCAGCTGGCGAAGATCAGCCACCCGTCGCGGCTGAGGGGGAATAGCATAGGGTGTCGATTAGCGGCTCAGCTTTTTTCGAATCGGAGCCGCTGCCGATTTGGCAACTCGGTGATTAAGGAATCGAACCGTCGATCCAGTTGCGCTTGGTGGCATGCCTGTTCGCACTGGAATTCAGAAACACACTTTCCTTTCCAATGACTGGGTTCTCTCTTTCACCGGAAAAACACGATCTATGAACGTATCGCTCCAGCGCCCGCCTTGCTTGCCGGTGCCGACATCGAGAATCAACGTTGCGCGCATCGTGTAGAGCTGGTTCAGCACAAAATCAGGAAACCGCTTGCGAATTTCGCGAAACTGAACGGCGATTCTCTGAAAGCACTCCGACCGGACATAGTAGGAGCGCGCCGCCTATTAACGGCATCGTCGTTGACTCGAGTGATCGGTCCACGCAGCGTGTTGAGCACTGCGCCATGGGTCGCCGATCATCTCGAACTGCCGCTGCCCATGGCGTTTAAGCGCCCGCCGTCGACCGGCAGAATCGTATTGGTAATATAGCTCGCTTTATCCGACGCAAGGAATACCGCCGCCTCGGCGACGTCCTCGGGCTGGCCGATGCGGCGCAGCGGTATGGTATCGTATTCCGGTTTGCGGTTGCCCATGTCTTTTTGACCGATGGGCGTGCCGACCAGGCCCGAAATGAGCCCGTTCACGCGAATCGCCGGCGCCAGATCCGCCGCAGCTTGACGGGTCAGCGAATTAATCGCGCCTTTCGAGACGGAGTACGCCGCGCCGCCGGGACTCGAACGTTCGCCGGAACCGGCCGAGATATTGATGATGCTGCCGCCGCCTTGCTCCTTCATCATTTTACCGGCGTGCTGAAGACAGAGAAAATAACCGGTCAAATTGATGGTCATGATCCGGTTCCATTCTTCGAGAGGCACATCGAGCACGCCACCTTTCGACGACTGAGCGACGCTGTTCACGAGAATATCGATGCGCCCATGTTTTTTCTTGATGTGCTCGAACATCGCGCCAACCTGATCCGGCATAGCCACGTCGGCGGCGAAGAAGTCGCCGTAAATTTCCTGTGCGATTTTTTTCGCATCCTCTTCGTGGCGCGAATGCACGATGACCTTGGCGCCCTCCCGCGCGAAGCCGCGCGCGATTGCCAAACCAATATTATGCGTCGAGCCGGTCACCAGCGCAATTTTGCCCTCGAGCAGCATCCCCGTCCTCCTGACAAATTTGTCGTACTTAGCTATCGCAATCGCTTATGGCGTGCAATGATACCGACGATTGCATTAAGAGAGTTCTAGGTTAAGCGTCTAACTGCTGTTGCTGACATTGACAGCGTTGCCGTAGAGCCGCTCAACCCGGAGGCAAAAATGGCAAAACCAAAAATGCGCGTTTACGCTCGCTCTCTTATTGGCGCCAGTTTCATTTTCGTGATTTCCGCCTGTGCGAGCCGGAGCGTAAAAATGATTCAGCCTCAGACCGGCGCGACTGCGGAATGCAGCGGTTCTGGCTACGGCATCGGCACGAGTTTCAGCGCAGGCTTTATCGACGGCTGCATGCGCGCCTATGGCAATCGCGGTTTTGTCCGCCTGGAACAGCTGACGCCGGAGCAGCGCGCGAGTTTAGAGCGGCGCGGTCTGCTGCCAAGAGACTAGTAGGCAGGTTGCTGAAAGCTCTGAGTGAGCAAAACGGGAAGTGTTGGAGGACAGGAGTATTGGAGTATTGGGTTCCAATCCATTAACTCCAGCACTCCACCCAGTGCGCCAAACAACGAAGCACATGAGTTTTTTCAGCAGTCTGCTCTAGTGGATAGCGAAATTTGATAGAATTACCCGCCGAGAGAAATCATCTCGATTTTTTTGTGGCTCTTGGGATCGTAGTTGGCAGAGTTTAGCGCCTGCAAGCGCTCCACGGAATAACGGTCCGTCCGTTGTTGCCAGATCGAACTTAGGAAATTCCCAATCTCGTCGTCCGACGCCCCGCTGCGCAGCGGGGCTTTTACGTCGTGGCCTAGTTGCGCAAACAAACAAGTAACGATCTTACCGTCCGCCGTGAGGCGAATCCTCGTGCAGCTTGAACAGAACGGCTCGGTCACGGACGCGATCACGCCGATGTCGCCCTTGCCGTCGACGAATTCGTAATCGACGGAAGGCGCGCTGCCCTGGTCGCGGCCGACTTCACGCAGCGGGTAGCGCGCGCTAATTTTGTCGATGATTTCCCTTTTCGCCACCAATTTTGCCGATGTCCAGTTATTCGAATTGCCCACGTCCATGTACTCGATGAAACGCATGGCAAAACCATGCTCGCGGGAGAACTCCACGAGCGGTACAATGTCGTCATCGTTGACGCCGCGCTCGACCACGGCGTTGAGCTTGATGGGCGCCAGCCCGGCAGCCTTGGCGGCAAATATCCCGTCCATGACTTTTTCGAGATCGCCACGCTTGGTCATGCCGCGGAAACGTTCGGGGTCCAGGCTGTCGATGCTGATGTTGACCCGTTTCAGACCAGCGCGCTTCAATGAATCGATCTGGCCTGCCAATAACGCCGCATTGGTCGTCAGGCAAAGATCTTTAAGACCCGCGATGGCGGACAGCTTGGCAACCAGGTGATCGAGGTTCTTCCGCACCAGGGGCTCGCCGCCGGTAAGCCGGATTTTTTCGACGCCCAGCCCGACGAAAAGCGTCGCCAACCGGGTGATTTCTTCAAAGGTTAAAATTTCCCTCTTGTCGATCCACTCGTACTCGTCCAGCGGCATGCAATAAGTGCAGCGGAAGTTACAGCGATCGGTGACCGAGATGCGCAGGTCCTTGAGCGGTCGTTGGCGCGCGTCGATAAGCATGAAATTTAAATATGCAACAAAGGGTTGGGAGGCGCAAGCCAGCCCGTTGGTAATGTAAACTTTGCTGGTATCGACCAATCTGGTATTCTAGCCCGCGCATGAGTCTACGCCAGCAACAGGTGGCCGTTTTTTGCGGCACGGTGGTGGTGATTTTCGGCGTTCTCGGCCTGGGGATCTGGCTGATCGCGCAGCGGCTAACCACCGAAGCCACGCTGCAAACTGCGCTGTTGATGGCGCGTCAGGTAGAAATCGCCCTGGCCGACAGCCTGCGCGAACGCTCAATCGTCGTCCAGCCTCGGCAAGACCAACGCTCTCCGTCGTCTTTCTGGGACTTTCTGGGCAATCTTCTGCCCGGCAAGAATCCCGGCAGATCTTCTTCCCGCCCGCTGCGCTACACTCCGCCGCGCCATGCTGAAGTCAAAGGCCTAATGCAGGCATTTCTCGATCGTAGCGCCAGCATCGAAGCCATGTGGGTCGTTAACGCCGAAGGCCGGTTGCTCTACAGTTCCGTCGATGGCGATCGCAACAAACAAGCCGCTGGTGAGCCGGTGTTGGACAAGCTGCGCGCCGGCGAGACCATCATCAATGCCAGGCGCCAAGGCAAAATCGACTATTACGACATTTGGGTGCCGTTGCAGATGCCGGCCGGTGTGCGCAGCCCTGGGGGCCTGCGACTGTGGATCAACCCGGCCGACTGGACCGGATTGTTGACAGGGCTCTGGCGACAATTCATTTTGCTTTTCGCCCTGGGCGGCGCTGTTGCTCTAGTCAGCGCATTCCTCACAACTGCGCTTTACACCCGCCGCTTTCGTCTGATTAGCGACACGTTACGCCAAGCTGAAGCAGGCACTTATGCAGCTCGGCCGCAATATGCCAGCCATGACGAAGTCGGCGCCAGCTTGGATTTGATCGATCGCTTGGTGATGAAGCAGCGCAAGAACGTCGGCGTGCCCGCGCCGCTACAGCGCCTCGCCATCGCCGCGCGCACACTTGCCCACGAAGTAAAAACGCCGCTCAATGCCCTGGCGATTCATTTAGAGGTGCTGCGCAACAAGGTCAGCGCCGTCGATGATGCCGATGTGCAATCGCGGCGCTCGCTCTCGGCCTTGGATTCCAGCGTGCGCCAGGTCGACCGCTTGGTGCGCGATTTTACCGACTACTCGGCGCCGGTGACGATGGAAAAAAAACCCATCGACGTCGCCGAAGTGTTGGGCACAAGCTTGGAAGCGGTGGGCTCGGCTTGCACGGCAAAGAAGATCAACCTTGCGGCGGAGCTTGCTCCCGGGCCTTGGCCGCTGCAAGGCGACGCCACCCGGCTGCGGCAGAGTTTTGATAATCTCCTGCGCAACGCCATGGAAGCCCAGCCCAACGGCGGCGAAATTCGCGTCAGCGCCAACCGGAACGACAACGAGTTGATCGTCGACATCAGCGACGCCGGACCGGGCGTGCCGCCCGAGCGGCGCGCTGAATTGTTTGAGTTCGGCAAGACCACCAAAGTAGGCGGCAGCGGCATCGGCTTGCCGCTCAGCCAGTTGATCGTCGAATCCCACGGCGGCTCATTATTTTATCAAGACCGTAATGGCAGCGGCGCGACATTTCGCGTGACGCTGCCGCTGGAGGCCATGCATTGAATGGCGCGATCGCGACCCACCGTGCTCGTCGTTGACGACGATGCCGCCACCCGTGACGGTCTTGTGGTCTTGCTCGATAGCTGGGGCTATCAAGCAATCGAAGCCGCCGACGGCAAAGCCGCGCTCAGACTGTGCGAGCAGGAGCTGCCGCCCGCGATTGTCACGGATTTGATGATGCCAGGCATGACCGGATTGGAGTTCATCGCCGCGCTCGGCGAGCGCGTGCAGCAAATCGCGATCGTGTTTGTTACGGGTCAGGCCACCATTGACACCGCCGTTCAAGCAATCAAGCTCGGCGCCTACGATTACCTGCCCAAGCCGCTCGAGCCGGAGCGTTTGCGCGCCGTGCTCGAAAAGGCGCTGAAACAGATTTCGCTGGCGCGCGAAACCGGCGCGCTGCGCCAGCGGCTCGAATCGCCGCTCGGCTCCTACGGCGCGCTGATCGGCAAATCGGCGCCCATGCGCCGGCTTTACCAGCAAATCGGCCAGATCGCCGCGACCAGCGCGGCCGTGCTGGTCAGCGGCGAGAGCGGCACCGGCAAGGAGCTGGTTGCGCAAACCGTGCACGACCTGTCACCGCGCCGCGACGGTGAGTTTCTCGCGCTTAATTGCGCGGCGATCTCGCCGACGCTGATGGAAAGCGAGCTCTTCGGTCACGAGAAGGGTGCGTTTACCAGCGCGGTCGATCGCCGCCTCGGCTGTTTTGAACAAGCCGACGGCGGCACGCTTTTTCTCGACGAGATCACCGAAATGGCACTGGAGATCCAGCCGAAACTGCTGCGCGTGCTCGAAGAAGGCCAGATCCGCCGCATCGGCGGCAACAAGCATATTCCCATCTCCGTCCGGGTGGTCGCCGCCACCAACCGCCAGCCTGCGGCGGCGGTGAAAGAAGGCAAACTGCGCCAAGATCTTTTCTATCGGCTAAACGTTTTTCATCTCGAGCTGCCGCCCTTGCGCGAGCGCGGCGAGGATATCAGGCTGCTTGCCGGCTACTTCCTCGAATCCTTCGCGGCCAAGTATCAACGCAATGTTTTACCTTGGTCTGCGGAACTCGGTCCGGCGCTCCTGGCGCACAACTGGCCGGGTAATGTCCGCGAGTTGCGCAACGCGATGGAGCGCCTCACCGTGTTGGCGACGGGGACAAGCTTAACTGGCAAAGATTTTAAGCAATATTGCCTGACCGCAGTCATCGACGAACAAACTGAGCGCGCCCCCGTGTCCCTCGCCGAGGCCGAGCGTCAGGCGATCGAGCGCGCGCTCGGCGCCACCGGCGGCAATAAGACGCACGCCGCCCAACTCTTGGGCATCACTCCGAAGACCTTAAACGCCAAGCTTACGCTCTACTCCAAAGAGTAATTTTCCCCCGCTATTGAACATTTTTTCCTGAGTGCGCCGGGCTATCGCGCTGAAGTCTCGAACTTTATTGTCATTCTCAATTGGCACGGGCGTTGCGCTGGTTTATAAACTGGATGCTGATTCGTCTAACTCACAGGTACCCAGCTCGAGGATCTAGCCGATGAAAAACTGGATAAAATTGCTTGGGTCGATAGCCGTGGTGATTTTTTTCACCATGGCAGTGGAGGCTGCGTCATTCCGAGAAGACCGCCTAGATCGGCGCGAATATTCGAGCCGCCGCAGCGAGCATCCGATGTCCCGGGTGCGCGCCGTGATGCTGCCGCTCCTGCGCGTCACCAACCGTCGAATAGATTATGACAACATCCAGGTTTCGATCGTCGACGACCCGGCGATTAACGCCGCCAATGCGGGGGAGGGACGTTACTACGTGACCACGGGTTTATTGAACCGGGCAAGCGACGATCAACTGCGCGGCGTCCTAGCCCATGAAATTGCCCATGAGGACCTCGGGCATGCAGCCAAAGCGCAGATGGTCGGCACCGGATTGAGCCTGGGAGTCGCGCTATTAGAACAACTGTTTCCCGGCAGTAGTTCGTTCACTCCGCTGGCCGGTAGCTTGATCACTAACAACTACACCCGACCGCTCGAGCTCGAAGCCGACCGCCACGCAGTCGAGCTGCTGGAACGCGCGGGTTATTCCAAACATACGATGATCAATACGCTTGACTGGCTCATGCGCCGCAATGGCGACAGCGGCGGCGGCATTCTATCCACTCATCCGGCAACTTCAGAACGCATTCAAGCGCTGCGCTCACTCCGCTAAAGTGATCAGATCCAGACCGCCGCTAACCACTGACTTTTTTGCTCCTGCCGACCCGGTAATTTCTCCCCAAGGACACACATTTCTACTCGGTCGGAAACCGTTGTCTTAGCTAAGTAATCAAATTCGCGTATTTTTTTGATTGGCACCGGGATTGCGCCTCCCAACCTGAAGAGGAAATCAACCATGAAGAAAACCACACGCAAACGTCGGGAGGAAAAATCGATGGAGTCACGCAACTGTCTGACGATCCTGGCACTCGTTACCGAGATGGCCCGGCGCTTAAACGAGAATATCTCGAAAGTTCAACTAAAGCCGCTGGACGTCGCTTTGGGGTCGGCCGCTTCGCGCCCATCAGCGCTCGCCGGAGTGGATACCTCGGCGGCGTAGGGTCGCTACGATGCCTAGCTTCACCCGCGCAATCGCACTTATGACTCTCACGGCCCTGCTCGGCAGCGCTACCAGCTCTACGCTCGCAGCCGGGGCCGGCAAAGGCGGGACGAACCAACGCGGCGGCAAGGCTGGCGAGCACAGGAGTGGCAAAGGTTCTGAGAACTCTAACGCCCAATGGTCAGCCGACCCTGAACGCGGCTGGGTGCGCGCGAACGAGCGACACCGCTTGCATGATAATAATGACTCAGCCGAACGAGGCAAACAAAACAACGGCAAACAGAAAAGCAAGGGTAAAGCAAAAAAATCCTAGACGAGGGCAGAAGGGGGAAATTATGCTCGGCCATAAGAAACTTATTAAGAGCACAGGCGTTACGATGATAGCGGCAGCGCTTTTTTTAACCGGCTGCGCCGGCGGATCGCTGACCACACGTGAGAAGGGCGCCGGTATCGGCGCGCTTGGCGGCGCGGCGGCCGGCGGCATCATCGGCGCGGCGGTTGGCCACCCGGGTGCCGGCGCGGCCATCGGCGGTGCGCTCGGCCTAGGCGCCGGCGCCTTGGTCGGTGATCAGTTGCAAGGTCATGAGAACACCAACTACCGGCAGCAGCAGCAGATCCACCGCAACCAGGCCGAGATCAACCGTAACCAGCAAGATATCCAGCGCTTGCAGCGCCAGCGCGGTGAATACTAATTCACCCTTCGCTTGGCACAATAAACGCTCGGCGGAGAACAAACAATCACTCCGCCGAGTGAACCTCTCATCCCATTCAAAGCTGGCGGCACTGAGCCGCACCCCGCGTCCCGACCAACGGGCGTAAAAAGTTCCTTCGCTTTAAGCGCAAAGTCCCCACATGCAGTCGCGATCCAAATCGGCATTCCTTTGCCGTTGACACCGGCGCAGTCCTCCGATTAAGCTCTGGCACGTCGACTCAATTGTTCAGATATTCGCCAGGGAGGACTCTCATGAATACCATCGATGCCGACGGCCACATCGTCGAGAAAGATACCGACATACGAAAATACCTGCCCGAGCCCTATTCGAAACGCGCCGGCGGACTTCTGCCTTCCGATGGCATGGATACCAACATGGGGGGTTTATTGGGCGGTTTGGAAAAAAACGACCTGCCGACCCGACTCAATGACATGGACAAAGAGGGCATCGATGTCTCGGTGTTGTTCCCGACCAGCAGTTTTGCCGTCAACAGTATGGTCGAACGCGATTACGCTGTCGCTTATGCGCGCGCTTACAACGATTTTATTGCCGAAGTGTGCAGCCAAAGCCCCCGTCTGAAAGCCGTTGCGTTAGTCCCGCTGCAGGATCCGAAAGCCGCCGTCGCGGAGGCCAACCGCGCTGTCACTAAGCTTGGATTATCGTCGATTGCCGTGGCCACTCAGGGCATGAAGGAACACTTGGGCTCGCAAACTTTTTGGCCGCTCTACGAAGAGCTCGAACGCCTCAATGTGCCGCTCTGCGTCCACAACCGGCGCGAAGGCCCGGCGGGAGAAATCCGCTTCGATAGTTTTATCTTCATGCATACGATCGGCCGGCCGGTGGAAACGTTCATTCAGTTTGCCGGCCTGATGTACGGCGGCGTTGCCGAACGCTTCCCGAAGCTGCGCATCGCCTTTCTCGAATGCGGCGTCGGTTGGGTGCCCTACTGGATGGAACGGATGGATGAAGAATGGGAAAAACGCGGCAAAGTCGAATCGCCGCTTTGCAAAAACAAGCCGAGCGAATACATCAAGCACGGCAGCTGGTTCTTCGCCATGGAACCGGAAGAAGAAACCTTACCTTATGTGATCGAGCGCATCGGCGAGGACAAGATCGTTTTCGCCTCCGACTATCCACATTGGGACGGGATGTTTCCCCATGTCACCGCCACGATCCGCGGCCGCAAGGATATCTCGGAATCGGCCAAGACCAAGGTCCTCGGCGAGAACGCCAAGCGCTTTTACGCCTGGCAGTAAGCTGCCGACCGATCGGCGCGCCGGTTGCGAATCGCAATAGTTTGAATCACCCCGGCCGTTCTCGTCCTGGAAATTCAATCGAACAACTTCACGGACTCACCGCATGGCCGATCTTTGTTGCAGTGCCGCCAGTTGCGGCGTCGCTGTTGAATCTCTGATTCGACGCTTGTTATAAGCTAGATAGATAGATCCACACACGAGGGAGGATACCCATTTTGCGCGTCATCGATGCCGACGGTCACGACGAAGAAAACGTGGTCACTTTCAGCGATAACTACTTCGATCCCGCTTTCCGGGCGCAGCGCCCTCAGGTCGTCGCCGCCGGCGAAGACGGGCTAGCCTATTGGATGATCGACGAGCAGCTTTTTCCGCGCCGCGTCGGCCGCGGCTGTAACAATCTCGGCACGCCGGTAAGTTTCCAAGGCAAGCCGGTGCGCCACGCCCAGCGCAAACCGGACACCGTCGGCAGCATGGAGTTGACGAATTTGAGCGAGCGGCTGCAAATCATGGACGAAGAAGGCATCTGGATCCAAGTTCTTTACCCGACGCTTTTTCTTGCGTATCCGCTGAGCTGCAATCCCGCTTACGTCACCGCCATGTGCGATGCTTACAACCGCTGGCTCGGCGATGTGCTCTCCGGACGGGAGCGGCTCAAATGGGTCGGCGTCGTCAATCTCGACGATATTCCGGCGGCGGTGCGACAGGTCAAAGAAGCCAAGAAGCTCGGCGCGGTGGGCATGATGATTCTCGGCACCGCCGGCGATCGCTTGCTCGACGATCCGAGCCTGCTGCCGTTTTACGAAGCGGTGGCTGAAGCGGATCTTCCGCTCGCCGTGCACGTCGGCTGGGCCTGCCCGTCGATCAATAATCTGTACACGCACATTTATCCCTCCGGCGTGATCGCTTTCTCCATGCCGGTGTTGATGGGCTTGGTATCGATGATGAGCGGTGGCATATTGGACCGCTTCCCGAATCTGCGCGTGGTCTATCTGGAAGCCGGCTGCTTGTGGGTACACTTCATCCTCGAGCGCCTGCACCATCGCTTCCAACACTCGGGAAGGAATCTCGCCAACGTCGTTTCGCGCACGGCGCCGATCCAGGAAGTTGCGCCGATGGAGTACATCAAACGCGGCAATCTTTACTTCAGCGCCGAGGTGGAAGACGTGCTGTTGCCGCACGTTTTGGACTTGATCGGCGAAGGGCAGATTCTGTTCGGCTCGGACATGCCGCACGGCGATCGCGAGCGTTATGCCGAAAAAATGCTGCGCGATCGCGCCGATATCAGCGAGACGGCTAAAGCGAAGATCTTGCAGACCAACCCGGAGAGATTCTATCGCTTGGCGGGATATTGAGCGTGACGAGTGCGTCGGCTTCAGCGAATTTCGAACAGCAATATTTTGTGTTCGTGAAACCAGTCGCCCTTGACGGTTTCCACTCTGTCGGGCACCCAGCCGGGAATTTCGTAATCGTGCGACACCACCCGGGTTCCAGGTTTTAGCTGGCGGTCGAGAATCGGCCGGAGCTTGGCGTTGAATTCCGGCAGCATATATAGCGTCACCACAGTCGCCTGCGACACATCGACCGTGAACGCGTCCTCTGCGCGGAACTCGACCAAACGCTCGACTTTTTCACGGACAGCGTTTTCACGCGCTTTGGCGACTAGATCTTCGTCGATTTCGATGCCGACCGCTCGCACGCCGTATTTCTTTGCGGCTCGAATAACGATTGCGCCGTCGCCGCTGCCGATGTCGTACACCAGGTCCCCCCGTTTCACCCGCGCCATTTCGAGCATCCGGTCAATAACCTCGGGCGTCGAACGCACAAAGGGGACTTCACCGTCCGTCCAGAGCGCCACCGATGAGCCGCAACTGCATGCGAACACAAAGATGAAACTCAAAACCAGTTTATTGCGATAATTTTTTTCCATGTTCTGTTTGTAGGGTACCCACGCGTAACCGTCAAACGAGACAGCCAACTTTCGTCTTGACATCCTCACGAGTTTGCGCTGAACATTCGGCAAATCCTGCCGATAAAGGAGAACTGAAATGGCGACTTGGGACGATACTCTAACGCCGCGCGACAAAGAAGTCTTCGCGCTTTCCGGTTACGGCAAGCGCGCCGGGTTCGGCCAGCGCCCGGCGATTTTAGTCATTGATGTTAATTACAATTTCGTCGGCGACAAAGAGGAGCCGATTCTCGAATCGGTCAAGCGCTTCCGCAACAGTTGCGGCGCCGAAGGGTGGGAGGGCGTCCGGCGCATCGCCGAGTTGCTCGCCGAAGCGCGCAAAAAACACTTGCCGACTTTTTACACCACCGGTCATGACGACAGAACCAACGCGGTCGCCTTCGGCCGCTGGCAAGCGAAGAACAGCCGTTCCACCGAAGACATGAGCAAAACCTGGGATAAAGGCAATGATATC